>CANLII010000018.1 GCA_947491315.1 Ignavibacteria bacterium
TGAAAATTACGGTAAATTTGCAATGCAGCATTCTTGAATTCCTATTAGGTTTCCTTTATCATGATGACAGACAGAAAAAAAGAGGTCAGAGTCGGCATTGTTGCCCTACTCTCTCTCATTGTGCTCATTGCGGGAATAACCATAGGAAAAGGTCTAATTGTTGGGGTATCTCAAAACACATTGTCTTTTACATTCCCTTCATCAGGTGGCATTGAGATTGGCGCACCAATCTTCATCAATGGAGTCAAAAGAGGCTCGGTCATTTCCATAGAGAATGTCAATGGTGGTGTTGCAATAGCCGGTTCCATCGATGATATATCTGATTTACACCAGGATGCTCAGGCTAAAATCAGCATGCTTGAGATTACAGGTGGGAAGAAAATCGATATCACTCCAGGAATTGCCTCCGGAAATCTTGATATCTCAAAACCAATAGCAGGTACAATAAGTGCTGATGCAACTGAACTCATAAGTCTTGTTGGTGATTTGGGTGCGGATGCCTCAGTTATCGTAAAAAGATTGGACAGTGTCTTGGCACAGGCAAATTCATTGCTTTCCGATGGCATCGTTGTGAAACAATTACGCAATACCATCAAAAATGCAGATGAATTGATGATCACGCTTAATGCGCTCATGGGTGATAATAAAGAAAATATGCGGAATCTCATAAAGGATCTTGGTGCTTTGGCAAAAGATGCAAAATCCGCCGTGAACAATAATGAGCCGAAACTTCGATCAATCCTCATAAAACTGGATTCACTCGCGGGAAGCGGACAAAGACTTATGGCCAAGACGGACACCGCTTTGGCAGGAGTAACCGATCTTACAGTTGAGACCAAGGACATGATGAAAGACATCAAGACAAATGGGAGTTTTATCAATAAGCTGCTGTATGACAAAACAACTTCCAAGTCTATTGATACCACATTGCAAAGGGTGAATGACCTCTTGCTCAAAATTCATGAGCATGGTTTGAATGCGAATATCCGCTTGGGTACAAGACCATAATCTTTTTTTGAACATCCACTATTCCTCATGACTCACATGGAAGATAAGCAACAGATGCTCGGAACTGAACATGATGCCGAGAAATCTTCTCGTGCATTGTTCGAAAGAGCATTGCAACTCCAAAGTGAGGCTTCTTTCGAAGATTCTTATGTGGAAGCTCAAAAGGCACTGGAGCTTGCTCTCACAACAGAAGAGCAAATTCTCATAGCTGAGATATATGCACTTCTAGGATCCTTGAGCCACGAACTCGCATTGTATAGACAATCCATTGAATATATTCGCAAAAGTGGAAGCATCTATGAAAAAAAGGGGATGATGAAAGAAACAGCCGAGTTATGCAATAAGCTTGGCGCTTCTTATGCTTCGAATAGCGATTATACCAAAGCCATCGATTATCATCTTAAAGCATTGGGAATTTCCGAAGAAAATGAAAATGAGCGAGAAACTGCATTGAGTTATATGCATATCGGTAATGCATACAGTTCCATCTTGGAATATGGCTCAGCATTAGAATATCAAGAAACCGCATTGTCGATATCGAAAAAAAGTAATGACAAAAAGTTAACTGGCACCATACTTTGTAATCTTGGTATCTCTCATAGTAATCTTGGAAATAATGAACAAGGCCTTGCTTTCATCTTGCAATCAATTGGCATCTTCAGAGAATTGGATGAAAAAAGACCACTTGCGGCTCTTCTTGCCAATCTTGCACATATGTATATGCAACTCAGTGAATTCGATAAGGCACTGGAATATTCCGAGCAAAGTTTGGCTCTCGCCGAAGAAATGCATCATATCTCGCTCTTGATTCAGAATTATAATAATCTTGGAATCATCTACAGTGAACCAGATTGCGTATTTCTTGATAATGAAAAAGCCAAGTCCTATCTATATAAAGCGCTGGATATCGCAACAGAACATGAGATGAAAGAAAAGCTCATGTATATTCACAAAGATTTGAGTTCTCTTTGGGAATATGCCGGAGAATACAAGAAAAGTTTGGATCATTTCAAATCACATGTTGCCATCGAAAAAGCTTTGTTCAATGCCGATGTCAAAAAACAAGTACAAGAACTTGAAACAGAAAGAGTGAAGCTTTTGCAGGAAAAGGAATTCGAGGAAGAACGCATAGTCGCCGCTGAACGATCAGCCATTTTGGAAAATATCCTTCCTCCCGCAGTTATAGCAAGACTACTGCAAGGTGAAAAGAAGGTAATTGATAAATTCACGGGCGTATGTGTACTATTCCTTGATATTGCTAGTTTTACTGAGATATCCGAAGGACTCGAACCCGAAGAATTGCTCGATCTCATGGACTCTGTTTTCTCAGAATTCGATGAGATATCAAATAGATTTGGTTTGGAGAAAATCAAAACCATCGGCGATGCATATATGGCCGTTTGCGGGGCACATGTGAAGGTTGAGCATCATGCACTCAAATCAATTTATGCCGCACTTGAAATGATGAAGGTCAAAAGAGAAATCACGATTGCCGATGAGAAAAAACTCATGTGTTTCAGAGTTGGACTCCATTGTGGAAATGTTGTGGGAGGAATCATCGGAGAAAACAAATATTCCTATGATTTATGGGGCGATGCCGTTAATACAGCAAGCAGAATGGAAACATATTCTGAACCGGGTCATGTGCATGCAAGTATGGAATTCATCGAAATTGCAAGACAGCAAAGCGATCTGGTGGAAGAGCAACTGGTGCCTTTCATGATTGTCAAAAGGGAACCAATTCATGTGAAAGGAAAAGGCATCATGCAAACCTATTTTATAGAACCGGCCTGAGACATTGAATCCAAGATGACATTTCCTTCCTGGATTATTCTGTATTGAATTCTCCACTCCTTGATTGCAACTTCATACATATTCTCCTTCACTTGCTTGATCCTGCGATACGGATGTGGATATGGAGAATCTCTCAGAATCTGCTTTGCATGCATGATGATATGCGCTAACTCAGAATCTTTCATCGACAATTGCATTTCTTCAGAAAGTATAATCTCAGTTTCATTATGATTCAATGAATCAATCCATCCGGCATTTGCATCAGATATGCTGTCTGCATATGGAATATATGGCTTGATATCATAAATCGGAGTGCCATCAAGGAGGTCAGTGCCGGTGACATACATTTTCAATCCTGAAATATTCACCAATTTGACCACGGACATACCAATAGGATTGGGTCTATAGGGCGAGCGAGTGGCAAAAACACCCCTTTTTTTGTCTCCTCGCGGAGGCAAGACCATCGGCTTCCAACCCTTTGCGGAATGAAATCCATAGATCAACCAGATATGTGAAAAGGTATCAAGATCCTGTAATGCCTGTTCAAAATCTTGGCCTTTCACTAATTCAATGGTACCATCAATTCCAAGTTTTGCATCCGGCTGTCTTGGCGCTCGATGCTTGGATGTGGTATTTCCATGAAAAAAACCAATAACTTTGAGAGTAAAGTGTTCTTCTTCCATGAGTCAGTCAATAAAGTGCTTATAGATTCGTTTGAGCACCCGGTTTTCGACAAAATAAAGGTGATATATGCCAATTTATGAATATCAATGCCGTAAATGCGGAAAAAACTTTGAAGTATTGCAATCAATTTCCTCCGATGCACTCACGCTTTGCCCTGTAGAGCAATGCGATCAAGAAGAAAAATCCACGGGTGAAGTATTCCGAAAAATCAGCGGTGGATCAGGCCTTGTATTCAATGGTACCGGATTCTATCTCACCGATTATGTAAAAAAAGGTGATTCAAGTGAATCCTAAATTGTTCGGGAAGTAGATTTGAACGACATATGTCAATAGTGATATATGTCGTTTTTTTTTCCACCATTCATCTGAAAACAAGACCCAAACAGTAGTTTTGCACAGTTCAAAGCTATTGATTCAACTTCTTTGGTGTATTCTATGAGTTTGAAGCGTTTACTTATGCAATCCATCTTCATGATGGCATTCATTGTTATTTGTGTCGGATGTGGAGGCGGAGAGCAACAAACAGGCGGTGCCCTCACAGAAATGAAGGGTGGTAAATTCAAGGGTGGAATATATAGAGCCAATGAAATGGCGGAATTGCGCTCACTTGACCCTATTGGTGTCAATGATGCAACTTCGCATCATATCGCGGATCAAATCTATGAAACCTTACTCACTTATGATGGAGATCTCCATCTGCAGCCGGAACTCGCGGAATCTTGGGAGATTTCTCCGGATGGAATGTCATATACATATCGCTTGAGAAAAGGTGTGAAATTTCATGATGATCCTTGTTTCAAAAATGGCAAAGGAAGAGAAATGACCGCAGAAGATGTGGTCTATTCTTTCACCAGAATTTGCGATGCAAGAACTAGAACACTTGGCGCTGAATATTTCAAGGAAAAAGTTCGTGGTGCAAAAGAATATTATGATGCAACCATTGAAACGCAAGCGAATAATACTCCACTGAAAGTGAAGAGTATTCCGGGTTTTGTGGCTGTTGACAAATACACATTTCGCATTGATCTCGTCAAACCATTTGCACCATTCGAGTATTATGTCACTCTCGGCGTTACGCTCATTCATCCGAAAGAAGCCGTTGAGCATTATGCCAAAGATTTCTTCCAGCATCCCGTTGGAACAGGTCCTTTCACATTCATTTCTTGGTCGCCCGAGCGTGAATGCATTCTTAAGCGCAATGAACAGTATTGGGGCAAAGACAAAGACGGAAATCAGTTACCATATCTCGATGGAATCACATTCAGTTTCATGAAAGACATCACCAATCAATTCATTGGTTGCAAGAATGGAAATCTTGAAGAAAGCTATCGCATACCGAGTGAGTTTTTTCAAGATGTTGTTGATGAAAATAAAAAGGTCAAAAGTGAATATTCCAATTTCCAAGTATTACATATTCCTGCTTTGTCAACGCAATATTATGGTATGCTCTTCACCGGAAAAGTATTCGGTAATGTGAATATCCGTAAAGCATTGAATATGGGAATTGATCGAGCCCAGATTAGAAAATTCGTATTGAAGTCGCAATCCTCGGGACCCGGCATTCATGGTCTTGTGCCACCATCTATGGTAGATTATAAGGGCACTGAGATTAAGGGCTATGATCTCGATTTGGAACAAGCTCGCGAACTTCTCGCTCAAGCGGGTTATCCCGGAGGGAAAGGACTTGAAATCTCCCTTCAACTCAATAATGGCGGTGGGCGCAATCTCCAATTGGCTGAAGCAATTCAATCACAATTGAAGAAGAATCTCGGCATAGATGTAACCATGAAGCAAGTGGAATTTGCCCGTCATCTCGATGAAGTGGATGCAGGAAAAGTGGAATTCTTCAGACTCGGCTGGATTGCCGATTATCCCGATCCTGAATCATTCCTCAATTTGATGTATGGGAAACTCGTGCCAAGCGCACCGAATCGACCAAGTCCGATCAATCACACCAGATATAAAAATCCAGCATTCGATGTCTTGTTTGAACAGGCATTATCAGAAACTGACAGAACAAAGCGCATGGAACTGTATCGCAAAGCAGAGCAAATCGCCATGAATGATGCACCAATGATGATTTTGCAATATGATGAGGATTGGAGACTATTGCAGAAATATGTCGAAGGCTATGTGACCAATGCAATGGACAAACGCATGTATAAGTTTGTGTGGCTCAATCCTGCGAAGATGCAATGATGTTTGACGGACAATTGATCGAAATACATCCCGAACCAATTCCGAAGTCAATGCTTAATATTCAAAAAAGAGCAATGAGTCCGGAAGATTTTCTTGCATTTTCATCTGTGCAGTTATTTCGGATAGTATATCATCATGCCGGCTTGCGCATTGCTGGTTTTCTTGCTTTGCCTCCGGCTCAAGCGAATACTGAAAAATATCCTGCAATTATTTTCAATCGTGGTGGCACAGGACACAAGGGTGCGCTTACGCCTGAATCCGCGTCTATGTATGCTGTTATGTATGCAAGTTGGGGATATGTGGTTGCAGCAAGCAATTATCGAGGTTGCGGTGGAAGCGAAGGAAAAGAAGAATGGGGTGGCAATGATGTACTCGATGCGGCGGCATTGCTACCACTTCTCAAATCTTTGGAATATGTAGATCATGATCGCATTGGTCTCATCGGCGGAAGTCGTGGTGGCATGATGGCCCTCATGATGCTGAGAACGATGTCCGATTTCAGGGCGGCTGTCACGATCGGTGCACCATCCACCTTCGACAAAATATCGAAGGATTCCTATATCTATAAGACCTTTGCACAATTTCAAACATCAGGTTCTGATTTTTCAAGAGAGGAATTGAAACGCTCATCTGAACATTTTTGCAAAGAATTGTGCAAAACCACACCGCTGCTTGTTTTGCATGGCACGGGCGATAAAAGAGTCGATCCAAAGCATGGATATAAACTCGGAATGGCATTACAGGAAGCATTGCATCCATATAAACTCGTGATGTATGAAAATGCAGATCATATCCTTGCAGGCAGAAGGCAGGAGAGCAATCTAGAGATAAGAGCATGGATGGATTCTTATGTCTATAAAAAACAAGCACTTCCAAAGGTTGGACCACATGGCACATAGGACAATTTTCAGTGCCAAACATTGGTGAAAATTGCGTACTTTTGCATAATATATTTTGACAGTTGAATGTCTTGTTTTGCCTTTCAAAGCAAATCAATACTTTACCCACCAATACTTCCAAATACGATGGCTGAATCTACAGAAGAACAAGAACTAAACGGTAATGGAAACCAATATTCCGAAGACAGTATCAAGGTGCTCGAGGGGCTTGAAGCAGTCAGATTGCGCCCCGCGATGTATATCGGTGATATAGGTGATCGCGGATTGCATCATCTTATACAGGAAGTGGTCGACAATTCAATCGATGAAGCTCTTGCAGGATTTTGTAAAAAAATCATTGTAACGCTTCATAATGATGGCTCCTGTTCCGTTCAAGATGATGGACGCGGTATTCCAACAGGACCTCACCCAGTTAAGAAAGTCTCCACCCTTGAAGTGGTGCTCTGCACATTGCATGCAGGTGGTAAGTTTGACAAAGGAAGTTATAAAGTTTCCGGTGGTTTGCATGGCGTTGGTGTTTCCTGCGTGAATGCACTTTCAAAAAAATTGGAAGCAACCGTCAAAAGAGAAGGCAAAATATATCGCCAAGAATATTCCAAAGGAAGTCCGGTAAGTGATGTCGAAGTAATGGGTGAGACCAAAGAAAACGGAACGATGATTCGCTTCTATCCAGATGATTCAATTTTTAAGACTGTTGAATTCCGTGCTTCACGCGTGGCTGATCGCTTGCGTGAATTGGCGTTCTTGAATCCTGAAGTAAGTTTAATACTGATTGATGAAGCCAATGCAACAACGGAAGAATATCGTTATCCAGGTGGACTCTCAGAATTTGTTCGTCATGTTGATTCGCATCTTACTGCATTGACCGAAACAGTCTCAATCTCTGGTTCTGGAAAAAGTGATGTCGGTGCTGATACTATTGTTGATGTTTGTTTTGAATACAATGATTCTTATAGTGAAACATTACTTTCCTATGTAAACAATATCAATACGATTGAAGGTGGAACGCATGTGTCCGGTTTTAGATCAGCGCTTACACGTACGATCAATGCATATGCTGCCTCAAATAATCTTACCAAGGCAGCACTTACAGGTGAAGATTTCCGAGAAGGATTGACTGCGATCATAAGCGTGAAAGTTGCCGAACCTCAATTTGAGGGTCAGACAAAAACCAAATTGGGTAATGGCGATGTTGAGGGTATTGTTCGCCAAGTGGTGAATGAAAGTCTTTCCATGTTTCTTGATGGAAACCCCAAGATTGCAAAAAAAATTATTGAAAAAGCAACGCTTGCAGCAGAAGCTAGAATGGCGGCAAAGAAATCTCGTGAACTCGTTCGTAGACAAAATGCGCTCGAGAGCTCAGCTTTGCCCGGTAAGCTTGCGGATTGCTCTCTTCGCACTGCTGAAGACACTGAAATCTATCTTGTTGAGGGTGATTCAGCGGGTGGTTCCGCAAAGCAGGGAAGAGATCGTCGCTTTCAAGCAATCCTTCCTCTTCGTGGTAAGATTTTGAATACGCATCGCGCGCGAATCAATAAGATTTTGGACAATGAAGAAATCAGAACGATCATCGCAGCTCTCGGTGCTGGGTTCGGTGAAGATTTTGATGCAGAGAAAAGTCGTTATGGAAAAATCATTCTCATGGCTGATGCCGATGTGGATGGTTCGCATATTCGTACATTGCTCCTAACATTCTTCTTTCTCAATATGCGGGATCTCATCAATTCAGGTAGATTGTTCATTGCTCAGCCACCTCTTTATAAGGTAAAGAAAGGGAAGCAAGAATATTATGCTTATAATGAAGCAGAGCGGGATGAAATTATCAAGCGTATCAGAAAAGACAAAGGACTCATCGATGATGTGAATCCTGAATCAGTTGAAAGTACAACTGCCGATGGTATCAATATTCAGCGATTCAAGGGTCTTGGAGAGATGAATCCTGATCAATTGTGGTCCACAACCATGAACCCCGAAACGCGTACGCTTCTTCAAGTGAGCATTGAAAATGCCGCAGAAGCCTCATTGGTATTCGATACTTTGATGGGTGATAAAGTTGAGCCTAGACGAGAATTCATAGAGAAAAATGCCCAGTATGTGAAGAATCTCGATGTGTGATTGAATCATGCACGACAAATCAAAGGATATCTCTTTATTGAGATATCCTTTTTTGTTGAATGAGCTTACTACGCTCAAGTTCCTTTTTTAGATATTTTCCCGTTATGCTTTTCTTGCTCTTGATAATCTGTTCCGGAGTACCTTCGGCAATGATTTCACCACCGCCTATGCCGCCATAAGGACCAAGATCAATCACCCAATCAGCACATTTAACCATGTCAAGATTATGCTCTATGACAATCACGGTATTACCTTTTTCAACTAGTTTATTGATGATGCGGACAAGATGCGTGATATCCTGGAAATGCAACCCTGTTGTCGGTTCATCCAATAAATACAGCGTTTTTCCTGTTGAGATTTTCGATAATTCCGTTGCAAGCTTCACGCGTTGTGCCTCACCGCCGGATAAGGTGGGAGCTTGCTGACCGAGCGTGATATACCCCAATCCCACATCATCCAAGGTTTGCAATTTTCGCTTGATGGAAGAAAGCTCACTGAAAAAATCAAGCGATTCTTCAATGGTCATGGCGAGTATGTCCGCAATGGTTTTACCTTTATATTTCACTTGCAATGTTTCATTGTTATAACGCTTGCCGCCGCACATATCACAGCTGACATACACATCAGGCAAATAATTCATCTCAATTTTTTTCATCCCTGCGCCCTCGCATTCTTCACAACGGCCACCCAGAACATTGAATGAAAAGCGACCTTGCTTGTACCCACGGACCTTTGACTCTGGAAGTTGCGTAAAAAAATCACGTATCTGGGTGAATACGCCTGTATATGTAACCGGATTACTTCTTGGCGTTCTTCCAATGGGCGCTTGATCGATTTCAATCACTTTGTCAATATGCTCCAAACCCTCTATGGAACCATAGGGAAGCGGAGAAATCAAAGCATGGTGAAAATGTCGGGAAAGAATCGGATACAAAGTATCATTCATGAGCGTAGATTTACCGCTTCCACTCATGCCCGTGATGCAAGTCCATGTGCCAAGAGGAATGCGCACATCGATGCCCTTCAGATTATTTCCCGTGGCATGTTTGAGTTCCAGAAATTTTCCATTACCCAAGCGCCTTTGATCGGGTAATTCAATGTCATCTTCGCCGGATAAATATCGTGCGGTGGTGGACTCAGGAAACTTGAGTGTATTCTTTTTGGTATAGACATTGATTTCATTGGGTGAGCCCTGAAAGACGATGCGACCGCCATGCACACCGGCACCCGGACCAATATCAATCAAATGATCCGCCTGCTCAATCATCTCACGATCATGCTCGACGATGAGGACTGTATTGCCAAGATCGCGTAATTGCTTGAGTGAATGAATCAATTTTCCATTGTCATGCTGATGAAGTCCGATACTTGGTTCATCGAGTACATAAGTCACACCAACGAGTTGCGAACCAATCTGCGAAGCGAGTCGAATACGCTGAGATTCACCACCCGAAAGCGTTCTTGCAGAGCGATCGAGAGAGAGATAATCCAAGCCGACATTGAGTAAAAATTCCATGCGCGAAATGATCTCTTTCAAAATTACGGAAGCAATCATCATCTCTCTTTCAGTTAAGATTTCTGAAAGAGAATGCATGTATTCAATGCCATGAGTGATATCGAGTCGAGTGATTTCAGAAATTGACTTTCGATTAATCTTCACGGCAAGAGAGTTAGCTTTGAGTCTGCCACCCGAACATGTCTCACATTTAATTTCACTCATTGCTTGTTCAAGTTTTTGCTTGATATCTGATGATGCCGTATGATGATAAATTTCTCTGAAATGTGGAATCACTCCTGAAAACCTGACTTGAGCCGTGAATATGGAGCTTGTTCCAGGCACCTTTATATTCACTTTATCTCTGCTTCCATGCAATATGATCGAGCGAATATTTTCGGGTAATTCCGAATATGGTGAGGTGAGATTAAATCGCAATTGCTTGGAGAGTTGAATGATCTGATCCCATAATTGGGTCTTTCGTTTTTTACCTATTGGTCCAATCGCACCTTCTACAAGTGAAAGTGAAGGATTAGGAATCAGTAAATCCTCTGAGAAATCACTCACGATGCCAAGTCCTTCACAATCCGAACAAGCACCGAATGGGGAATTGAAAGAGAAGGCATTTGGAGCAAGCGTATCATATCCTGAACCGCATTGTGGACATGTATTGAGTGTTGAATGCAATGATTCAGTCCATTCACCAAGCTGTTGTTCGGAGATAATCATTACAACGGATTCACCCAATTTGAGGGCGATTTCAAGTGATTCCGTGAGACGAGATTCAATATCTTTACTGATCATCAAGCGATCAATAATGAGTTCAATAGAATGTGTTTTATATCTCGAAACCTGCATGCCTTCGGAAATCTCGGTGATTTCTCCATCGATGCGAACTTTTGTATAACCCTGTTTACGGAATTGCTCGAAGAGTTCTTTATAATGTCCTTTCCGGCCCTTCACCACAGGCGCAAGAACCATAATGCGCATGCCTTCCGGCTTGGTGAGAAGCATCTCTACCAATTGCTCTGTAGTTTGTTTATGTACGGGAATGTCACAGGATACGCAATGCTGAATGCCGATTTTCGCATAAAGCAAACGCAGATAATCATAGACCTCGGTTACAGTTCCAACGGTGGAACGAGGACTTTTTCCAATAGATTTCTGCTCAATGGATATGGCGGGTGAAAGACCTTCAATACTATCGATTTCAGGCTTTTTCATCATTCCCAAGAATTGTCTGGCATAGGCCGATAGACATTCCACATAGCGCCTTTGACCCTCCGCATAAATCGTATCGAATGCCAATGAAGATTTACCAGATCCAGAAATTCCCGTGATTACTACCAATTCATCGCGCGGAATATCGCATGAAATATTGCGAAGATTATGCTCTCTTGCACCTCGAATCGCAATATGCGTGAGTTCCTCGGGGATATCGGAAAGAGGGTTTATTGTACTTTTCTTACTAGTATTGCGACTCATGCGGGAGATATTTCTGTGATATTGGAATGTTAGGCCAACAATGCTTGTTATACTGCGGTTCCTGTTTCGTATGAATGCAGTTAAATCCGTAATTTTAACAAAAATACGCTGTTTTCCCTCAACACATCCCAAATCAAGTTCAATGAGTGCTTCATTGCCCAAACAACAAAACAAAAACCGACTGATGGAAGATTCTTTGCAAGAATTGGAATTTCCTCAAGTTCTGCAATTGATTGCGCAATGCGCCTTATCGGAATTGGGTAAAGAGATCATTCTCAATGCTCGTCCCATTGATGATATCGCATGGTTAACTCTTGAGCATAATCGTATCGGCGAATTACGGGATTTACTCGTAAAAGGCGAAGTCCTGCCATCTGAGGGCATTTCCGATATCCGCAATGCCGTACAAAAAGCAATGATAGTTGGTAGTTTTTTGAGTGCATCCGAATTATTGGATGTCTATGAAGCCATGCGGGCTTGCAGATTGCTTTCATCGTATTTCAAAAATAAAGCGGAAACCTCTCCCATTTTAGCTCAATTTGCCGATGGGTTTTATGAAAATCGATTCCTTGAAAAACATATCACTGATGCCATAGATGACACGGGTGCAATGCGTGATACAGCCAGTAAGGAATTATCGCATATCAGAAGAGAAATTGTTGAAACATCATCTCGCCTGCGTTCAAGACTGAATAAACTTCTTTCGAAAGTATCAGCAGAAGATTTGGTGACTGAAGAATTCATCACGCAAAGGGAAGGTCGTTTCGTATTGCCGATGCGCGCCTCGGAAAAACGCACGCTACCCGGAATCATCCATGGAGTGTCAAATACGGGTGCAACAGTATTTGTCGAACCCTCAGAAATCGTGGAAATGAACAATCAGCTTTCTCTGCTACTTGGCGAAGAGCGCAGAGAAATGATTCGAATACTCACGATGCTGACAGCAGAGATTGCCTCGGAAGCCGCTTTGATATTGGGTTCCACGGATGTCCTCGCACATTTTGACGCTCTCTTTGCAAAGGCGCGATATGCGCTCGACATGAATGGGATGAAACCCGTGATTTCCAGAGATTCAGAAATTGAATTACGACATGTCTATCATCCATTGCTTTTTGGAAGACAAGGAAAAAAAACAATTCCACTATCCATTGAATTTGATTTGGGTATTTTGGGACATCTCATTTCGGGTCCGAATGCCGGAGGAAAAACAGTCGCACTGAAAAGCATTGGACTCAATATCGCAATGGCATTGTCGGGAATCTTTCCTCTTGGGGAATGTCGCACAAGCCCGAAATCTCTCTTCTGCGCAATCGGTGATCATCAATCCATTGAACATAATCTGAGTACATTTTCTTCACAAGTGATGCGACTCAAAGACATCGTTGATCATGCCGATGATTCTTCGCTCATTTTGATTGATGAGATTTGTTCAGGTACAGATCCGCAAGAGGGAAGCGCGCTAGCTTCAGCGATACTCGATCATTGTATTGAGAAAAAGTCTATGTTCATCGTGACGACGCATCAGTCTTCGCTGAAAAGTTATGCGCTCAATCGCAAAGAATTACTGAATGCATCGATGGAATTTGATCCAGTGCATCTTGTACCGACTTATACATTTCTCTCAGGCATTCCCGGCAATAGTTATGCATTTGCGCTTGCGAATTCGATTGGCATGTTGAAAGATGTTATGGAACAAGCCCGCGAATATCTGGGTGATAAACATTCGGAACTTGAGGAAAGTATTGCATCACTTCAAGCATTTCGGATGCAAGCTGAGGAATCTCTGAAATCCGCAAGAATGGAACTCTCGAAAGCGCAAACACTTCGAGAAGAATATGAAATCAAGGCATCGGAGATCAAAAAGAGAAAGGCAGAGTATATGCAGTCCGCCAGAGAAGAAGCCAAAGAACTTCTTGCATCGGCGAATGGACTCATTGAGCAGACAATAAAGGAAATCCGCGAGCAACAAAAAGATGTGGGAGATATTCGTAAACAATATGAATCCGTCAAAAAAGAACTCAATCAAAAGCTCCATGAAAAGCCAAAGAATGATGAAAAATTATCAAGTGCATTTGCAATCGGAGATTCTGTAATCATAGGTGAGAATATTCGAGATGTGGGAATCATTATCATGATAGATCCCGAGAGCAAGTCAGCCATCGTGGAATTCAATGGAATCAAATTCAAAACGCAATTGTCGCAGTTGAAACTTGCTAATCGTGCCGATAAACGCAAAGCAGAGTATTCGAAAAATTCGATGTCCAGTGTCCTGAAACTCGATGCAAAAACCAGCATCGATCTTCGTGGATTCCGCGCGGATGAAGCATGCAAAGATGTGGAAAGCTTGCTATCCGATGCAATACTTGCGAATATCTCTATGGTGACAATCATTCATGGAAAAGGCACGGGAGCATTGCGTAAAGCCATTCATGAGCAATTGTCTTTTCATCCCGCCGTGAGTTCTTTCAGAATTGGTACCATCCCCGAAGGTGGAGATGGCGTAACCGTGGTGGACCTTGCATGAGTAGTCATATCATACTTGCTATCGAAAGTTCTTGCGATGAAACATCAGCTTCCGTCATTCATGATGAAGTGGTTCTGAGCAATGTGATATCATCACAAACCATTCATGAGCAATATGGCGGAGTGATTCCCGAACTTGCTTCCAGAGCGCATCTGCAAGCGATTTCCGCGATTGTTGACAAAGCGATGAAGGAATCAGGGAAAGCATATCAAGATCTTACTTCGATTGCCGTGACCACTCAGCCCGGACTTGCCGGCGCATTGCTTGTGGGTTCATCTTTTTCGAAAGGACTCGGCCTGAAACTCGGGATTCCCGTGATTCCGGTTCATCATATTGAAGGTCATATGTATAGTGGAATGATCGAATATCCCGAATGTGGATTTCCATTCATCGCGCTCATCGTGAGTGGCGGTCATACCAGTATTTTTCTTGTCAGAGAATTCGGCGAAGAAATCGTGCTCGGAAATACTAAAGATGATGCTGCGGGTGAGGCATTCGATAAAATCGGGAAGATGCTTGGTCTTGGCTATCCTGCAGGACCCCGCATTGATGCTCTTGCGAAAGAAGGAAATCCCAAAGCATATACTTTTCCGCGTGCATTGATGCATGAAGACAATTATAATTTTAGTTTTTCAGGACTCAAAACATCGGTCAAATATTTCCTTCAAAAAGAATTTCCAAATGGCATTCAGGATGAATCTACACTCAAAGATATATGCGCATCAGCGCAAGAAGCAATTGTTGAAGTTTTGATTCATAAACTCTTTCGAGCATCCAAAGAGCATAGTATAAAAAATATCATTGTGGCTGGTGGTGTATCTGCCAATTCACGCCTGCGATCTGCATTGCAGGAAGCTTCCGAGAAAAGACCGATCACTGTGTTTCTTCCCAAACTTTCCTATTGTATGGATAATGCCGCGATGATTGGATTTCTTGGGGCTCTTAAACTCAAATATCTTGGCGAGCATGCTTTTCATTCACTTCAATTCACCGTCAATCCACGCTCAATGCGTTCGGAAAGGATATAATCATGGAACTTCAAAACAGTAGAATACTCATCACCGGTGGCTCGCTCGGCATCGGAAAAGAAACCGCAAAATGTTTGGTCGATGCAGGTGCGCTTGTCGGCATCACAGGCAGAAATGCCGAGAGATTGCAAATCGCAGCAGACTATTCCGGGGCATTTCCGATTGTGGCTGATATCACAAAACCGGAAGATATCGAAAGAACATATCAAGAGTTTTTGGCGCATGCCGATGGGCTCGATGTACTCATCAATAATGCTGGTTTGGGTGCATTTCCAACCCTTCTTGATGCAACATTGGAACAATATGAGCATATTTTCAGAACCAATGTATTTGGTCCGGCGCTCATGGCCCAAAAAGCCGCGGCGATATTCATCGAACAACAAAAAGGGGCCATCATCAATATCGGTTCAACCGCATCATTACGCGGATTTGAAAGAGGTGGCATATATGCCGCGAGTAAATTCGCGCTTAGAGCAATGACCGAAAGTTGGCAACATGAACTTCGCAAGCATTCCATTCGCGTGATGCAAGTGAATCCAAGTGAAGTTGCTACTGCATTCAATTCCGATGAAAGAATCGAGCGTACCGCGGCTGACAATAAACTTCGCTCACAGGAAATCGCCTATATGATCAAGTCTATATTGGAACTCGATGACAGAGCCATGATCCCTGAATTTTCCGTTTGGGCTACCAATCCTTGGAAACAGTAGTGATAATGATTCGGCAAAAAAGTATTTTTGAAGCTCACAATTATCTGATTGCATGAAAGCTCTCATTCTCTCTCTTGGATTCATCATCGGCATCGGCTGGGGTTTATATCCCGGTTTGCTCAAGCCCAGACCACTTTGGATGCGTATCGGACTCATCTCCGTGATGACAATCATGGTGTTTTTGGCATTATTTCCACGCATCGCTGGCACACCCGAAGATGTCGCATTGATCTATCGCATGGGCATGCAAAAACCCATTCCGGTTGTATGCAAGATCGATGTGTCAAAAGCAGAAAAACAAGAATCCGGTGAATGGATGATTCCGATTCAAGGCAAAGAGAAAACCTTTTTCTTGAGATTGACCGCTGATAAACTCAATCCCGCTGATTTTGGAAATGGAATTTCCCTCATTGCTGATTTGCAAAGAGGAAATACCGATGCTGAATTGCGCCTTTCGAATATCATTCAAATCGATCCGCTTATCACGCTACCATATATTGTTGGACTGGAAGAAAGAGCGCGCATACTCTATTTTCATGTGCCGATGTCATGGATAGCATTTTTAGCCTATATCGTCTCGATGATCATGTCGATTCGCTATCTCAGAAATCCATCTCCACGACTTGATATCATTGCATCTTCATCTGCCGCATTGGGTACGCTATTCTGTATTCTTGCCACGGTATCAGGCGCGATTTGGGCAAAATTCAATTGGGGATCTTTTTGGAATTGGGATCCTCGTGAGACATCCATCTTTGTTCTGCTCTTGATTTATGGAGCATATTTCGTACTTCGTTCCGCGATCGAACAAGAAGAAACTAGAGCGAGATTATCTTCGGTATATTCCATCATCGGTGCTATAGCCGCAGTATTTTTTATTTATATCGCTCCTCGCATTTATGGCGGACTCCATCCCGGATCTGCCGATGATTCCAATGCAGGACCCGTCATTAGTCAGCAGGCAGGAACACTCGATCTTTTGAAACAAATCATTTTAAGCATGGCATTCTGTGCATTCACCATGCTGTATTTCTGGTTACTCAATCTTGCTGCGCGCATTCGCATTGCAGGAAGAGAATTACAATCTCGCATGCTTCATAAGGAATCACTTTCATGATGTCATTCTTCGAACAACATGCCATCTATGTCGTCCTCGTCATCGCACTTGTAATTTGGCTTGGACTCGCATTCTATGTCAATAAGTTAAACGGCTCCGTCAAAGAACTTGAACAACAAATCAAGCTAAAGGATTAGAAATGAAAACTCGATATTGGATTGGCATCATAATGAGCCTTGCATTTCTTGGAATTGGCATCACAGTACTAGATTCGAGTAAAATTGAATATGGTACGATTGAAGCCGCTCGTGCTACCGGTAAGAAAATGCAGGTAAAAGGTATATGGGTGCGTGAGCAGGGAGCCAATTATGATGCAGAGAGAAATCTCTTCACATTCTCTATGAAAGATGAAATAGGCGAAGTGATTCAAGTGGAATATCAAGGCGCAAGACCCAATAATTTCGATATTGCTGAGAGCATTGTAGTGAAGGGTCTTTTTGAAGACAAACAATTCATAGCGAATGAAATTCTCACGAAATGTCCTTCCAAATATGAAGGCAATGCCGATCAACTTCGCAAATCGGGTATTTAATCAACAGGAATGTTCATGCTGAAACGCATCATCATCATCGCTCTCATTGTATTGCTTCCCTTTATTTTCTGGTATGCCACGCAGTTTGGTGCATTGCAATCCGTGCCATTTACCACTGCCATGAAAATGAGTGAACAAGCATCCGATGTGGAGCAAGCACAGAAAGTGAAGATCGATGGTAAGTTTACAGTGAAAGATGATGGACATGATCATGAGGGACATGAAGGACATTTCCATGCAAAAGATCTTCAGGGGACAATCTTCAAAGTGGAATATACCGGGAAAGACCCACTTCCCGAGATGAAAGAGGGGAGCGAAATCTCAGTGTTTGGTCATGTGCATGGAGGCGATGAGCCTTATGTTCATGCCTCGCAGGTGATTGCGCGTTAAGATTTCTTGCGTTTTTCGCTCAGCGTGAATCCAATAAAATTCAAAGCCCATCTGAGCAAACCCCAAAACCCATGCGTGCGTATCAACATCTTATAGGACATCGGATGTCTTTTCGGCACGGTGCTCATCATGATATTATAGGATTCCCACTTCATCGTATCTCGAAACACTTCTTGAGCAATATGATTCGGTAAATGAGCAAGCACATCCATGAAAAGATTCATGGTTTCATTGACTGTATTTGCTGGTTGACCCTTCTTGCCCTGCAGGAATGCCGCAAAGTTCGACATGATTGCAACGCGCGATTCAAATGCATTAATAGTTTTGAGCGAATTCTTAGTGAGCTGTTTTGACTCAATCGCTTGATGCAATGCTTTTGTCATGCGCGGAAGATTGCGTACAAATGATCCGAATCCGCAATAGGAAAGTGGCGAACTGAGTGCTGCGGCATCGCCAATGCAAAGGATATTGTCATCAGCTGAAATGCGCGCATTGCCAAGAGCTTTATGAGAATAGGATGGAATGATTCCAAAGAGTGGTCTTCCGATGTCAAAATGCTCGCCCGGTTCTTTATATGTTGGAAGTTTTTCAAAAAACAATTCATATAAATTCAGGAGTGATTTATCGGATGGGGAATCAATCGCATCATAGAAAAAGAGATACGTAACAAAGCGATCATTCGAGCTGGGAAAACCTTCCCAAATAAGTTGCCTGCCATCCGGGAGCATGTCTTCATTCGTGACAAGAATTTCGCCAACACTGAAATCCACATCGCGCTCGCCTATACCTGTTTTGAAACCCGATGAAATCGAGCCGACAGTAGGACAGCAATGCGTGAATGGCGCTTCAGGATTCAGGGATTTGGCTATCGGAGAAAATGCGCCCATTCCATCAATAAAGAGAGGGGTGATCAGTGTGCGTTCAATACCTTGCTCTTTAATTCTCACATGAGCCATTGTTCCATCAACTTCGATTGAAGTAAATTCCGCATTATCTAAAATCACACCGCCATGCGATACTACAATTTCTCTTGCGGCAGATAATAATGCATTTGCATCCAGCGCATTATCGAGCACATGGTCCATCCACAAATGCGGGGTCTTGATGGCGGAATTCGCATCATAAAATTTCACGAAACCACTGCGATAAGTGCAAGTAATGAATGATTGCAATTGCTCCTCAGTGAAGAGTTCGCAATCACGCAAAACAAGTAATTCCTGATAGCTGATATTCCAATCGCGATGCGTGAGACCAACGCCATATTTATCGAATAAACAAACCGAATAACCATATACCTTCGACATCAAAGCCGCATGAATGATGGCAAGACCACCACCTCCATAGACAATGTCAAAATCTTTCTCACCATTCAAATTCTTTGCATATGAAATCACTGGTTTCGGAATGTCTTTCACATTTCTCATGAAGGAAGATTCAATCGTGAGAAGCCTTTGAAACCAATATGTTCCATCCTGCATTTGTTTGAAATGCTTGACAGTCAGAGGATACGATATTTCATATTCCGAAAAGATATGTACATCGGGGATCAACTGAGCTTTTGGTATGGCGCAAAGTGACATGATTTCCGCTTATAAAAAAAGGGTGAATGCATTCGCAAACACCCTTTGAAAGAAAATAATTCATTCTTAGAGTTTGAGCTCGCTATATGGCATGTCGAATGCTTCTGCAACCGCTTGATACACGATTGTTCCGCTGACGGTATTCACGCCATAATACAATTCAAGATTGTCTAAGCATGCCTTTTCCCATCCTTTATTTGCAAGTTGAATTGCATAGGGAAGTGTGGCATTTGTGAGTGCTACGGTTGAAGTATATGGTACAGCGCCGGGCATATTCGCAACGCAATAGTGAAGAATGCCATCCACAACATATGTTGGATTTTCATGCGTTGTAGGCTTGCAAGTTTCAATACATCCACCTTGATCCACAGACACATCGACCACAACCGCGCCATGCTTCATTGTTGAAAGCATGTCTTTGGTGATCAAATGTGGCGCTTTTGCACCAGCGATCAATACAGCACCAATAACGAGATCAGCTTGCTGAGCATGACGACGGATATTGTCCGGAGTGGACATGACTGTGTTCACATTCTTTGCCATCACATCATCGAGATAGCGTAATCGATACAGATTATTGTCCATGATTGTCACTTTTGCGCCAAAGCCAGCTGCAATTTTTGCTGCATTAGTACCGACGATACCACCGCCAAGCACGAGTACATTTGCGGGTTCTGTGCCGGGTACGCCACCAAGCAATACACCGCGACCGCCCATAGTGCGCTCAAGATATTTCGCGCCTTCTTGTGGAGCCATTCTACCGGCAACTTCACTCATTGGAATCAAAAGAGGAAGGGAATTGTCCGGCTTCATAACGGTTTCATAAGCAATACAAATCGCTTTTGCTTTTATCATTGCATCTGTAAGTTCACGAGAAGCGGCAAAGTGGAAATATGTAAAAAGTACTTGATTTTCTTTGATGAGACCATATTCGGGTGCGATCGGCTCTTTCACCTTCATGATCATATCAGCTTGTCCATAGACTTCTGCTGCTGTTGGAATGATCTTTGCGCCTGTTCTGATATACATTTCATCGGAAAAACCACTGCCGACACCGGCATCTTTTTCGATGATCACTGTATGTTTATTTGCAATCAATAATTCTGCACCGCCGGGAGTGAGTGCGACGCGATTCTCATTCGGCTTGATTTCGCGTGGAACGCCGATAATCATGGGAAGCTCCTGAAAAGTCTGAAAATGGTGGCGATACCGGAAGCAATGCTCCGGATGAATAGTTCTATCACGCAAAATTACCACAGAATTTCTATCTGTGGAATATATATTATGCGATTTTTTCCCCAGAAAAGCCCTCAATTCCTTGTTTTTTCAAGAAAGGTGGAGAATTTCTTGTTTGTGGACATTGGACTTTTCCTTAACTTAGTATTCTGTTTCTAAATGAAATCTGCCTTAAGGAGTATATAATGTCATTGAAAGTTCAGCTCGTAGAGCAAAAATATGTGCAGGCCGCGCATGAAGTACGGAATCAAAAGAATGAGTCCGGTAATTTCATCATGCCTGATTTTCGTCCTGGCGATACAATTAATATCGCTGTACGTGTTATTGAAGGTGAAAAAGAGCGTGTACAAAATTTCCAAGGGATTGTTATCGCTCGTCGTGGTTCCGGCATCAATGCCACATTCCGCGTTCGTAAAATTTCTAATGGAATCGGTGTTGAGCGTATCTTCCCACTGTATTCACCCATCATTTCCAATATTGATGTTGTGAAGCGTGGATCTGTTCGCAGAGCGAAGTTGTATTATCTTCGTGGCATGAGCGAGCGTAAGATTCGTCAAAAAACAAGCTGATATCAACTCAGAACTTCTCTATGGCAGGTATCACTCAAAGCGTGTGCCTGCCTTTTTTTTTACCTTTCATTCCAATTGCCATGTTAACCTATTCATCTGCCGGTGTCAGTATTGATGCTGGAGACAAAACAGTTGATGCCATCAAGCCATATATTCGCCGGACTTTTTCACCGGCAGTCATGACAGATATTGGTTTATTTGGTGGACTCTATGATGGGCGATTTCCTGAGCTCGAGCATCCTGTGCTCGTGGCCAGTACTGATGGTGTTGGAACGAAATTGAAGATTGCTTTCATGACTGGCATTCATGGGACTGTCGGACAAGATCTCGTGAATCATTGCGTGAATGATATTCTTGCCTGTGGCGCAAAACCACTTTTCTTTTTGGACTATTTTGCAACTGGTGTATTGAAACCTGAAGTGGCTACTGAGGTCATCAAAGGTTTAGCGCTTGCTTGTGAGCAAAATGGTTGTGCACTAATTGGTGGAGAAACAGCCGAGATGCCATCGATGTATGCAGAAGGTGAGTATGACATGGCCGGGACGATTGTCGGCGTGGTGGATAAACCCCAAATCCTCCCCCGTAAAACACTTGCCAAGGGTGATATTCTCATTGGTTTGGCATCTACAGGTTTGCACACGAATGGATATTCTCTTGCGAGAGCTGCATTATTCCCGAAATATGATGTCAATCAACATATTGATGAACTCGGTGGAACATTGGGTGAAGTATTGCTCGCGGTGCATCGCTCTTATGCGAATCTTTTGCTTCCTTTGATTAATAAAGGAAATATAAAGGCTTTGTCACATATCACGGGTGGTGGTATTGTCGGCAATACAAAGCGTATTGTTCCAGAAGGTTTGGAATTACATATTGATTGGTCAAGTTGGACAGTCCCCCCGATTTTCTCGATCATTCAGCAAGCAGGTTCGATCATTGATGAAGAAATGCGCATGGCATTCAATCTTGGTATCGGCATGATCATCGCGGTAGCGCCTGAAGATGTGGATGAAATCATGCAGGCATGTGCTAGCGAGAAGCCCGTCATCATCGGTTTGCTTAAGTAATAGTACTCTTTTAGGCAAAAAAAAACCCGGAATATGATATTCCAGGTATGAGCATCGCGCGTGGCTCTCAGGGGAGAGATAGCCACTCAACTCATGCGCAACTTAGGCCATTTTTAAGTACTTACCAAAAACTATTTTTATTAGTTTTCTTCAGGTATGAAGTCCAATACTTCCTGCACGACTGCATCAACGATTTCTTCTTCTTTAACGCGTCTAACCACCACACCTTTACGATAGAGAATACCAACGCCTTTGCCTGCAGCAATGCCAATATCAGCTTCGCTGGCTTCACCAGGACCATTTACCACGCAACCCAAGAGTGCAATTTTAACCGGCTTTTTCACGCCTTTAAGTCGTTCCTCGATTTGAGCGGTGATCTTGAATAGATCCACTTCGAGTCTTCCGCAAGTCGGACATGAAATAATTTCAACGGATCTTTGCGTCAAACCCAGTGATCGTAAAATTTCTTTTCCCACTTCAATCTCTTTTTCTGGCTCATCGGTAAGAGAGACTCGAATAGTATCACCGATTCCTTCAGCGAGTAATGTGCCAATGCCGACTGAAGATTTGATTGTTCCAACGCGTGAGGTACCTGCTTCGGTCACTCCCAAATGCAAAGGAAAATCCGTCTTTTCTGCAAGCATGCGATATGCTTCAATCATGAGGCGTACATCAGTGGATTTCACGGAAAGAATTACATCATCCACACCGTAATCAGCAGCGATTTCCGCATGGCGCATTGCGCTTTCAAAAAGAGCTTCGGGAGTTGGGTAGCCATGTTTTTCGAGAATATCTTCTTCGAGTGAACCCGAATTCACGCCCACTCTGATGGGAGTACCGCGTTCTTTTGCTTTTGTGAGCACCTCTTTGATGCGATCTCTTGATCCGATATTTCCAGGATTGATGCGCACTTTTGCAACGCCTGCTTCAATAGCTTTGAGTGCAAAAATATGATTGAAATGAATGTCGGCGACAATGGGAATCGTTGTGCGTTTTACGATTTCAGCAATCGCTTCAGCTGCTTCTTTGTCATTTACTGTCACGCGAACGATATCGACGCCTGCTTCCTGACAGCGCTGTATTTGCTCAACGGTTGCATTGACATCAGCGGTTTTTGTTTTGGTCATCGTTTGTACACTAATCGGGGCATTGCCACCAACAGGTACGGAGCCAACCATCACTTGACGACTAATTCTTCTACGGAAAGGTCGTACCACATACGGAGATTCTATCTGATTATCGATAATTGGGAGATTCATGAGTTTTAACCAATAAGATGTTGAGTATTAACCACCGCTATGGAATAATTGTTCCGAGCTTTAATCAAGTTTCTTTGAGACTTCATAGAGTATGCGTTTTTCTTGTTCCGTTAAGTTCGCAAAACCCTTTGCCGTGATTTTTTCGAGAATTGTATCTATTTCTTCTGTCGTAATTTCTCTACCATCCATGAATACACCCGTTATGGTGCCTTTTGGTTCGGGCGGTTTCACCTTATCTACGACTTCAACATAGGTTTTTTCAAATGGATAATCAATAATATTGCCATAATCTGATTGCTGTTTTGATCGACTAAATATTTTGTCAACCAGTGCATAAATCTTCAAATCATCGCCATGTTTCAGCATGATATATCCAAAGAATGCACCGCCCAAATGCGCGAAATGTGCAACGCCGGAATTGGTTGAGAAGAGTCCTGAGAAGAGATCTATGCCGGCATAAATCAACACAAAATACTTTGCTGGAATTGGGATGAACAAAGGAAACATCATGACGGGTCGATCCGGGAAGGTGAGTCCGAAACCAAGCAAAATGCCCATCACTGCGCCCGAAGCACCGATTGTGGGCGCGCCTTCAAAGCCGGGAAGCATTTGCATACCCAAATGAACAAGTCCGCCACCCATTCCCGCAATCACATAATAGGTGATGAATCTTCTGCTACCCCAAATCATTTCAAGTTCAGCGCCAAACATCCACAATGCGAGAAGATTGAAGAAAATATGTGAAAATCCCGCATGTAGGAATTGATACGAAATCAATTGCCATGGCCAGAAGAGTCCGCTTTGAATGGGATGTAATGCAAAATATTCCATGATATAGGAAGAAAGCGAGACACCATTGAAAGCGAGCACTTCAAAAATGACAGAATCGAGCAGAAAAATCGCACCATTCAAAATGAGCAATAATTTCAGCATTGGTGGAAAAAGGGAAAAACCCATTCCGCGATTATCTTGATAATAACTCATAGACTCCGTAAGAATCACAATTCCAGGGCTTGAATGCCCGGAAGTGTCGTACCTTCCAAAAATTCGAGTGAAGCGCCTCCACCCGTTGATACATGGCTGACTGCATCTGCGAGACCCATTCCGGAAATCGCCGAAGCGGAATCTCCGCCTCCGACAATCGTGATGGCACCTAATTGTGTGACTTGTGCCAAGGATTCAGCAATCGCTTTTGTTCCATGCGCGAATGCGGGAATTTCAAATACTCCCATCGGACCATTCCAGAGAATTGTTCGAGCACTACTGATGATGGATGCGAATTCCGCGATGGTTTCGGGTCCGATATCGAGTCCCATCCAACCACTCGGAATCGACTCACATGATGAATGCTGTGTATGTGCTTCGCCCGAAAAAGCATCAGCAATGATGCAATCGCGTGGTAGGACGATTTTGGAAGCAAATTCGCTTTCAAGTAATGATTTTGCTATGTCGATGCGATCTTCTTCGATCAAGGAAGAGCCGACTTCATATCCTTTGGCTTTCAGAAATGTGAACATCATCCCGCCACCAATGAGAATTTGATCGCATTTGGGGAGCAGGGCATTGATGACATCAATTTTACCGGAGACTTTTGAACCACCGAGAATGACCACAAAGGGTCGCTCAGGAGTATTCACCGCATTGCCAAGATATTGAAGTTCCTTCAGCATGAGGAGTCCTGCCGCTTTTATAGGCATGAATTCCGCAATGCCCGCTGTTGAAGCATGCGCTCTGTGAGCGGTACCGAAGGCATCATTCACATAGACATCCCCGAGAGAAGCCAATGCTTTGGCAAATCCCGCATCATTGTTTTCTTCTTCGGCATGAAATCGTAAATTTTCAAGGACCAAGATTTCGCCTGCATTCATGGATGCAATTGCTGTCGCAGGAATCTCGCCAATGCATGCAGATGCAAAGTGTACGGGAGCAGAGACAAGCTTGGCAAGATGTGTAGCGACCACTTCGAGTGAATACTTTGGATTCACTGTACCTTTGGGTCTGCCGAGATGCGACATCAACACCACTTTCGCGCCTTGTTTCAAAAGGGCATAGATCGTTGGAAGGGATTCACGGATGCGTGTATCATCGGTGATGAATCCATGTGCATCAATAGGAACATTGAAATCCACGCGGACCAAACATACTTTGCCTTGAGCATTTATATCGAGAATTGACTGAATCATGGGCTATTGTAATGAAACTCTATGACAAAATAAGAACTTGAGCAGTTCCAATCGGCATAATTAGCATGAACTCATGGGTTAATATCCTGCAATCCAAAATGTTTCCTCGAAATACTCTGTGTATGCTCGCGCAAATAGTCCAAAAATGCCTTCACCGCCGGTGAATGTTTCTTGCCTTTCAACCAAATGATGCGCCAAGTGGTGTGAATGGGGAGTCCCTTCAATGGCACGATCATCAATTGTTTATTGGCAAGTTCATTGCGAATCCCGATCAGAGGCATGATGGAATATCCCAAATTCGCCATGATTGCCTGTTTTACTGCTTCATTTGAGGTAAGCTCCAATTTCTTTTGTACAGTGATATGTCTTTGACTCAAAAAACGCTCCATCATTTGTCTTGTGCCTGAACCAAGTTCTCGGTATATCAAATGCATGTCTTGCAAATCAATCGGCGAGAGTTCTTTATTCTTCCATTTGGGATCATAAGCACCGATGAGATGCATGCTATTCTTTACAATGGTAATACTCTGCGTTTTGAGATGTTCGGGAACAAGTGATACAAGTGCGAAGTCGATGGAGTTTGATTTCAAACTTTCCACAACCCTTTCTTTATTGGTCACATCAATTTCAAATTCAATGGCAGGATGTTCTTTGAGAAAATCCGTCAGCAAATAAGGCATCACATATTTACCCGTTGAGACGATTGCAATTTTTATTCTTCCTACCAATTGTCCTTTATAGGACTGCATTACTTGATCCAATTCACTTGCTTGATCCAGAATCTTCTCGGCAAAGGCCAAAATTTCGCGACCAAAATCAGTGAGATAAAGTTTCTTACCAACAATTTCCGTCAGTGGAATCTCAAATTGTTCTTGAAAATTTTTGAGTTGAATCGAAAGGAAACTGGCTGATCTTGAGAATGGATTGGTAAAGGTTGAAACTGAGTATTTAATTGGCAGTTACCCCTCTGTAGCAGTCTATAAATCCATTAAACATGACCTCAATAAAAAATATAATAGGACAAAAGTTGAAATAGAGGACTTAAGGAATTCCCTTACCACACTCGAAGATAGGAATATGTGGATTCAATGGATAGAGAGATTTGGAAATGAAATGCGCGATAAAAAGCAAATATCTGAATCTTCCAAGTATGAGATCTTGCGAGGGGTCCTGAGGGAGATCATTGTGTCATTTGACCATGAAAAACAGGTTCATATGTTCACAATCAACTTCAATATCCCCATTTTCATGGAAGATAAAAGTGGTAAAAACAGCCTACGACAAAAGTCTAATAAATCCACCAAGCCGTGTTTTCCATCCTCAATACCAAACACCGACCTTACATACTACTCCACAGTGACTGACTTTGCCAAATTGCGTGGTTTATCAACATCGCATCCGCGAAGCACTGCTATATGATAGGCCAATAATTGGAGTGGAATAACCGACAATGCGGGTGTGAGCATAGGAAGAGTGTCGGGAATATAAATCACATGATTCGCAACGGATTCAATGTGAGTATCACCTTCGGTTGCGATGGCAATGACTTTCCCTTTGCGCGCGCGGACTTCCTGAATATTGGAAATCACTTTATCATAAATATCATCTTTGGTCGCGATGAATACCACGGGCATATTTTCATCCACGAGTGCAATCGGACCATGCTTCATTTCCGCGGCGGGATATCCTTCGGCATGGATATAAGAAATCTCTTTTAATTTCAAAGCGCCTTCGAGAGCAACAGGGAAATTATAACCGCGACCCAAATACAAGAAATTACGAGCATCTTGATATTCCTCGGCGATTTGTTTTATGGTATCTTCTTGTTTTAGAATTTCTTCAATTTTTGAAGGGATAGCATCCAAGGCTTCGGCAATTCTTTTGCCTTCGATCGAAGACACTTTATTCATTCTGCCGAGATGCAAAGCTAGGAGTGACAATACAGCAAGTTGGGAAGTGAATGCTTTGGTTGAAGCCACCCCGATTTCGGGTCCGGCATGAGAATAGACGCCGGCATGCGTCTCACGCGCGATTGAACTTCCCACCACATTCACGATTCCGAGTACGGTCGCGCCTTTCAAACGAGCTTCTTTCAAAGCCGCCAAAGTATCGGCGGTTTCACCGCTTTGAGAGATTGCGATGATCACATCATCAGGATAAATGATCGGGGTGCGATAGCGGAATTCTGAGGCATATTCCACTTCCACGGGAATTTGCGCGAGGCGTTCGATCATGTATTCACCGACGAGTCCGGCATGCCATGAAGTACCACAAGCAAGGATGATGATTCTTCGCGCACTGCGCAATTCTTTTGCGACTGGGTTTAAGCCACCGAGTTTGACATTACCTTCTTCGGTGAGTAAACGACCGCGCAATGCATCGCGGAAAGTGGAAGGTTGCTCATAGATTTCCTTGAGCATGAAATGATTATAGCCACCTTTTTCAATCGCATCCAAGTCGAATTCGATTTGTTCGATTTGTTCATTCGTGATCACATTGTCAATCGTTTTTGTGGTCACGCCATGACGAGAAATTACCGCCATTTCATTATCAGCTAGATAAATCACTTGTCTTGTATGCTGTATAATTGCCGATGCATCAGATGCCACGATGAATTCGCCATCGCCAATGCCCACCACGATCGGACTTCCTCTGCGGGCTGCGATCAAGGTATTGGGATCATCAGAGCACATCACGCAGATGCCGAAAGTGCCTTCCACTTCATTGAGGGCAAGGCGCACGGAAGTTTCGAGATCATTACCATTGGCATAGATAGAGCCGATAAAGACTGCGAGCACTTCGGAATCTGTTTCTGAAGCAAAGGAATAGCCATCTTTGATGAGTTTTTTACGGAGTGCTGTATAATTTTCGATGATGCCATTATGCACAAGCGCGATTTTTCCGGTGCTATCGGTATGCGGATGCGCATTCACATCATTGGGTTCGCCATGTGTGGCCCAGCGCGTATGACCAATCCCGATATTGCTCTGCATGGAGCTAAAGTTCAATATCTTTTCTAAGTCTTTCACTTTACCCGCTTTCTTCTGAATCAAGAGATGACCTGATTCATTCGTCACGATGCCGGCGGAATCATATCCACGATATTCGAGGAGTTTCAATCCATTGATGATGATGTCTGAAGCCTTTTGATGACCGATATATCCAACGATTCCGCACATAGAGTGAAGTCCTTAGAGAAAATGTCTTTGCATTTCAGAATGAGAGAATGGTTTTTGCAAATTGTCAAGTCCGTATATTTGGACAATTGCCCGAGAGCAGGATTGAGTGACGGACCCATAGCCATCCTTGATGTCTGCAAAAATACGGAATAAGTATCAGAACTGCTTCAGGGCAAAGAAAGCAAGATTCATCACCACAATGTCTCAATATTTATGGACAATTCTGTGAATAAACCCTATTCTCACCAAATGCAGGTGATATTATATTTTCTGATGTTGATTGTTTTGCCCGGTTTGGGAACGATCACAGCTATCATTTTGGCCTTTCAGGGTCATATTTCTTGGCAGGATGTGATTCTCTGTATATCACTCACGATTTTGACCGAGCTTGGTATCACGCTTGGTTTCCATCGCATGCTTGTGCATCAGAGTTTCACTGCGAATCCCGTTGTGAAATTCATTCTTCTTATGCTTGGCTCCATGGCTTTGCAAGGAGCTCCTTCATCTTGGGCGAGCATACATTTGAAGCATCATGCAAATACTGATGTTGAGGATGATCCACATAGTCCCACATTCAAAGGATGGCTTCATGCGCATTGCGGATGGATTTTTACGATGGATCCCGAAGTGCAATTGCAGGCAAGACAAACCTTTGGCAAGAAATTTCAGCAGGATAAGATGGTCACTTTTTTTGATGCCACCTTCTTTGCTTGGTCAATGCTTGGTTTGCTCATTCCATTTCTCATTGGTGGACTCAATGGTTTGCTCTGGGGTGGTTTTGTAAGATTATTCCTTGCATTGAATTTCACATGGAGCGTCAATTCAATCTGTCATATTTTCGGCAGGAAGATGTTTAAAACAGATGATGCATCAAAGAATAATTTCCTTGTCGGCATTCTTGCCATGGGTGAAGGTTGGCATAATAATCATCATGCATTTCCACGCTCGGCTTTTCATGGTCTTGCTTGGTGGCAATTCGATCTTTCCGGTTATATCATCTGGATACTCGAAAAACTCCGCCTCGTCAAACATGTGTATCGCGTTCCGGAAGATATTTTTCAAGACAAACTCATCACGAAATGATTCAATGCCTCACAGAAATGTGGGGCATTGTTTTTATATATTCCCCTCATGTTGAGGGGTGCCCGAAGGGCGGGGTGAGTTCTTCCACTTCTTTCTAACTGCTCGTCGAGCGAAGCCGAGACGAGAATCTTATATGTATATGTACCCCTCGGCTCCGCTCGGGGTAAAAAACATTTCGCCCCTCTGGGGCTATTATGATTTCGCCCCTCTGGGGCGGGATTCTAGTAACAGCTCCTAGGCTCCACAAACTGCTCGTCGAGCGAAGCCGAGACGAGAATCTTATATGTATATGCACCCCTCGGCTTCGCTCGGGGTGCAGACACAACAGCCCCATCGGGGCGACATCATAGTAACGGTCACACCCCGGCCTTCGGCCACCCCCTATATAGAGGGGAATGAAGTTTTACCCCAAAATCTTCTCGCACTCTCTCACATGTGCACATATGAAATCTGCTTCCGGAATATCGGAATAATCACCCACAAGAATGGTTTTTGTACCGGCATGTTTTCCTGCTTGTGCATCGGAGATGCTATCGCCGATCATCCAAGAGGATGAAAAATCAATATCGAGTTTTTGCGCAGCATCGAGGAGCATGCCGGGTGCGGGTTTACGGCGTGATGAGTTGGTGCTGGCGAGATCACTGCAGAATTCTATTGCATCAGGAGTAAATCCATGTTCTGCCAGAAGTGAACACATATATGCGTGCACATTGGAAAGATCTTGTTCTGTCATCAGTCCTTTTCCAATGCCTTGCTGATTGGTGACAATCACCGTGAGATATCCATGCTCTTTTGCCCATGCGAATAAAGTCAGTGATTCGGGAATGAGTGTGAATTCAGATGGTTTGGTGATATATCCACCGATCATACGCTCATTAATGATGCCATCGCGGTCGAGGAAAAGTGCTTTGTTCATGTGCGCTCCTTGTCTTTTGACCATAAGTCAGAAGTGATTGTGTCGAGTTCATTGAATATCGCATCCCATGAAAAATGTTCTTCAATCAGCCGGCGACCATTCATTGCCATGCATATGCGAAGTTCATCATTGTTCAATAGCTCGATTGCATAGTGTGACATCTCTTGATCATTTTGGGCTATGAATGCATGCTCGCCATGAACTATCGGAATGCCTTGACTTCCGGATTTAGTCGTGATCAATGCACATCCCATCGCAAGCGCCTGCAAAGCTTTGTTCTGAATGCCAGATGCCCCTTTATGTGGATGCAAGAAAATAGCTGCATTATAATAATGGTCCTCAATTATATCCACATTCGGGTGAATGGAAATACCATTTCCTTCCAGTTCCAAAATAGCTTTTCCGGGATCTGAACCGACGATGGAAAGAGTTGTATTTGGAATTGCATTGCGGATACTTGGGAACATATCATTCGCGATATGCAATGCCATCATTTCATTTGCATGGACTTGTAATAAACCGATGAACACAATACCTTTTCTTGTTCTGAGTTGTTCTTCGCTCGAAGCAGGCATGGCTGCAAGATCTATACCATTCGTGAGCAATGCATACTGTGCATTCGGCTTACTTTCCTGCATAGCACGAATATCGGTTTCTGTCACACATGTCACGCAATCAAATTGCTCAATGATGCTTGGCTCATAGGATTTGAGTTTCATCACTTCCCATGAACGAATAAATTTTTGTACAATATTTGATGTCGTGGATACCGAACGAGATTGATACAGCACGCGACAATCCTCGGCGATGAGTAATTTCGGAATGGGAATATGCTTGATATATTCGGCGGTACGCATGAAAAATGCGATCAGCAAATCAAAAGATTGCTCGCGAATTTCACGCTGAACAATCTCATGAAAAGCAGGATCATCATAGAATGCAATTTCGAGCGGTAGATTTGTCCAAAATGTCTTGATACATCGCAAACCATTCTTGAATGGAGTCACTGTCACCGTATGGACTTTTATCCCAAGTTCTGTCAAAGGCTTGAGTCTCTCGGGTGTCGGTGCCTCTCCATGTATGCAGGAGATGAGTGTAATGTCATGCTTTTTCGACAAATGTTTCAGGAGATGAAATGATTTAATGCGATCTCCACCAATGAGAGGAAATGGAAAGCGTGCCGTGAGAAAGAGTATGTTCTTTCGTTTCATGCTTGTTCATCTCCATCGGGCAATAAGGCGAAGCGACCCGCAATTTGTTCTTCTACGGAATCAAGAAATCTTGAGGGAGAACCAAGCACCATTCCACTTTCTCGGTCGAAAATGTCAATTGGATAGAGCAAATATAAATGCTCTTTTGCACGGGTGATCGCCACATATATCAGGCGACGCTCCTCCTCGATATGTTCTTCATCGACCAGAGCTTTATTCGGAGGAAACTTGCCATCCAAAACCCATGGTATAAAAACCGTATTCCATTCCAGGCCTTTCGAGGAATGTATCGTTGAAATCGTGAAAAACTCATCTTCATTGAATTCTTCACCTGCTTCTGCTGACTCGGTTGGTGGTTCCAATGCCATTTCGGATAGCATGGTCGCGATATCGGTATAGCGCTCAGCAATAGCGGAAAATGTTTCAATATCTTTCCATCGCTTGGCACTATCATCATGTTTTTTGCGAAGAATCGGACGATAAAATTCTCCGGCCAAAAATAATTTCTCATTCATACTCAGCGATGGATCTTGCATATTTCTCAAAAGGGCAATCAATCGAAGAATTTCATCTTTTCCGCGTTTGATATCTTGCCAACCATTATCATTCATGATATTGAGTTTTCCTGAAGATATATCATCGGTGATGATGGATGCAGTGCCTGGTCCTACTCCCTCAAGAAGCAATAGCAATCGATGCAAGGCAAGAATATCACTCGGATTATTTGCTATGCGGAAAAATGCGAGCATATCTTTCACATGCGCTGTTTCTATGAATTTGAATCCGCCAAATTTTCTGAATGGTATTTGCGCTTTTGCGAGTTCAATTTCAAGATCGAAAGACATATAACCGGATCTCACCAAAGCAGCCATAGCATTGAGAGAAATACCTTCTTCTCGAAGTTCCAAAATCTGCTGTACGATAAATGCCGATTGCTCTTGCTCATTTCTCGTTGAAATGATCATCGGCTTTTCATCAGAAATCAGTGAACTGAATAATACCTTTTTATATCCGAATGATGCCGATTGAAGAACATGATTTGCGCAATCCAAAATTGGTTGAACCGAGCGATAATTTTGCTCGATGGCATAGAGCGCGCAATCTTTAAATAGGGAAGGGAATTCCAAGATATTCGCATGATTAGCACCACGAAAGCTATAAATGCTCTGTGCATCATCCCCAACCGCCATCACATTTGCTTGTTCACCGGCAAGTCCTTTCACGATGCGATGTTGGAGACTATTCGTATCCTGATATTCATCAATCATGATGAATTGATGCTCTTTTTGAAGAATCGAGGCGATATGAGGTTTACTTTCAAGGAGCATCAAAAGATACACAAGCAAATCATCATAATCCATCAAATGATGTTGCCTTTTATAATTCACATATTGCGTGAACAGTGCGATGATTGCATCAAGCTCTTGAATGAATTGTGGATATTGCTCATGCACGATGGAATCTACTGTCTTGCACATATTGACAGATAATCCATAAATCTTTGCGAGTGTATGCTTTTGCGGAAATCTTCTTTTTGTTTTTTGAGCGGAACTCCGATTTCGAATGAGATTCATCGCATCTTCCACATCCGATTGATCAATCACGGAGAATGTTTGATTGAATCCTAGTTCTGTTGCAAATCGTCTGAGTGTTCGATGAGCAAATGAGTGGAATGTACCTCCATTCACTTTATCGCATCTTCCCGCCAGCATGGTAGATGCTCTGCGAAGCATTTCAGAAGCGGACTTTCGGGTGAATGTGAGAAGAAGAATACGCTCAGGAGGAATGCCTGATTCAACGAGCCGGGCAAGACGATAGACTAATACGCGGGTTTTACCTGTTCCTGCGCCGGCAAGCACGAGTGCCGGACCATAGACATGACATACCGCGGATAATTGAGCCGGATTCAATTCCTGTTCATAAGGAATTGTATAGCGTGCCTCTGCAGTCTTGTCCGATTGTACAATCGAATGTGATATAGTAGAGCTGCGTAGGACGAGTTTTTTCATGGATGAACATCAGTGATATTGAAATCAGAATTGATCTTCTTTTGTTTCCTCATCATCGAAGAGCGGATCATCATCTAGATCATTTTCATCGAATATGAGTTCATCATCGAATGTGTCATCAGAGTCCCAGCCACCGTTTTTGAGATTAGATTCCAAGTACTCTTCAAGTTGTTGAAAATTGGATTCTTGAGAAAGGAGTGGAATAATTTTTTTCGCAAGAGCATCTGCATCTGCAGAAGTACAATTCCAAATCTCTTCTTTCATATATGATGGAGTCTTCTTCGCATTGGTAATCATCCGGACAATTACAGATTGATTTGTGATCGTTGTCGTCACATCCGTATCTGCATTTGTTGCTCTCACTTCAAACATTGCTGGCTTATCACCAGTGGTCCAGATGATGTCGATATAAAAAAGATCCCCTTCAAAACTTTTCAAATGTTGTTTGTTCTTCATGATGTTTCTGTCGGAAAGAATAAAGAAAGATATGTTTTAATGAGGACAAAGATAAGAAAATGATAAGGAAGCTCAATCTTGGAGAAGCTTGGTTCTGAATGCTTGATATTCAGGTGCATTCTTGATTTCAAGTGCTTTGTCAATATGCTCCCATGCTTTTTCATTCTCAGATATAGATTGGTAGATCATACTCAGATGATAATGGAGAATCCCGCTTCTATCCATATCTTGATATAAGACTTTTTGAAGAATCTCAATTGCCGATTGTGTATTACCCATTTTGAATTGCAACCAAGCATAGGTGTCAAGATAGGATTGATTGTCGGGATACTGTGAAATCGCCAGCAGAGACATCCGCAATGCTTCATCGAGATTCTCATTTCTTTCCGAGAGAGAATAGGCATAATTATTATTATACATCGCATTCATGCTATCAAGTTTGAGTGCTTCTCCAAAGCAGGAGTCGGAAGCGCGAAATGCTTTCTCATGACCGAATATTCCGCCCATTTCTGCCCATGCATCACCCTCTTTTGGGTTTCTATGAATCGCTTCTTGCAAATAGGATTTTGCTTCAGACAACTTATCCTGCCCCCGCGCCTGTATTCCCAAGAGAAAAGAGAATCTGTATTCCTCGGGATATTTTTGAGCATATCGTTTGCAATGCGTGATGAACAGTGATATTTGTTCCATTTGCATTAATTCATATGCAAGACCGATTGCTTGTTTGGCAGTACTTGTATCGGCTCTGTTGAATGCCTTTTGATGCAATGCTTCAGCCATTTCATGTTGTGCAAATTCTGCCATTAAAGCCAGTGAAATCAACATGTTCCAGGAAGATGTGTTATAGTCCTTGACCTTCATCAGATGTCTATCTATCATCCCATTTACATACAGCGTGTCTTTTCGAATGAGAATATTCATGAGAAGCGCTTGATAATATTCTTCCAATTCTTGATCAATTGCCGTTGGAAGAAAACCTTCTATTGTAGTGAGAACCTCTTCGCTGCGACCATACAACTGCAATCCTTCAATGAGCAAGGAACGAGCTTTGGAATTATCTGGATGCATTGCATACTGCTCTCTCATCAATGTTATGAACTCTTCTTCTTTTCCATTTCGCACAAGCAACATGCCAAATCGATTGACGATATCTGTTGCATATCCGGTGGAATTGATGAGTGTACGAAAATGTTTTCCTGCTTCTTCAGGAAATAAGATTTCCGTCAAAGCAGCAAGGGCATAGGTATATTTGATATCGGACTTCATGCTGTCCAAATCGATATATGCAATCAATGCTTTGTCATATTGCTCATGATCAATATAGAATTCAGCTAGGGCTTCACGGGCAATGATCAAATTAGGTTCGAGCAATACTGCTTTTTTCATGTATTCAATGGCAAGATCTGTCTTGAGGAGTTTATAGTAAGACTTACCCATTGAATAAAATGTCATTGCAGAGCTATCGAGATGGAGAATACGCTTATAGATTTTGAGAGCTTCATCATGCTGATCGCGTAATTGCAATTCAGATGCTTGAAGGTAATAATCCAAAACTATACCGGCCATTCTGCTGGAATCAGCTTTGGAAAGCGGCGATGGTTTTGTTCTGAAAATGGAAGGGAGCGGCTTTACAATGCGTTTGTTTACGGTATTGATATTTATTTCAGGAAGCGGTGAGGTACATCCCCAGAATACCATTATTCCGAGAAGGATCATGGATAGATTAAGGAGTGATATACCTGAGTTGATTTTCATCTTCATGTGATGAATATGCATAAAAAAACCCCACTTGTAGGCAAGTAGGGTAAGAGATATACTTTTCCGATTACTTGGAAGCAAGATCTTTCATCATTGCCGCATAACCCTTTTTGTCGAGTGTACGCAATGCACGAGCTGTTGCTTTCACTGTGATGAAACGGCCTTCTTCTGGAAGCCAAATACGCTTCTTCTGAAGATTGGGAAGAAAGCGTCTGCGTGTGCGATTATTAGCATGAGAAACATTATTCCCATAACGGACGGTTGTACCAGTCAATTCACAAACCTTTGACATTATCTTATACCTTGATATAGAGGTGTTTTCAATTACTTTTTTTAAACCGCAAATATAGGGTATAATCCTTAAATATTCAAACTCTTTTCCCTGTATTTTTCTCGACTTATGGCGTTTTTTCCGCTTCTGTAACCCCAAAAAGTCGTCTTGCGATACCTATATCCACCATTTTCAGTGTTCTCATGGGCATTCCGGCGGATTTGTGTGCTGAAATGATTATTGCATATACAAGTCCATGATGCACCCAAAAAATCCAATTGATCCAATAGTAGGTAGAAAACGAAAAAGCTACATGTGCAATCATGACATATGGTGCAATGGCTGTCATGGTGAGCATATCGGGTGACAATCGTGATCGAAATTCTTCATTCCTTGAAGCATGAAATACGCGCTTAAAGAGATATGCAAATACTGATACATAAGCCGCAAATCCTACAGTACCTCTTTCTGCAAGCAAGCCAGAATGCAGAGAATCCGAAAATGAAATGGGATTTAATTTTGAATAATACTCATAGCATCCTGCACCAATACCAGTTATTGGAAACTCTGCCCAAATGGAAAAACCCTGAAAAATAGTGGAAAGTCTCCCGAAAAATGATTCGCCGACAATGGAAGTGCCACGACCACCGCCGGTTGACAGAACATCTACAATACCGCCGACTCTTTTGGTGAAAAGGTCGAAAACACTAATGCTAACATATTGACTAATGATTGCATCCGTAATTAAAATAAGAATGAATCCGCCAACAATAGAAGAGAACAATGCCACTTTTTTATTCGATTTTTCGAATATCATAGCCCAAAGTGTGATGAGCGAAAGAGAAAATAATGCAGTGAGTGAAAAGGTGAGAAACATGCCGATGATTGCGGGAATGACAATGCAAGCACGCAAGAGTTTTGATTCTAAAAAAGGTTTTGTACTGCGCAAAAAGGGAATGAGTAGGAAAGTCAATACAAGTGTATTGAATTGCGCATAAAATGATGGCTCGCTAAATATCGATGTTGCACGATAGAAATTCTCGAAGCGTAGACTAAGCTGCGTCATATTGTCCATCGAATGATAATTCCGAATGCTGATGGACACATTATTGATAGGAATCCAGGCAAGTGGCATATCAAATGCACGAGCAAAAATCTGATAGATGCCGAAGATATTTATGGCAATGCTGATCACAAGCATGAATCGTATCGCCGATCTGAATGCATCTGCAGAATAGATTCCGGAGGCAAATGTGATGATGAGAAGCCACTTTGAAAGAAAATTCGTGCTGGTTTTGAGCCACTGAATCTGCATGTCTGCATTATTTGAAATGAGTGGCATGAAGACGGATGCATATTCAGCAAATAGTATAGCAAAAAGTCCGGTCAATGCCCAACCCGGTAATGTTTGCGTTTGCTCGCCTTTCCAAAGGAATCTATACAGCGCAAAAAAGATCACCAGCCATGAACTGACATCTGCCGGAGTGATGCCATATGTACTCACATTGAAGAATTGATAGATATTTACCCAACAGGCAACAAAGACAAGCGATATGATGAATGACTGTGCTTTCATGAATAATGTGCCAAAGCATCCTTCAGTGAATTGATATCATGGACCGGCAAAGTACAAGCATAATCCTTGCATAAGAAAATGGAAAGATCCTCTTTACCTTTTTGACTAGCAAACATGGGGGAAATAGTGTCGAGTTGATTACTGGTTTCATTATATGCAATGACTGCATGTGGCAAATAGGTACTCAATATCAATTGTTTACATGCATCTCTTTCCTGGGATATTCCGATTCCTGAAATCATGATTTCAGAGCGTGGTCCTATAAGAAATGACAATGTCATCAGCATCGCAGAAAATCCATTCGGATAGGATTGAATATTCTTTCCATTGGCATGAATGATTGCATAAGCCGTGGAGAAATACTCTTGTTTACCTGTCAATGCGCCAAGTTTAGCGAAGACCATCGATGCAATGGATGCTCCTGATGGAATGGCTCCATCATAAGCCGATGCATATTGATGAAAATCGAGTTCTTGGATTTTCGACACCTTTATGCGACCTTCATCATCCATGAATTGCTCTTTGAAAATCGCGGCATATTGAATGCAATCATGCATATACTGATCTTTGCCCGTTGCGGTGTACAATTCAAAAGTGGCATGCATGATATAGGCATAATCATCAGCCATTGCTGATATGGATGCTTGTCCATTGCGATAACGATGGAGTAAGCCGGTGGCACCTCGCATTTTTCCATGAATGAAATCATGGGCTTTTTGGGCTGAAACAATCCACTCTGGTTTATTGAATGATCTTCCAGCGAAGCTCATCGCATGAATCATCAAACCATTCCAATCGGTGAGGATTTTATCATCGAGCAAAGGAGGAATCCGCTGCTCGCGATAGTTCAGACATTTGTTTCGTATCGATGCAAAGAGTTCGGGATTGGATTGCGCATGAGTGTCATCAAGAAATAAACTCATGATATTTTTGCCGGTGCGATGTCCACCCGATTCGTCAAAGTAATTTCCTTCTTTCGAAATATGAAAGCATGACTTTGCAAGAGCAAATTCTTCTGCATTCAGAATGTCTGACAATTCTGATTCAGTGAAGAGATAATATGTGCCTTCTTCACCTTCGCTATCGGCATCTTCAGCACAATACCAAGCGCCTTCTGGGGAGAGCAGTCGAGATTGCACATATTCCACGATTTCTTCGGCATATCGCTCAAAAGCTGAATCTCCTGAATACAAAAATGCCTCGGTCATGGCTGAGAGAATCATCGCCTGATCATAGAGCATCTTTTCGAAGTGTGGGACAAGCCATTCTCGGTCTGTACTATAGCGATGATATCCATGTCCGATATGATCATGCAAGCCACCATTTGCCATACTCTTCAGCGTATGCATTGCCATATCGGCAAGTTCAGGTGTACTTTTCAATTTTGCTCGACGCAAAAGGTATATAACATGATGAGGACTCGGGAATTTGGGTCTGCTGCCGAATCCACCATATTCTTTGTCATATCGATCGATAAAAGATGCATCCGCTTTTTCAAATACTTCATCCGAGAGCAATTCAGTTTGAGATTTTGCATTATGTGATTTTAATTGCGCAACGATTTCCTGACCCGATGAAATGATTGCATCGCGCTCATTATTCCAGCCTTCATTGATTCTTGTGAGAATGTCTTTGAAGCCTATGCGTTGAGGAATCGAATCCTTGGGAAAATAAGTGCCCGCAAAAAAGGGAAGTTTATCAGGCGTCATGAAAATCGAGAGTGGCCAGCCGCCATGACCCGTCATTGCCTGACACATTTCCATCAATGCCGCATCGATATCGGGTCTTTCCTCGCGATCTACTTTCACGGCAATGAAATGCTCATTCAGCAAATCTGCGATCTCTTGGTTTTCAAAGGATTCATGTTCCATGACATGACACCAATGACAAGTCGCATAGCCGATGCTGACAAATAATGGCTTGTTTTGCTTGATTGCAAGTGCAAGCGTCTCATCATTCCATGCTCGCCAATGCACTGGATTATAGGCATGTTGCAATAAATAAGGCGAAAGCTCATGAATGAGAGCATTCGCCTTTTGATTCTTTGAATTCATTGATTGATTATCCGCCATAACGCATTTTGATATTGGGGATCAAATACTCTTTGAATGTTTTTTCGGCATCATAGTCAGGTGACCAATTCCAATCATTGCGAGCTTTGGAATCATCAACCACACCTGGCCATGAATCAATGATTTCTTGTCTTTTCTCTTGTGGCTTGAAATCAATCGTGGCATTCGGAAATTCCGCTTGAACCATATCTTTGATTTCTTCTGCTGTTGGTGAGAATGAAGTAACATTATACACTCTCGTGCTCAAATTCTCGAGAGGCGCAGAAGCAAGATGTAATAAGGATTTTACGGCATCAGGCATGGCCATGAAGGGGATTTGTGCATCGGGTCTGACAAAACAATCATAATGTTTGCCTTGTGCCGCATTATGTATCATCTCAGGCGCATAATCACTTGTTCCGCCTGTTGGAACGGTGAATGCAGAAATCAAACCGGGGAATCGGAGAGCGCGGAAATCCACAAATCCAGATTCTTTTTCAGGTGATAATCTGCGATAGCAATCGGAATAATATCTACCGAGATGTTCATTGTATAATTTATTGATGCCATACATCGTGATCGGTGAAGCAAAATCATCTTCTCTTGCCGGACCCGACATGCGTTTGGTTTCAAGATCGGAAATCCCGAATGCTGCAATGGTACTTGGGAAGAGGACTTTCACGGCTGAATTCGTTCTCTTACCAATGCGATATGCCAATTGTAATACATTCATGGTGCCATCTACATTCACATGATGTGCGCGCTCAGGATTTTTCTCGCCACTGGTGGAAAGAATCGCCGCAAGATGAAAAATATCATTCACATCATGTTTTTCAATATCACGAATCACTTCATCATCGCAGATATCTCCTATGATGACTTCTTCGCATAGGGCTGTATGCTCATCGCTGAGTGGCGATAAATCCACTGCGATGATGATGGCTTGTTCTTTTGAAAGTGTTTCGAGCAATAAATGACCGATCTCTCCATTGGCTCCGGTGATGACGACTGTTCTTTTGGACATAGTGGCAAAGTTGCAAAGTTGAAAATTCTTGTGTTTTGAATGGGCAAAACTACAAAAACATGAGAGATTTTGGAGATATTCAGCGCTTAAGCTGTTGAATTGGTAAATTTGCAATTATTCAAACGGAGAATTCATGCGATCATATCTCACCCCGGAAGGTCAGAGGAAAGCGGATGCCCATGCCATCAAATATGTCGGCATATCCGGTGCTTTGCTCATGGAAAATGCAGCAAGTGGTTCGGCACATTGCATCGCCATGTTGTGCGATGCTTCGACTATTCGCTCAGAAAGACCCTCAATCCTCATTCTATGTGGTTCGGGAAATAATGGAGGAGATGGATTCGCAATCGCAAGACACCTTCACTGCATGAATCGATTTGATGTGCAAATCTATCATATAGGAAATATCGATGGAATGTCGCCGGAAACCTCGGCGAATCTACAATCTGCGAAAGCTCTCAATATTCCAATAGAACATCTCCAAGAAGAAGATATCCGGGGTTTGTCTTTCGAATCCGATTGCATCATTGATGCGATTCTCGGAACGGGAGCAAATGCTGCATTATATGGCATGCCTCATGCAATCCTGAAAAGAATGCATGAATTGAATGTGTATGAGAAGTCGCTTTGTATTGCAATCGATATTCCCTCAGGCATCGATGCTGAAAGCGGAGAGGCGCATCAATATGCATTCAAGTCGCATGGTACTTGCACAATGTTCAGTGAAAAAGTAGGCATGCAATTCTACCCTGCAAAGGAATATTGCGGCGATGTAGAAATTATCATGCTGGGCATTCCCGAAAGCATTGCTAAGGAACACGCTTCGGTATTTTCTTTAGAAGAGGAAGATATTCGAAATGTGATTGGGACAAGAAATGCTCAATCTCATAAATACCAGTATGGCAGAGTTTTGATTATTTCGGGTTCAAGGGATATGTCCGGCGCGCCTGCCTTATGCGCGATGTCTGCATTCCGAATGGGAGTGGGACTCGTTGAAATCATGACACCAATCATGCATCCCGCTTTGCCACCAGAAGCTCTTCTATCCTTGATTCCAATGGATGAAGATGGCGGTATGAATGTGGGAGCTTTGATGCAAAAAGTTACAGAATCCCTTCCAAAAACCAATGCGATTATCTGTGGTCCCGGACTTGGTCTTCGAGCAGGACAACTTATCATTCAAGAAGTATTGAAATTGAATGTATCGATTCCCGTGATACTCGATGCTGATGCAATTCCAAGTGAAATTATGTGTTTACCATCCAATTGGGTGATCACTCCACATGCCGGAGAATGTTCGCGCATGACGGGAATTATTAGAGAAGAGATCGAGCAAAATCCTCTGAGAAATGTCACACAAATCGCTAAAGAAATGCAATGCATCGTGCATCTGAAAAGTGTTCCGGCATGCACTTCCGATGGAGTAAAAACATATCTCACAAGAACAGGAAATCCGGGAATGGCAAAAGCCGGTTCGGGTGATATTCTGAGTGGAATGATTGGAGCATTATTGTCAAGAGGAATCAATCCACTTGAGGCAACCGCATTATCAGCGATGCTTCATGGAGAAGCAGGTGATTTTGCTGCATCTGTTTTTGGGGAAGAATCGATGTCAGCAAGTGATATAATCGCTTCCATTCCGCATGTGATGGATCGCACATTGATGGACTCATGGGAAGAACAAGAATGAATATGCTGATTGATATAGCATTGTCGCCACTTGAAGCCACGATGAATGATGTGATAGTACAGAGTGCTGTCCGCCAAGCCGGACTGGATGAGGATTCCGTGACATCATGGGCAATAAGAAAAAGGTCCGTCGATGCTCGCTCGAGGCATCCCAAGATCATGCTCACGGTGGAAGTATTCGTGAATGAAGAAGCTCCAAAAGTACCTTTGATTTCCGAAGGATTTCGTGATGTATCGAAAGGCAAAAGAGTCATCATAGTCGGAGCCGGTCCTGCCGGATATTTCGCGGGACTCGAATGTCTCTTGCAAGGGCTTAAACCCGTGATTGTTGAGCGCGGAAAAGATGCCCGCGCAAGAAGAAGAGATCTTCGCGCGATTCAACAATTTGGCATCGTGAACCCGGATTCCAATTATTGTTTTGGCGAAGGTGGAGCGGGAACATATTCCGATGGAAAATTATGGACGAATTCCAAGAAGCGTGGAGATATTCGCAAAGTATTGCAATTGCTTGTCGAACATGGCGCGCATGAACGCATTTTGATAGATACGCATGCACATATTGGATCGAATAAATTGCCCGGTATCATTCAAGCAATTAGAGAAACCATAGAGAAATTTGGCGGTGAAATTCACTTTGAATCCCGCGTAAGTGGATTCCTGATGAATAATGATCGCATGCTTGGAGTAACTTGTTCCAATGGGAATGAGTTCAGGGGTGATGCCGTGATTCTTGCCACGGGACATTCCGCCAGAGACATCTTCACGATGCTTCTTGATGCCGGAATTCACATAGAATCCAAGCCATTTGCGATTGGTGTGAGAGCAGAACATCCTCAGTCATATATCGATGAAATCCGCTATAAGCAAAATCCAAGAGATCCACTGCTTCCCGCATCATCGTATAAACTCGTCGAACAAGTGCATGGCCGAGGCGTTTTTTCATTCTGTATGTGTCCCGGTGGACTCATCGTTCCGGCGGCAACCGCGCCCGGTGAAATTGTGGTGAATGGAATGTCGATGTCACGCCGTGATTCTCCCTATGCAAATTCCGGAATCGTCGTGGCTATCGAACAAGAAGATTTGAGAGAATATTCAAAATATGGACCACTTGCAGGCATGCATTTGCAAGCTGAAATCGAGCAAAAAGTATTTGGTATCGGTGATGGATCTCAAAAGGCGCCTGCCCAAAGATTGAAGGATTTTCTGAAAGGGAAAGAGAGCCAATCAATTCCCAAAACTTCCTATATCCCCGGCGTATATTCAGCAGATATTGCATCATTGTTTCCATCCCATATTGCAGATCGTTTGAAGAATGGCTTTCGAGCTTTCGACAAAAGCATGCGTGGTTATGTGCATGAGGATGCAGTCATTGTGGGGACAGAATCCAGAACGAGTTCACCCGTTCGTATCCCGCGTGACCCCGTCAGCCGTGAGCATGCAAGCGTGAAAGGATGTTATCCATGCGGTGAGGGAGCAGGATATGCAGGTGGCATTGTGAGTGCGGCGATGGATGGACAAAATACTGTAAAAGCCGTGGCGCATGCTTTGGGAGTGCATCAATGAGACCAAATCCCGATTTCGGCATCTATCTGCATATTCCATTCTGCGAAAAGAAATGCGTGTATTGCGATTTTTATTCCCTTGAAAATATGGAGCATAAAGATGTGTTTGTGTCCATACTCAAGAAAGAGATCGCAGAGGGAGCAAGGAAGTATCAGGACAATCTCAGGCCGGCAACCAGCGTGTTTTTTGGTGGTGGAACGCCATCACTCTTGACGCCCGAACAAATTACATCCATTATGGAGCAAGTGAGAGCGAATCTTCCCATTCATCCAGATGCGGAAATCACGATGGAATGTAATCCCGGAACAATCACGAAAGAATCACTTGAAGGATACTTGAAAGCGGGAATCAATCGATTGAGTTTTGGCATACAATCATTCAATCAGGATGAACTCGATTTCCTCCATCGCATTCATTCACCCGAAGAAGGTAAACAAGCCGTACAGCTCGCTCGGGATGCGGGTTTTGACAATGTTAATATAGATGTGATTTTCGCCCTGCCAAATCAAAGCATCGAGTCATGGCAATCTACATTAGAGCAAGCAATTGCTTTGAAAACCGAGCATATATCTGCATATAGTTTGATCTTTGAAGAAAAAACACCGCTATTTACCATGCTGCAAAAGGGCTTAGTAAAACCCCAAGATGAGGAAAAAGATGCCGGCATGTATGCACTTACGATAGAAATGCTAGAGAATGCCGGATATGAGCAATATGAGGTATCGAATTTTGCCAAAAGCAATCTGCGATGCAATCATAATCGCACCTATTGGCAAGCCAAAGAGTATCTCGCATTTGGTCCATCCGCTCATGGATATATCAATAATACTCGCTATTGGAATTTTAGAAATCTCAAGCGCTATTTTGAAGCAGTGCACAAAAATGGTGTCGGTGAAGCAAGCAGGGAAGAACTCAGTCTCACCAATAGACTCTATGAATCCGCCTTTTTGGGCATTCGATCCGAAGGACTATCAAAAATGAGATTCATGAAGGAATTTGGAATCGATATCATAGAAATCATCAATTCTTCACTCGATTCATACATTTTGGATGCATTTCTCATTGTGCAGGTGATTGGTGACGATATTACTATACGGCTTAATTCTCAAGGATTCGCCATTTGCGACGAAATTAGTATCCGCATTATTACAGCATTGGAGAAAAAAATGGGAACTACATGGGAATCCAAAGGATATGAAGAAGACGAGGAATCACTCATCAATCTTCCCATCATATAGGAAAGTATGCGAGATTTGAAGAAAAAGTCCTTATCTTTGCGATTCCAAATTCCTGCCCAAACTACAGAGTATTGGGCTGTTTAAAACAACAACCACAGGAGCACAGAATGAGCATTCGTCGTTTATACGAGAGCACATTCATCATCAATGCCGCCTTAGAGGATCCTGATGTAGAAGCAGTCATTCGTAGAGTGACCGACTATATCGAGAATCATGGTGGTACTTTTGTTGAGATGAACAAGTGGGGCCGTCGTCGCCTTGCTTATCCGATTAAGAAAAAATACAATGGCTATTATGTATATATGGCCCTTGAAGCAGCACCCGAGATATTGCCTTTGGTGGAGCGTTTCTTCAACTTGGAAGAAAATGTACTTCGTCATATGACCCTCGAATTGTCAGAGAAACTCCGTGAGCATCGCAAAGAGCGTGCACTACTTGCAGGATCAACAATTCCTGCCGAACTTGTAGAGGAAAGCGTTGCGCCTGTGAAAGCTGTTGCGGAAAACAAAACAGAATTTTGATTAACCCATTGATACACGAGTTATCACACTCCCGAAAGAGATGAACCTATGAAAATCATTCTTCGTCAAGATGTAGAAAACCTGGGAAAAATGGGTGATATCGTGATAGTCAAAGATGGCTATGCACGAAACTATCTCATTCCCAGAAGTTTTGCGTATTATGCATCTCCTTCTTACATCAAAGTATTTGAAAGTGAGAAGAAGCGCCACATGTCAGAGATGGCACGCAAGAAAGAAGCGTCAGAATTGCTCGCTTCGAAATTATCTGAAATTCAGGTCAGCGTTCCAATGAAAGTTGGTGAAGAAGGCCGTTTGTTTGGATCAGTTACACCACAAATGATTGCGCATGAACTTGCAGTGATGGGATATGACATTGATCGTCGTTCCATTATCATTGATGATGCAATTAAGTCATTAGGTGTATTTGATGTGAAAGCAAAATTACATCCTGAAGTGATCGCTACTTTCAAAGTATGGATCATCAGCGCATAATTTCACGCTGAAAAAAAGTAGATTTGAGCACATCATTTGATGTGCTCTTTTTATTTGGAGATATAGCAATGCAAAGATCATATGAATCACTGAAGCAATTGGTTGAGATAGATTCACCGACCGGTTTTACGCATGGTGCCGAAGAATTTGTCATGAATCATCTTCGCGGTATGGGATTGCATCCATATCAAACACATAAAGGTGCGGTGAAACTTGCATTTGGAGAAAGCCCAACACTTGCAATCGCGGCGCATCTTGATACGCTTGGCGGAATTGTGACGGGAATCAAGTCAAATGGCAATTTGTCTATTTCTCCCATCGGTGGATTGGGTCTTATCAGTTTTGAAGGCGCTTATGCGCGCATAAGAACAATGGATGATAAAATCTATACAGGGACATTTCTATTGAATAATCCTGCATCTCATGCGAATAAAACAACGGATACCGCTCAGCGATCGATTGAATCCATGCATATTCGTTTGGATGAAGAAGTAAAGACCAAGAAGGAATGCGAACAATTGGGAATTCGTGTTGGTGATTTTGTGTGTTTTGATCCTCGTTATGAAGAATTGCCCAGTGGATATATCAAATCAAGATTCATGGACAATAAAGCTTCTTGTTATGTGCTATTCGCAATCGCTGAGCATCTTGCTTCAAAGAATGTGAATATTCCCATAGAGTTATTCTTCAGTAATTATGAAGAAGTTGGTCATGGTGGCTCAGGAGGTTATGCCGAATCAGTGAAAGATCTTTTGGTACTTGACATGGGAGTGGTTGGTGATCAATGTGAGGGAAGTGAAACGCATTGTTCGATCTGCGCAAAAGATTC
>CANLII010000019.1 GCA_947491315.1 Ignavibacteria bacterium
GTAACTCCAGGTACTACCCGTCTTACTTATTCTGCTGAAGCAGCAGTTGGTCCCATGGCCTCTGGCTCAACCGGTACATTTACTACAGTTGGTGCCATTGGTGGTACATATAAGGTTGTAATTCAACATGAGTTATTAAATGGTGCTAATGTTGTTTCAACACAAAACCTTGAATACCCATTCAATATTGCTGTTAATCGTGATATCACTGTTGCCAGTATTGAATCACCACTTCCTGCTAGAAGACAGCAGTATATTGGTTCAGTACCTGTTCGTGCACGCTTCATGAATGTTGGTTTGAAAGCAATTACACGCTACAAAGCATATTATGAAATCCGTAATGCGGTAACTCAAGCAATTATCAGATCAGACAGTGTTGAGCGTAGTATAGATCTTGGTGGCGGACTTCCTGCAACAGGTATACTAACTTCAGCTGTTGATGAAGTGTTGTTCCCAAGTTCATTTGCGCCATCAACTCCAGATTCATTCTGTATCGTTGTGAAAGCACGCTTGATGGAGACAGAAGATGCACAGTTTGCTATCGATCAACAACCATCAAATGACAGAATGCCAAGTTCTGACTGTGGTTATAAGTTCCGCATGTGGTATTTGAATGACTTTGAAGCTCGTTCACTTATTAGTCCAAGCACGGGAGCATTATATACAGGTCGTCCAATCAGACCAATTGCAGTTATTGCAAATAATGGTTTGAATGTTGATGAGATTCCTGTACAAATGACAGCCAGTCTAAATGGTAATGTCATTGCTCAATCTACAGTAAATGTTGAAGTACCTAGTGGTTCTTACAATATTTTCCCTGCTTACTTTGAAGAATTTATTCCTTCAACACCAGGTCAGCTTGAAATTTGTATTGAAACTTTTGCAAGTGGAGATCAATATGCTCCTAATAACAGAAGTTGTTATACATTTACTATCAATGATCGTTTGAATGGTACTTATACAATTGGTACAGTGGCACAAGCAGGAAGAGAAAACTTCACAACGATCAAGTCAGCTGTGAATGCATTGTATTCACGTGGTGTTTCAGGTCCTGTTAATTTCTTATTAACAGATGCTTTTTATGCAGTGACAGGTACAGATAATAATGAACCTGCGCTTGACTTGACATCTAACATCATTGGTGTCGGTCCAACTGCTCCTGTATCCTTTAGACCAGATCCTAACTCAGTAGGTCTTCTCCGTGCTGGTATAACTGTTCAATTGAATAGTCCAAACGGTGTTGGTATTCAATTTGGCCAATCAGCAAATCCATGGAATACAAATGCAGTGTATCGTGAATTCCCAACCAAATCAAATGCAAATTATCCAGGATATATCACATTTGATGGTGGAGCTCAGAAGTCACTTCGTTTAAGACTTAAGACAGCTGCAAATCGTAGAGCAGTAGTTTACTTCGGTAATAGAACATACAATACGACTGTTAAGAACTGTTTGATCGAAATGGATCCTTCCACTCCTGAAACAGAATTCTGGTCAGCAATTCCAAGAGTTGCAATTGATCAGTCAAATATATTGTTCCCACGCGACTCAAATACTGCAACAACACCTCCATCATTCTTCAGTGCAGGTATCGTTCAAAGAAATGTTCCTCCTGCAGATCAATTCGGTTCTAACCGTCTTGGATTGGATACAGTTATTGTAGAAAATAATATCACATATCGTGGTAATAAAGAAAACAAGATCCAAAACAATGAAATCACAGGTTTTGGTATCGGTGTTATGTCAATCGGTATTGGTGTATTGAAAGAGCGTAATAAGCTTGTTCGTTATTACAACAGTGGAACTGAAATTTCAGGTAACATTATTTCCAAAGTTGGTCGTACAGGTGTATTCATTGGTTATGAAGATGGTTCAAAGATTAGCCGCAACAAGATTTATAATGTTGCAGGTACATTTACATTTGGTACATCTACATATGTCTTTGATGAGAACTCAGGTATTGAAGCTGGTCTATGGACAGATACATTGAGCACGGCTCTTGGTTATAACAATATCAATACAGAAATCAGCTTTAATGAAATCAATGATGTTCGTGGTTACTATCATACACGCGGTATCTTGGTAAATCAGAGCCAAAACAACTTCTCACAAACAGGTATTTTGGAAAACACACTTCAACCAAATGTTCCTGAGCGTACAAAAGTTATTGGTAATGTTATTTTTGATTTGCGTCGTGGCGTATTATTCCCATCCGGTGCAATTATCAGAAACTCTGTAACTCATAGAACAGGTATTCAACTTACTACAGACAGAAATAGTGGTTGGACATCAACGCTTGATGCAACTAACTTGAATTCATTGATCAATCCTAGATTTGCGTTTAATTCAACTAAAGATGCGCGTAGATATTTCACTCGTGAGGATTTGGTTGCGAATAACACAGTATTGATACAAGATGATTCATTGAATCTTACTACACCTCGTGGTGCTGCAGTTGGTATTGCATTGTTGAATGCTCGTGATGCAAGAGTTATGAATAATGCTGTAGCAGTTACAGCTCCTTTGCATACGCAATCAATGACAGCAGGTTATCCAAATACAGCCTACTTATATGCAGGTTTACTTCCATCATATAATGGTGGTTTAAAATCTAATTTCAATGCTGCATGGCCTGCTTCACGCAATTTCAGCGGCAATTGGATTCAACAAGGTTCATTCATGAGATTTATTGAACTTGACACATTAAGTCAAATTCTTCTCTCAAGTTGCCAAAATGAATATCAGACAAGAGATCAATGGTATAATTGGACAGGTCAAGACGATCAATCATTCGTTGGTAACTTCTTTAGCTCACCTACAGATACATTGAAGAGAATGGGTCAAGAACCTGTTGTCAGCTTGCGTCAAGTGGCAAAAATTGGTTCAATCTTGAATAATTCAGGATCAAATCTTTCAGAAGTAACAATTGATATTGATGGTGAGATTCGTGGTTCTGCCAAGAATCGTTATGATATCGGTGCTGATGAATTTAATGCTATTCCATACTTGAATGATGTTGAGGTTATCTCTGTGATTGCACCTCGTGCTTACAGAAGTGGAACTTGTTCATATCCTGGAGGAATCTTCAGTGATGTTGAATATATCACAGTAGATACAAATTCAGTTCCTGTTATGGTTCGCGTTAGAAATAATAGCACATTGAGTCAAACAATCAACTTGTCAGGTTCAATTGCAATGGAAGATGCAGCCAACAGTGGAAATGCAGCTCCTGTTTATGGTATTCCTTCAACAATCAACACAACATCTGTTACCATCTCCGGTGGTGAAACTCGTGATGTCATGCTTGGTCGTGTAAGTCTCCAAACACTTCTTGAGCTTGGAGCAAGTTATACAACACCAACATGGATGAGACAACCTGTTGATGCAACTATGCGTCCTAATGTTACTCCTCGTTATCAAGTCAGAGCTTATGTTGCATCATTTAATAGTGATGAGAATAGATTCAATGACACAACTCAAGCTGAGTCAAGATTCTATATTCGTCAAGCTAATTCAACTAAGTTCATCGTTTCTCTAGAGAATAGTGGTTACCCACATATTACTACTCCTTCAACAACCCTAGGGTATGCAAGCGCAACTATTGGCCGTCTGAATTCTGATAGTTTACGAATTGCTCTTGATACACTTGGTTTCTTTAGTAATCCTTTGAATAATTCCAATAATCGTCCTTATCGTTATGATATTTTCGATAGAACTGGTTGGGAAGCTAGAACATTTGACTATACGCCATATAAGATGCTTCTTTGGTCACAGGATAATACACCACTCGTAAGAACCGAGCGTGACCAGATTCGTAAATATCTTGCATCAGGTACTCAACAAACCAAGAAGAATTTTATTCTTTCTTCTGAAGCTGTCGTTGGAAATCATATTGGCTTAAATGCTACTAATGATCAATTCTTTGTTCGTGAGCAATTGCGTGCAGAAGTATCTCGTAATAATGCAGGTGCTGTACAAGCAACACCATTTGCATCAGGTTATACACCTGCTGTTGTAACAAATGGCCAATCATTTGTAGATGGTATCTTTGTACAACGTGGTTTATCAGAAAGAATCAGTACTACCGGATTTGTTAGTGGCACTTGGTCAGATCCAACACCAAAGCCATCAATGATGAAGATTTATACTGATAGAAACTCAAAAGGTTTTGCTCGTCAAGCTTTCAAATTTAGAAGCATTGAAGCTACTGTAGCAGTAAAAGATAGTACAATGGGTATTTCAACAACTGCTCCAACTATGAATGTTGTGTTCTATGGTCTTGACTGGAGACATTTTGCTAAAACTGGTAGAGGTACAGGTCTTGAGCGCGTACTTCGTGGTACTTTTGATCATGTTCAATTCAATGATGGCCGTATTACACCTGTTGAATTGATTACTTTCGATGCTCGTCGTACAGGTTCATCTGTAACTCTTGATTGGGCTACAGCAACTGAACAGAATAGCGGATGGTATGAAGTTGAAAGAGCTGCAAATACAGGTAAAGAACTTGTATTTGAAAGAATTGAAACAGTTCCTGCAGCTGGTAATAGTACTTCACATCGTGAATACAATGCAATCGACAATAATGTTCGTACCGGTACTTATGTCTATCGTCTACGCATGGTAGATCGCGATGGTACATTTGACTATAGCGATGAAGTTGCAGTAGTTATCGGTGATAATGCTAATAGTACACTTGCAATCGGTGAAGCTAGACCTAATCCAGTTTCCGGAATTGCGAATGTTGATTACACTATTAACACTCCAGGTATGGTTCGCGTTGAACTTACAGATATGATTGGCCGTACAGTTTCTACTATCTTTGAAGGAAATGTATCTTCGGCAGGTACATATTCACTTGAAGTTTCAGCAGAAGGTTTGGCTGCCGGTATGTATCAAATCGTTATCAAGTCAGGTGATTCTGTAGCAACACGCTCATTGCAAGTTGTTAGATAATCATCTATAATGGATGACTTAAGCCCCTCAGGGATTTTCTCTGAGGGGCTTTTTTTAAACACAATTATTACTATAAGAACAACATGGAATTATATATCGATTCAGCGAATCTCAAAGAGATCCAGGACACTGCAAGCATTGGGATTATAAGTGGCGTAACTACGAATCCATCATTGTTGGCTAAAGAGGATCCTACATTAGATGTCAAGGAGTTGATTAAACATATTTATACAACAATTGGCGGACATGTTTCCGTAGAGGTTGTTTCTACAGATACTGCAGGAATGCTGAAAGAAGCCGATGAAATTCTTAAATGGTTTCCCGAGGCAACCATAAAAATACCAATGATACCAAACGGTTTAGCAGCTGTTAAAGAACTTTCAAGACAAGATATTCCAACAAATGTTACTCTGATATTTAGTCCGGGACAAGCACTGGCAGCAAATAATGCAGGTGCAACCTATGTAAGTGTGTTTCTAGGTCGTTTGGATGATATAGGAAGCGATAGTGTTGCAGTTGTCAGAGATATATGTGAGATATGGGATCAGCATGGTTTGGAGTCTATGATCATTGCTGCATCCATCAGACATCCAATTCATATATTGGAATGCGCTAAAGCTGGGGCAGATATTGCTACAGTACCATATAAGGTTTTACAACAAATAATGAGACATCCACTAACAGATTCCGGTGTTGCAACATTCATTGCTGATCATGATAAAATGATGAAATCTAAGGGAGTTGTATAATGATTGTAACTAGAGTGATTTCCGTATTTGTAATCAGCATATTATTAGCCGGAATTCAATTACTAGGAAATGGTATCGGACAAAAGTTACCATCATTTACTATGGAGGATCAGTACTCAAAGGAAGTTCAATCAACAGCTTATAAGGGAAAGCATTTATTGCTGTTTATAGCAGACAGAACTGGGAGTAAACTTACACCGAATTTCACAAAAGTATTGGAACCTAAGTATAGAGGAAAGGCAATATTCATTGCAGTTGCTAATGTTAGCAGTGTCCCTTTCTTTCTAAAAGGCTTCATTCGTAGTAAGTTTCAGGAGAGCTATACATATACAGTTCTTTTGGACTGGAAAGGTTTATTATGGGAGCACTTTTCTTGTAAAGATGATGTTACAACAGTGGTTCATATTGATCCTACCGGAATAGCAAAGTTTAAAGTGAGTGGAACTGGTACAGATAAAGAAATTGAACAAATTCAGACTTATTTGGAATCAAATCTTAAATGATAATCGACGAAGAAATAATACTAACAGCTCTCGAACAGGTTACCGATCCCGAGATTCCAATAGTTTCAATAGTAGATCTTGGAATTATCACTGGTATAACGAGTACTGAAGGTTCTATACATGTGACAATGACTCCAACATTTGTAGGTTGTCCAGCCATTGAAGTGATGAAGCAAGGTGTTGAGGAAGTTCTCAAGACTTTTGATTGTGCATTCACAGTTGATGTAAATTATGATATCCCTTGGGACTCAAATAGAGTCTCAGAAAAGGGGAGAAAGGCATTGAAGGATTTTGGTTTGGCACCACCGCCAGTATATGATACTGTATTAAACCTGGATATACTACATTTTGTATCATGTCCATACTGCAATAGTCAGAACACTGTCATGCAAACTCCCTTCGGACCGACGCTCTGCAGGTCGATTCATTATTGCAATTCTTGTCTGCAAGCATTTGAACAATTTAAACCCGTATAAAAAAAAGGTCTCCAAAAAATGGAGACCTTTTTTTCTTTATCTAAGTGCCAATCAATTCTTTTTAGCTTGGGTCATTACACCAGAGCCGATAGCTCTAAGGACGATGTCTCCAATCTCTTTGGCAAGTTCACCTTGAATATTCTTCTCATCAGACAAATACTCGCTCACAGCTTGATGTACTTTCTGCTTGATCATTTCTGAATTGCCTTCTACCAATGCAACTGCAACTTTGTGCATATCCTTTGATACATCTTCCAAAGTTTCCAATTGATTACGATTCGCATCTTCCATTTTCTTGAGCATACGGTCCATGCGTTCTTCTTCTTGCGTATAAAGCAAAGTGAATGCCATCAATGCAAGCATGGCACCTTCCAAGAAGATAGCACCTAGGATCAATGATGGACGAGTTGCAGGAATAAACTTCAAACCACGAATACCGATAATGATAATCAAGATAGCAGCACCAAAGTAAGCCAAACCTGTCACTGTATTTGAATATCCTTCAGTGAAGTGATGTGACATGTACAAACGAAGTGCTTTGAAAATAAGAAACTGATTTTTCTCCCATTCTTGAGCTGAAATCGTATCCTGAATCTCTTTGACAACAAAGTCTGAGAAGAATTCTCTTATACGCAAGAATAGCAATTCATTTCTAAAAATCACAATATCGGTATCATCGTCAAAGACTGAACTGAAACGAATGACTGCTGAACCTTCATTATTATCGGTTCTATCCCAAATTTTCTTGAAAGCAATTTCTATTTTTCTTCTATCAGTTTCTGCCAAATCATAAAGACGATTGTCAGGCAGTGCGAGAATTTCTACAATGTCATCAGAAAAGCCGGTTTGCAAACGAACTTTAGACTTTGCATGATGGACCTCTCTTCTCACTTTAACCGCCATATATCCCAAATGAGGAGGTAGGACGAAAGTGATCAAGGCTGCAATTGCAAAACCAAAAATTAATGCTAGCACCGAAAATCCTAGTGCTGGTTCGATAACAATAGCTGCCTCGCCAAGTTTTGGAGCTTTAAGAATCCATTCACCAGACAATTTAGTATAGCCATCAACTAGCTCACTTCGACTTGCATCTGTCAAATCGAATATGTATTCAGTATTGATAACACCCTTAAGAGGCTTGCCATTGCCTTCAACAAACTTATCTGCTTCCGCGCCTGCTTCAGAAATGACCCCATCAAAACTTACCAGTGCTTCATGTTTGACATGTTCTTTATTTGAATGAGACTTGTATTCACCGAAACTAATGGTATGCGTCACGCCATCGGGTTTGAACAAGAAAATAACTGCTTTTTGTACGGCAGTAGGTACGACAAAGGTATAAACACTAATTGCAATGAGTGCAAAAAGACCTAAGAAAATCCCATAATGGGTTGATGTTTCTTTATAGTCATTGTGTCCACCATGCTTTTTGTCTTCAGACATAGCAAATGCTCCTCTCGGATACAGTAAAAGGAATAATATATTTCATTAATTAATTGACAACTAAGTGGCATGCAAAATACGCACCAAAATCACTTTTTCCAAAGTTATTCACAAAGAAATAATGGCAATAATTGGTTTTTTGGTGGAGGAATGTCATATCTGTAACTTGCATACATGAGAAATAAAACACTTACTGCGCATGCTCTTCTTTCCGAAGGTGGCACTATTCGAGGAAATTCCTTTGAATCATGCTTTGCATTGCGCGATGCATTACTTGCTATCGTATTGCTTTCCTCTATTGTCCCTCTCTGAACAACGCTTTCTATGAGTTGTTCAAATGGAGTATTTGTGTATTCCATCGTCTAGTTTTAAGACAATAAATCATACCAAATCCTTACCACCATTTAGAGGAAAAAGTAATGTCAGCATATAAACCTACATATGCCGTTCAGGCCGAAGATGTATTAGAAGAATTAGGGAAATACATCTTGGCAGATGGCTTTGAAATTATCTACGATGAGATTGGGAGTCATGGTACATACTTGAAAGATGCTAAAACCGGCAGAGAGTACCTTGATTTCTTTACATGTTTTGCCTCCACTCCTATTGGTCAGAATCATCCAAAGATGCTTGAACCGAGTTTTGTGGAATATTTGGGTAGAATTTCGGTCAATAAACCATCAAACTCTGATTTATATTCAGAGTCGATGGCAAGTTTTGTGAAAACCTTCTTTGAAATTGCGGTTCCATCTGCTTTCACCTATAGCTTTTTCATTGAAGGTGGGGCAATGGCCATTGAAAATGCATTAAAGATTGCAATAGATTGGAAGGTGAGAAAGAATTTTTTGAAAGGGTATAGGGAAGAAAAAGGACATCAGATTTTACATTTCCGTGAGGCATTTCATGGAAGATCAGGATATACGATGTCTTTAACTAATACAGATCCAACAAAAACGGCATTATATCCGAAGTTCCCATGGCCGAGAGTATTGAATCCAAAGATGTTGTTTCCTATGATAGGACAAAACCTTGAGCATGTTCTTGCAGCAGAGGATGAGTCGATTGCCCAAATCAAAAAGGCATTTCATGAACATAAGGATGATATTGCGGCAATCATTATTGAGCCAATTCAGGGTGAAGGTGGAGACAATCATTTCAGACCTGAATTCCTCCAAGCTTTGAGAGAAATTGCTGATGAACAAGATGCATTGTTGATTTTTGATGAAGTTCAAACCGGTGTTGGTCTCACCGGAACCATGTGGGTACATGAACAATTGGGAGTTACTCCCGATATCATGGCATTTGGAAAGAAGATGCAAGTTTGTGGTGTGGTAGCCACAAATCGCATAGATGATATTCCTGATCATGTATTCAAAGTTTCCAGCAGAATTAATTCCACATGGGGTGGAAGCTTGACAGATATGGTAAGAGCAACAAGATATCTTGAGATTATTGAAGAAGATAATCTAGTTGATAATGCTAGAAATATGGGTAATGTATTACTATCTTCACTCAATACATATACGGAAGAATTTCCGGATATAATGAGCAATGCTAGAGGTCGAGGATTATTTGCGGCATTTGATTTGAAGGATGCTGAAACTCGTGATAGATTTAGAAGTCATTGTTATGACTCAGGACTCATCATCCTGGGATGTGGTGAGAAGTCGGTGCGATTTAGGCCACCCTTGACATTATCAGAAGATGAATTGAATAGAGGACTGAAGATCATTCATGAAGCCATCAAACATTCAGTATAAAAAAAGACCGCCAATTGGCGGTCTTTTCATTTGTTATTTGAGCAAATCATTGATCGTTATCAGGAGGAATAAAATAAGCAGTAAGGCCACGCCGACTTGCTGAACAAGCATCTTTATTTTTATGGGTACTTCCTTTCCGGTGATACCCTCAATGATGATGAATACAAGATGTCCACCATCGAGAGCGGGAAGCGGCAGAATATTGATAACGGCTATAGAAACTGATAATGAGGCAACAAGAAGCAGGAAGCTTGCCCAGCCCTGATCTGCTTGTTTTCCGGCTATTTTAGCGATTTGTACAGGACCACCGATTGTTTCTGATACAGACATTGTGCCTTGAAAAATTCCGGATATGGTCTTGAAAAATAATGTCACATTCATGACTGTTTGATCAAGGCCCAAACCTGCTGATTCAATCAATGAAAAATCTATGTGTTTTGTTGGTCCGACATATTCCTGTGTTGTTTGAACACCAATACGATATCTATTTGTTGAGCCATCATACTTGGGAATGATAGTATCGCTTTTATCTTTTGTACCTGATTTCCAGGTGACATACATTGGTTTGGATTGATTTTTTTTCACATAGTCAACGAAATCTTCAACACCGAGCATCGTATTTCCATTGATTGTCTGAATCGTATCGCCTGCTTTCATTCCTGCTTTTTCAGCAGGCATTATTGACTCCACAGCAGCAATAACCACCCGAATTCCATCGGGTGCAATGCCAATGCCTTTTTTCTGTGTCAAAGATTCGACCAGCGCTCTACCATCTGCAGAAATATTGAGGGTTTGGCCATTTCGTTTGACAGAGATATTGCGATTTTCTCCAAAATTGTCAAGAGTCAAGGCTTTTGTGATATCTTCCCAAGTAAACACAGGCTGTGCATTAATGCTGATGATCTTATCACCGGATTGTAATCCAGCTTTTTCCATCACCGAACCTTTTTGAACAGATGCGATTGTGGTTACAGTGCTGACATCTTTGCCTTCGCTGAAGATGATTCCTGAATATAAAAGGAATGAAAATACAAAATTGAATAGTACTCCGGCACTGATCACCGCAGCCTTACTCCAAGCATTCTTTGATCGAAATTCATAAGGTTTTGGGCTACTTTGCATCTGGTCTTTGTCAAAGCTTTCATCAATCATTCCGGATATCTTAACATATCCTCCGATAGGTAAAAGACAAAGCCGATAATCAGTGTGATCGCCTCCATCCCAGTCTTCCGGTAAATCGCCGAATGTGAATCCGGTGATTTTATTCCAACCGAATAGTCTCATGCCCATGCCAATTGCAAAAATTTCGGCGCGCATGCCAGTAGCTCTGGCAATAAGAAAATGTCCGAGTTCATGAACGGTTACGATTATGACGATAACCTTGATGAACTGTATGAGTGAATTCAATGATTCCATGTGTATTCCTTATGCATCAAATGTGAAATTACAATGACGCAGAGATTGCGATAGTAAGTGCAAGATGAACTCAATCAGCGAAGTGCTATTGCAAAATCGATGATCTCATTCGGTATCCCTACATGATTTGTCTGTGTATCATCCGCTGCAATATCCAGCGGAATGGGCGTTGGAGCATGTCCGGTGTAAAAGGCAGTGTAAAAACCACTGTCAGCATATGCATAAGCGTCTTTCACCATTCGATAAGCAACCCAACTTGCGCGAATGATATCTGCTACTGCTGCTTTACCACCTCTTTGAAAATAACTCATGTCAACAGTACGGATTTCATGAATGACATTTCTTTTTTTGAAGATGTCTTCGAGTGTTTTGCGAATGGTATGTACATCTTGATCATATCCTTCAGCAACGATAATGCGTGTATCGCGGTCACGTTCTTCTATCATAGTTGCGAGATATTCATAATCAACATGTTCGCCCGGACAAATAACATATTCCGCGCCAGACGCAATGCCGGAATAAAATGCCAAATATGCGGAATCTCTTCCCATTGATTTGATTAAGTACACTCGTCTGTGAGAAGATGCTGTATCCTTGATCCACTCGAGCATTTCATGACTCTTGTCCAAAGCGCTATAAAAACCAATAGATGAGCCGAATGAATTGCATACGTCATTATCTATGGAACCAGGCGCACAGAGAACTTTTGTTTTTATTTTATCGGCTTTAATGAATGTATTGATCGCATGTGCCGCTTTGATGCTTCCATTTCCACCACAAACAAACAGATAATCTATCCGATTGTCGTGAAGATTTCTCGCCGCGCTTTCTTGCAAAATTTGATCTGTGGCAAGTTCAGGCACGCGAACTGTTCCAAGAATAGTTCCACCGGCAGATGCTATGCCGGCCACTGAGCCTTTGTCCAATTGTCGGAAATCATTGTAAATCAACCCTTTCCAACCATCAAGTACACCCCAAACAGATGTTTCAGTTCTGATATTAAGTGTGGATCGTACAATTGCACGAACAAAAGCATTCATGCCTGAACTATCTCCACCACCGGTTAGGACTGCAAATTTCATTGATTCTTCCTGTGATATATACTACCGTCCAATAAATTCGGGGGCTCTTTTTTCTATGAATGCTTTCACGCCTTCGACATAATCGTGCGATTCTCCGGCCAATTGCTGATACTCGGCTTCAAGCTCCAGCATATGTTCGAGGTTTGCTGTCTGCGCATTTTGCAAAAGTAATTTCACATAGCCATAACTCTGCGTCGGACCCTCAGCATACTTTTTAGCCATTGCCTGCAAACCGTCAGCAAATGCACCGGGATGCAATACTTGATTTACCATTCCCAGGGCCAATGCTTCATCGGCTGAAATTGGTTTATTCAAAGTGGCAAATTCAAAAGCTTTCGCGTATCCGAGCATTTTTGTATAAAAAAATGTTGCACCGGAATCAGGAATCAATGCGATTCCGATAAATGCTTCAACAAGCTTTGCGGATGCATTCATGATGCGTACATCGCATGCCAGTGCAAGCGAAAGACCTGCACCTGCAGCAACACCATTGATACCTGCAATAACCGGTTTGGGTAAACTTGTGATCAAGCGAATGATCGGATTATATCTTCTTTCGAGAGAATCTTTCAGAGAGCGCTTTCCGCCTCCGCTTGGAGCATCTTTCAAATCTTGGCCTGAGCAAAATGCCTTGCCCGCACCTGTCAATACAACACACCTAATTTCATCATTGTCATGTGCATGTTGAAATGCTGATTGCAAATCACCGGTGAGTTGCTCATTGCAGGCATTATAAGAATCCGGCCTATTGAGTGTTATGGTATAAATGCCCGAATTCAATTCTGTTAGTATGGTTTCATATGACATGGTTAATTTCCATCAAGATGATCAAGCTGTTTCCGCTGACATCATTTCTATGAATTGTTTAAAGAGATAATCGGAATCATGGGGTCCAGGAGCAGCTTCCGGGTGATATTGCACTGAAAACACAGGCAATTCACGATGTCTGATACCTGATAGTGTATTGTCATTCAAATTGACATGTGTTGCTTCAAGACATGAAGGTAGGTTTTCTTGATCAACGGCAAAACCATGATTCTGAGATGTGATTTCGATCTCTCCGGAAATCAAATTTTTCACGGGATGATTTCCACCTCTATGACCAAAGCGAAGTTTATATGTTTTTGCTCCAAATACCAATCCAAGCAATTGATGACCAAGACAAATACCAAAAGTAGGTATCCCTGATTTCATCAATTCAGTGATTGTCTCAATGGCATGAATGGTAGCCGATGGATCACCCGGGCCATTGGAAAGAAAAATTCCATGAGGATTCATCGCAAGAATCTCTTCGGCTTTGGTTTGGGCAGGGAATACCGTGATATCGCATCCATATGCAGATAATCTTCGAAGTATATTTCTTTTGATGCCATAGTCAAGAGCGGCAATACGATATCTTTTTTGGACATTAATCAGAGGATCTTGAATCAAATCTTCTTGTTTGGCTTCATACTGATATGGTGCAGAACAAGTTACACCCAAAGTCAAATCCAGACCTTCCATCGAGGGGATTTGCCGAGCTTCATTAATCAATGTCTGTTCATCCTTCCCTTGTGCTGAAATAATGCCACGCATTACTCCTTCACTTCGAAGAATTCGTACTAATTGTCTTGTGTCAAGACCTTGAATTCCAATATGACCTTGCTCTTGCATCAAATCTTGTAATGAACCGGTTGCTCTCCAATTGGAATATGTTCTGGAACATTCCTTGACAATGATTCCCTCAACTTTCAATGAATCAGATTCGAAATCTTGGGGATTAACGCCATAATTTCCAATATGTGGATAGGTGAATGTCATGATTTGACCTTTATAACTTGGATCAGACATGATTTCTTGATATCCGGTGATGGATGTATTAAACACAACTTCACCTCTGGCTTCTACATTCAAATCACCAAAAGCCTTCCCGCGGAAGATCATGCCATTTTCTAAGGCCAAAACTGCATCGTTATTCATGGTATCGACAAAAATTTCAGTAAGTACAGGATAGATAGGCAAAAATAGGAAAATTCGTGCAGATAGGGGACTGTATGATGTGGATTTGATGTGGATAACAGGTGTATAACCATTGTAATTTTTCTACACTTGAAATGTCTTTGAAGGTATATCAATCTTATGACCAATAAATGCTACTTGAAGTCTCTTTTTTCTTTGTTCAAACCGATAATCCCGTGTAATTTGTAGGGGTTAAAAATAAAAAGCCATCACTAATAATAAACGGAGTTAATCCATGAGAGTCTTATCCTCATTCTTGCGCAAGGCATTGCTCTTTGCACTTATTGCGATGCTTGCAGTGCAGGTATCAGATGCGCAGTCTAAAAGACGCGTATACATTGAAAAGTACACCGGCGCATGGTGTCAATATTGTCCCAATGGCGCAGTTGCATTTGACCAATTGGGTCAGCAATACACTGATGAAGAAGTGATCATGGTTGCCGTACATCAAAATGATGGAATGTCCATGACCAATCAAGGTGATTTTCAGCCATATATCAATGGCGTTCCTAGTGGCTCTGTAAGTAGAATCTACAATGGTATCAGTCCTGGAGCTTGGGCTGGTTATGTCCCTGCTATAATTAGCCAAGATGCTGCTGTTGAAGTGAATTTAAAAAATGTTTCTTTCAATAGTGGAACACGCAGAGTTACATGTACTTTGGAAGCAAAAGTAAATCGTGACATCACCGGTCCGGTTCGTGTGAATGTTGTTGTTGTTGAAGACAGCGTAGTTGGTTCAGGAAACCCCTACGACCAAGTAAATGCTTTCAATACTCAGTCAGGTCATCCTTTTTATCAAAGAGGGAATCCAATTAAGAATTATCCACACAGACATGTTGCAAGATTCATGGCTGATGGTACTTGGGGCGCAACAGGCGTGATTCCTGATAATCCAAAAGCAGGTGCAGTTTATACAAAACAGTATTCTTTCACTGTGAATGCTTCATGGAAACCTGATCGCATGTCATTGGTTGGTTTGGTACAAAAGTATTCAGACAATGTTGGTGCTCGTGAAATTTTGCAAGCGGTTGAAGAATCACTTCTCATTCGTAGTACACGCGCAACTCTTGATCAAGTTGAACCACCATATTTGAAGGTTGCGGCAGGTGGAAAGAAAACACAGGTAATAAAAGTCACCAATGACAATAATATGACATTAACTTTTGACATGTCTGTAAATGATACAAAATCTGTTTTACCTGCAGATTGGACAGCATCAGTTGAACCACAATCCTTGACATTGGCAAAAGGCGCATCAGAATTGGTGACAGTAACAATCGAATCACCTACCTCAATTCCTGAGGCTGAATTGACAACAGTTGTTATTGATGCAAATCCTAGAGAAGAAGCGAATACAAAGCCAAAAACAACATCCACAAGTTTGTATGTATTGCCTGAGACTGCAAAAGCGGCAATCGTCTATGAATTGAATATCAATCAATTCAATGATTTGTACAAAGATGCCATCAAGTATACAGACAGATTCGGTCCTGCATTTGTAAAATTACCAAATAATGCAACATTACTTGAAGCATATAAAGATCAATTCAAAGTATATGTATTCAGTGTTTTTGGTGGTGGATTATTGAATGGTCAAATCTATAATGGTTCATCAATTGGTAATACCACAGATCTTAATCCACTCGCAAAAACTGTTTCAAATATGCTTGCTGAAGGTAAGAGAGTATTGCTTTCTGCACCTCAATCAATGTGGTGGGCATTTGACAAAACAGCAAATACAGCAGCCGGAAAAAATCTGGATGTATTGAATTTCTTTAATAATACATTGAAACTTCAATTCACAAAAACTGAACCGCGTTACACTTTAAGTGGAAGTTCAGTTACATTGAAGCCATATGGTGTGAAAGGATTTGATAATGATTCCATCGGTGATCAATTCAATGGAATGGCAAATCAGAATTTCACCAATCATGTCTTCTTTACAGATATCTTCAAATTGGCTTCCGGTTCACCATGCGTTCCTGTTTTGTATTCCGATAATAGCAATGCAAATCTTGTGGGTGTTCGTTATACAAATGCTCAAGGTGGTAAGCTCGTATTCGTGACTCAGCCAATCGAAGCATTTGATAGTTTTGTGACACGCGAAACCTTTATCAGAAAATCAATGGAATGGCTTGCAGGTGATATTTTTGTTGTTGCCAAGAAGCCTGTATTGACTCTCAATTCAGATGTGAAGTTCGGTCCATTGGAAGTCGGACAAAAGAAAGAGATGACCACAGATATCAGCAATACAGGCGAAGCTGATTTGGTTATATCTTCTTTGGGTTTGAGTGGCTCCAGCGCAAGTGTATTCTCCATCGTGAATAAACCAACATTGCCAATGACATTGAAGACCGGTGAATCTGCAAAGATCACACTTGAATTTGCACCAAAAGAAAAGAAATCCTATTTGGCTTCATTAGATTTCACATCCAATGATGGCGGAGTAGATAATTCAACTTCAGGCGTTGATCTTCTTGGTGAAGGAACTGTAACGGTTCCTGATGTTCCTGCGCTTGCCGGTATTGCAGATCTCAATCTTGGTCAAACATCTACTATGATCGAGAAAACACTCTCCCTCAACAATAATATTGATGGTGAAATCAAAGTAACCGGTGCAACAATCTCCGGTGCTGATCAATCAGCATTTTCATTGTCAGTACAGCAAGGCACAATTCCAAAAGGTCAAAAATTCCAAACTAAGGTTACATTTACTCCAACCAAAGATGGAATTCATACAGCTGTCTTGACATTGAACACTCTTGTGACTTCCACAAATAAGACAGGTACATATACAGTCAACCTCACTGGTGAAAAGCAAGCTGTATCAGGTGTGAAGGAAGATCGTATGTTTTCTGGCTCAGTGAATGTAATGCCTAATCCTACAACAAGTGATGCATATGTCACATTCAATGTTGCAGAACCAACACATATGACAATCACTGTTACTTCACTCAATGGTCAAGTATTGTTCACTGCTCAAAATCGCAGTTTTGATCAAGGTTCACATGCATTCCAATTGCCTGTTGGATCATTTGCTACAGGACAATACACTGTGACACTCCGCTCACAGAGCGGTGCCACAATGTCAATTCCTTTCAGCGTGATCAGATAAGATATCGAGATATGATTAAGCCCCGATTCCATTTGGAGCCGGGGCTTTTTTTATATCAATTCTTTGAAGAGAATAAAAAGGGCGAGAAGTGCAATGATGATTCCAAAAGAGATGCGAAGTATGTCTTGTCTGATTCTTTTGGATAGCATGATGCCGGCATAACCTCCAAAAACGGAGGCAATTGTAAGAAGTGTGAATAATCCCCATTCAAGATTCTTTCCATTCAATATATCCACAAAAAAACCGGGCAATGCATTCATGGCGATAAGTATCATGGATATGAATGCGGCTTCTTTGACATTCATGCGCCCAATGAGTATCATCGCAGGGACAATTAAAAAACCGCCACCAATACCCGTGAATCCTGTCAATATTCCAATACATAAACCCGTTAGCAAGAGAAGTGATAAGGAAATATCATGAGATTCATCGCTTTGCAATTTCTTTTGTGAAATCATTCTTTGGGCAGAAATCAACATCAATATTGAAAGAATGATCATTGAAAATGAATCAATGGAAATGAGTAATGTTCCAATTTCCAATACTTTTGGCAATGCGGGCATGATAAAAGCACGCATAATCATAATGCTGAACATTGCAGGAAATGCAAAGGTAAGAATCACTTTCGTATTCACTTTTTGTTCACGGGAAGTTCGCATGGCCGCAATTGCCGAACTGATTCCAACAATGCCCAGCGAATATGTTGTGGCAATCATTGGAGGCAATCCAAGGATATATACCAATACCGGCATGACAAGAATTGATCCTCCCGCACCAAGCAAGCCAATTGCGATGCCGATGATTGATGATGCGAAGAGGGAAATCAATAATTCGATCATAATTTATATCACAATATTCAATTCTTTCTCAATCGCCTCGATGAGTAACTCTCTCGGGAGTGCTCCCATGGCCATTTTGGGTGAATCATTCACGGGAACGAATAATAGTGAAGGAATGCTTTTAATTCCGAACATCGCTGATAATTCTTGTTGTTCATCAGTATTGATTTTATAGAATTGCACTGTACCATCATAGATGTTTGACAACTCTTCAAATACAGGAGCAATAGCTCTGCATGGACCGCACCATGGCGCCCAGAAATCTATGATGCAAGGAATATCGCCTTTATAAGACCATTCTTTGCTTTGCTCATAATCAAAAACCAATTCTTTGAATGTTTCGAGAGTCAACTCTTGTGTCATATTAAGCCTCTATTTCATAATTATGTTGTTTCCATTCATTGAATCCACCGGGCACATTGTAAAGTATCCGTGAATGCGCTTGTTCCAAAATACCCATTGCAATGCTAGATCTTTCGCCGGCTTGACAATGAACAATCAAAGAACCTTCGGGTAATTCAGCAAGTCTATTGCGTAATTGTCCGCCATAAATATTGATTGCACCCGGAATATGTCCTTCCGTAAATTCATTTGTTGAACGAACATCAAGTATTGTATATTCTGGATTATTCACATGTCCATGCACCGCATCTAATGTCATTTGATGAACTGAACGAAGCGTATATCCGAGATTCACATATTCTTGAACATTGGTAATGAATCCTTTACAGTGATCGATGCCGATGCGCATCATTTTTCTTGTGATAGATTCAATTTCCTGCTCTTGTGCAATGAGGATGAAGGGTTTATCATAATCCACAATCCAACCCATCCAGGTTGAAAATGCATTATTGTTTTGAATATTCACTGCGCCGGGTATATGACTCTCTGCATAGAGTTGTTTTGGTCTCGTATCGATAATCAATGTTTCTTGTTTGATATGCTCAAAGAATGCATCAGGACCCAATCTATGTAATGCGGGAATATCGCTTAATAATGGTCTGTTAATTTTATTGAGTGATTTCATCATCGCAAAATAGTATGGAGGCTCGGGTTGACCGTCGAGCAATTCCTTAACGAATGCATCTTCATCGGTATGCTTGAGTGCCCAATTGACGAGTTTTTCATAGCCGACAGTTGATCCAGGAACAGCGCCCAATGCTTTACCACAAGCTGATCCTGCTCCATGTGCAGGCCATATCTGAATATGATCGGGAAATTGTTTGAATCGTTTGAGTGAATTGAACATGGTCTTTGCACCTTCGACCATGGTTCCGGAATATCCTGCCGCTTTTTCGAGAAGATCGGGTCTGCCGACATCACCTACAAATACAAAATCACCTGTGAACATCATCACAGGATGATTGCCACTTGGAGTGTCTGTCAAAAGAAAGGAGATATGCTCGGGTGTATGTCCGGGAGTATGCATCACTTCGATGCGAAGATTTCCAACCATGAATGTATCGCCATCTTTGATTCCCTCATGTGGGAATGCATATTGCCATTCGGGTCCGCCTTCATCTGATAGATACAACTTTGCACCAGTAACAGAAGCCAATTCTCTCGAGCCACTGAGAAAATCTGCATGAATATGCGTTTCAAGAATATGTGTGATTCGTAGTTTTTCTTGAGATGCAATTTCAAGATATACATCAATATCTCGTTGAGGATCAATCACCATTGCGGTGCCTGATGCTTGGCAACCCACAACATAACTGGCATGTGCCAAGCCCTTTTCATAAACATGTCTGAAAAACACAATCATTCTCCTTTTGTAATTGACTATGACACAAACCTAGGAGATTGAAATATGTTTGTCTGTGATATAATCACACATGAAGTGAATGCTGACTGTGCTGATCATTCTTGGCCAAATTTCCTGGCTCAATGCGAGTTTTGCCAAGCAAATTAGCAAATGCAACTTTGATTAATGCAGCAATTACAAGCGTGATGAGCGCTCGTGACATGGCTGAGTCTGTGAGTTTTGATAAGGTTTCTTTCTTCATCAGCATTGATGAAACAGGTATTCCAATCAAAAGCAAAAGTGGGATGAAACCAATAACTGACCACTCCTGATTGAATATTCCTTTACTCATTGCTTCAACCAATCTCGGTGCAATACCGAATGCAGAGAAAACTAATGCAAAACCAATCAATATCCAATGAACCCGAATTGATTGAATTGTGGTATTGATTGAGAGTAATCCCATGAGTGAAATCACTGCGAATGGTGGAATGATCATCGTTGAAAATCCAAAGATTCCATATGCTAGCAAAAACCAGATGAGCATGAACAGAAATGCTTTTGGAAATATACCATCATTGATAAATAATTGTTTGATTCCGATGATCAAGCCGGCAATAAAAAAGGGAAGCAATGCGAAGTCAATAATCAGAGTATGAAGATCTAGCCCTATCGGAATGTAATGTGCAAGTTGTATAGAATCGAATATTTGCGAGAAGAAGGGGAAATTCATTTTCAAAAACCAAGAATAACCTCCTACAATCCCCAAGATAATTGAAGATATTCCATACCATAGAATCTTTGCATTTGGTAAAAAAATGATTGTTGCAGATAGTGCAATGGCAAGAAACAATGCAATTCCCGCGAATGAAGAGAGCGTGAGAATTGCTACTGAAATGCATAATCCCAAACTCATGAATACTATTGAATGCCATCGGGAGCGTTGACTGAATATCATTGAAATGAAGAAAGCCGTGCTCATGAGAACAAAAGTAATTCCCCAAACTTCCTGACTTGCATGACGGGCTGTATCATTCCACATGAGAGATCCTGCAAGAAATCCCGGAACATATAATGCTTGTTCGGATTTGAGAAATCTTTTGGAGATGAAATACGATGCAAATAATCCAATTGTCGCCAATATTGCCGAAAGAAATCTGGTATTTGGAAGTGTTTGACTAGTGATATTTGTCCATGCCACCATTGCCCACATGGGTAATGGCATATTGACAAAAGGTGATTTTCCGAAGGATAAATATGGTGCCTGATCCGTAAATGCACCCCATGAATCTGCTGTCCAAGGTGTGGTTCCGAATATGGATAATATGCCCCAATGCAGAGAAAAATCCTCCTCAGCGACAGTCATGCCAGGAAGATCAATACGAAAGAAACTGAGCAGTGATGAGATCAGAAGAAATGCAATCAGTGTATGTTGTTTGGATGTCATTCGCATTATTCGATTGATGTTGAGGATATATCGAGGTCGTGGGTTTTTCTTGCAATTTGAATTCCACCGGCTCAATTCTTGGTATTTCATAAATACCGTTAAAGGCAAATGTACTGATAAATATGATGAATGAAAGCCAGCCGAGAATATGTCTAGTCAAGCCGATATCCTCTCCATCAACAGGTGGATGATCGAGCTTGATGAAAAATTTCGTGAAGAATGCCCAGAATAACCAGCCGCTCCATCCCGTATAGATCCAAGAAGCATATACTTTGATCCATAAAAGTATGGGGAGAAAGAGCTGTTGAATCATGGTATAGATTTCATTCGGTGATTCAATAACGATTTGCTCATAAAACCAACCAAAGAATGAACCTAGTCCAAGAAATATCATTATAACCCATACAATGCGGGCAATCTTTCCTTGATTTTTTCCAAACATTGCATATGCTATATGACCACCATCCAATTGTCCAAGAGGAAGTAGATTGAGTGATGTGACAAACATCCCGAACCAACCAACGCAAAGGAATGGATAATGATAGATTTCATTTAGTGGTGGAATATATGTGCCGGGTTCAACAAAAAGTGCAATCAATCCTTGAAAGAGAAGCATATCACCAAAATACATTCCCCAGTCCGGATACATAATTCCTAGTTCTTTGTACTCAGGATGAATTGCATAGAGAAAATCAATTGAAGGAAGATTCAATAAACCAAAAATGAAGATCCCTAAGCATACAATAAAGCCCGCTAGTGGACCGCTAGCTCCGATATCAAACAAAGCTTTTCGATTTGGAATGATTGAACGGGTTTTTATATATGCACCCAATGTCCCGAATATTGATACAAATGGTATGGGAAGCGGGATGAAAAAGGGCAGACTTGCATCAACTTTATGCATTCTTGCCGCGATATAATGTCCGAATTCATGTGTCAAGAGAAATGTCATCAACAAAGAGGCATATGTCCATCCATATATCCAATTTGCTATCTCAACGGGATTCTTCCCAGCCCATGCCGAACCTGCCATCATGGTTGAAGCGAAAGTCAGAATGAATAAAAGAACATGTATAAACAATGATGATTTCTTTTGTCCCGCGTTTTCGCTGAGAATAGATGTAAATTTTTTTTCTTCGGATGAAGTATTCATATCAATGGGTTTCTGCCTTGCGGGCGCGAATCATCAAATCGGTGATTGCCTGCGCTGGATCTTTTTGGTGAAAAAGAATGAGATACATTTGCTCGACGATAGGCATTTCAACATGAAGTTTTTTGCTAAGTTCCCAAGCGGATTCGGCAGTGGTAACGCCCTCGGCAATCATGGACATATCTTCCAAGATCATAGAGAGATGTTTTCCCTTGGCGATTTCCTCACCCACATATCTGTTTCTGCTAAGTTTGCTGGAACAAGTAACATATAAATCCCCAAGACCAGATAATCCTGCGAATGTTCTGGGATTAGCTCCCATGGCTATTCCAAGTCGAGCGATTTCTTCAAGTCCACGCGTAATCAATGCTGCTTTCGTATTGTCCCCAATTGCCAAACCATCTATAATTCCTGCGGCAATAGCTATCACATTTTTCAATGAACCTCCAATTTCCGCACCGATGGTGTCTGCGGAGGTATACACTCTGAAATATTGATTATTCAACAGATTTTGTACAAGCTGTGCCAATTCGGGGTTTGCAGAAGCAACCATCACCGTGGTTGGAACTTTGCGAATGCTTTCTTCGGCATGACTCGGACCCGAAAGCACGGAATAGTGCATTGAATCGCATTGATTCATGTCATGAAGAATGCCCGAAACAGTCAATAATGTGCCTCTTTCGATTCCTTTTGAGCCATTGATGATGAATTTGTTTTTCAAATCAAATCCATGATCTACTATTACTTGTCTAATGAATTGAGTTGGAACGGATATGATGATGGTTGAACAATCATTGATGACAGTTGCATCTGTTGTGGCAATGATGCCGTTCATCAATGTGATATTCGGTAAAAATCCTGCATTGGTATGCTGCTCATTGATTTCATTAGCTATGGTTTTAGAACGAGTCCATAGAAATGGAGCATGTCCATTCTCTGCTAAAATTTCTGCCAAAGCGGTTCCCCAGCCACCGGCTCCTATGATGCCAATCGAATGCTTCATATTGATCACCGTATTATTTTTTGCCGAATTTTAGCAATTGAAACTTACTGAATCTACTCTCATTACCATGAAATATCCTTGAGATATTTGAGCGATGAGCATAAATGACAATAAGTGAAATGAGAATGGTGAAATAGATGATGATATGATAACCCGGGATTTCAACGCTGAATACATTGTATCTGAGAAACATCGTAAGTGGTATGGTGATCGCAGCAATCATTGAAGCGAGAGAAATATAGCCGGAAAGCATCACGACCAAGACGAAAAGTCCAAATGCAATCGCAACTTCTGTTGGGGCAATCGCAAGCAAGAAACCACCACCCGTATTGATTCCTTTTCCGCCTTTGAATCCCACAAAGACAGACCAAATATGTCCTGCAACGGCAAATACACCTGCAATCATCTTCATAACCGCGATATCTTGAAATGGAGTTTGATTTGTAAAAGCCATTTCACCGTTAAAGAGCAAATTTACGAGCGAAACGGCAAGTGCTCCTTTCAGGACATCCAATATCTGAACCAATAGTCCCCATTTCCAGCCAAGAATACGCATGGCATTGGTACTGCCCATATTACCACTGCCTTTTGTTCTGATGTCGAAACCAAAAAACATCTTGCTTATAATGACGGCACTTGGAAATGAACCCAAAAGATAACTGCCGAATATGATGAGTAATAATCGTAAAATTGGATCCATGACAGAGTGGTTTGTAGATGCTGAAAAATTACAGATGCTCATTTATGACTTAGCATTGCAAATATAGACAAAAACCATAGCATATCCGTTAATAAGCCCATTGTAAAAACAGCGTGTGCCTTGCATGGCGACACATCAAAAAATTGTAAAGGAGCAATGCACCATGAGTGTTGAATCAATGGGTCAATCCACCCGTAAAAGACTTCAAGAGATTGAAAAAGAATTGGCGGATCTCAAAGAGAAAAGGAGTGCCTTACATCAACGATGGAAAGCCGAGAAAGAGAGTATTTCACGCATTCGTGAAGTAAAAGCGGAAATTGAACAATTAAGAAATAAAGCCGTTGAACTTGAGCGGAAGGGTGATTTGGCCAAAGTTGCCGAAATCCGATATGGTACAATTCTCCAACTCGAGCAGCAAGTTGAGTCTGAAAACAAACATTTGGAAGAATTACAAGCCACGGGAAAAATGTTAAAGGAAGAAGTGGATGCTTCAGACATTGCTGAAATCGTAGGAAAATGGACAGGAATTCCCGTTCAAAGAATGCTTGAAACCGAACGCACTAAATTGCTTACCATGGAAGACCGAATCCAGAAAAGAGTCATTAGCCAAACCGATGGAATCAAAGCCATTAGCAATGCAATCCGTCGCTCGAGGGCCGGTCTTCAAGATGCCAATAGACCAATTGGTTCATTCATCTTTCTTGGAACAACGGGTATTGGTAAAACGGAAATGGCAAGGGCTCTTGCTGAATTTTTATTTGATGATGAATCCGCAATGATTCGGATCGACATGAGTGAATACATGGAAAAGCATGCCGTTTCGCGTTTGATCGGAGCACCTCCGGGCTATGTGGGATATGATGAGGGCGGTCAATTGACCGAAGCAGTACGACAAAGACCATATTCAGTCATTCTTCTTGATGAAATCGAGAAAGCTCATCCTGAAGTATTTAATATCTTATTGCAAGTGCTGGATGATGGTCGCCTTACCGATAGCAAAGGTCGTGAAGTGAATTTCAAGAATACCATCATCATCATGACATCCAATATTGGAACGGAGATACTTCAAGACTCTCTCGCGGTGATCAATGAAGAAAATCGCGAGTCAATATTAATGGAAGCAAAAGCCGGAATCATCAATGTGATGAAGCAAAGAATGAGACCTGAATTCTTGAACAGAATTGATGAAATCATCCTCTTTAAACCACTTACGAAATCTGAAGTACGACAAATCGCAGTCCTGCAAATGAAGAAATTACAAGATCGGCTTGCGATGGATGAAATCACATTATCGGTCACTGATGATGCATTTGATACAATCGTTCGATTGGGATATGATGTGCAATATGGTGCCAGACCACTCAAAAGAGCAATTCAGAAATATGTGGCAGATCAACTGTCAATGCATATTCTGGCGGGTGATTTCTCTTCGGGAGATGCGATCTTACTTGATGCAGGAGAAATAACTCCATTGGAATTCAAGAAAGTGTGATCATTCATTCCAGATGAATTCAAAAAGAAGTGAAGAAACTGAAATCATGATGCCGGCATATGAGAGCAAAACAATGATGGTGGATCCTGCTTCAGATATATTGGCTCCGTGAATTGCCATTGACAATGCTTCAATGCCCAATAATGCGGGGGGAAGTAATACGGGAAAGGAAAGCACCGGAAATAGTGCGCCTTTCCCGTTCGCTTTTGATATGATGGCAGCGATTGCCGTTATCGCTGATGCCATGCACACACTCAGAATGATCACCATGATCCAATACAGCATCATATTGCCAATAATGAGGGAAGGCAAAAAGAAGAGAAAAAGTCCTGCTCCGAGAACGGATAATGACATTGACAATGTCATCGTAAAAAGTAATTTTCCAAAAAACACTTCGATTGGCCGCGAACTTAGTTTGAGTAAAAGGGAAGTGCCACGCTCCTCCTCCATCACAAATGTTCTCGAAAGACCCGTCATGCTTCCAAAAAACAGGACAATCCACAATAATGCGGATGCAATATATTTTTCAATTTTTTCACCGGCTGTGGTAAAAGCAATGGTGGAAATAGTGATAACCATAAACAAAAACAATGCTGACAATGCAATTCTGGATCTGAATTCCATGGATATTTCTTTGCGAAATACTGCTATGCTTTTGTTGAAAGTATTCATACTTAATCTTCGTGGCTACTGCAATGATCACAACCATGATCTTTCGAAAATGATGCATCTTCCATCTGCAATGTGATATGCTTGGTATGAAATGCATCCGTCAATGCTTTTCTTGCTTTTTCAAGTAATTGTACATGCGCTTGATTCGGTGCTATGATATGTGCGCTGATGGATATATCGCCAGGATTCATTTCCCAAACATGAACATCGTGAACATCATTGATTCCTTCAATTCCTCGCAAAACGAATTCTATATCATTGGAGGAGATTCCTTTGGGCGCACTATCCATAAGTATGATTCCTGCCGACTTGATCAATCCATAAGCACTGCGCAATATAAACACTGAAATCAGAACAGATAGTATAGCATCTATCATGTCCCATCCGGTGAAATGAATGATGAGTCCACCAATGATCACCGCTACAGAAGACAGCAAATCCGTAATAACATGTAAATATGCGCTCCTTGTGCTCAGATGATGTGCATCATGCAACATATATGCACTGATCACATTTGCGATGAGTCCGATGATGGAAGTGATGAGCATCGGTTCTGCATGAATTTCAGTGGTATGGTAGAATACTCTCATGAATGATTCATAGATCAGAAATATGCACATTCCGAGAAGTATCAGCCCATTGACCATCGCGGCCAACACTTCAATTCTTTTAAATCCGAAAGTAAATCTCTGTAAGCGTTCTTTATTGCCTTTTGCTGATGCATACATTCGCAATGCAATGAAAGCAATAATCAAAGCGCCTGCATCGGAGAGCATATGTCCTGCATCAGAAAGCAATGCAAGACTGCCAGAAATATAACTGCCGATGACTTGTGCAATGAATATTGTCAGAGTCATGGCAATGGCAATCTTCAAGGCACGCGTGTCTTTTATCGTATGATGATGACCATGTGAATGATCATGAGGATGTATATGCATAATGGTAAGTAAGCCGAAACTCTTTGGGATATATATTACAAAAAAGCCCTCATCCATAGGTGAGGGCTTGAATGAATCTAGGTGAGCTTATGCGAATTGCTGATAATTATCTTCAAACAATCCAACCAAGTGCTTTGCTTTTGCATCATAAGCGGATGCATCAGACCATGTATTCTTTGGATTTAGAATTTCTTTTGGTACATCCGGACATTCAATCGGAATATGTAATCCAAAATATTCTTCTGTCATAAAGTCAACCGCATTCAAAGAGCCATTCAATGCAGCTCTGAGTAGTGCGCGGGTATAAGCGATTTTCATACGCTGACCTACTCCATATTCTCCACCACTCCAACCGGTATTCACTAGCCAAACCTGAGCTCCATGAGTATTGATTTTTTCACGAAGCAATTCTGCATAAACTTTCGGATGATGTACCATAAACGGTGCGCCAAAGCATGTGCTGAATGTTGCAGTTGGTTCTTTTACTCCTCGCTCTGTTCCGGCAACTTTTGCGGTATAACCAGATAGGAAATGAAACATTGCCTGCTCAGGAGTGAGTTTTGAAATCGGAGGCATCACCCCGAATGCATCGCAAGTAAGGAAGAAGATGTTCTTTGGATGACCACCTTTATTATCAGCTACGATATTATCTATGAATGCACGAGGATAGGATGCGCGAGTATTTTCAGTGATTGAATCATCGAAAAGATCTACTTTTCTGGATTCAGAATCCATTGGAACATTCTCTAAAATTGTTCCAAATGTTTTTGTCATGTCATAAATGATAGGTTCTGCTTCTTTCGAAAGGTTAATCACTTTCGCATAGCAACCACCTTCATAATTGAAAGTGCCTGCATCAGACCAACCATGCTCATCATCGCCGATCAAAGCGCGTTCAGGGTCAGTTGAAAGTGTTGTTTTACCTGTTCCCGAAAGGCCAAAAAATAGTGCTGTATCGCCATCTGTACCAATATTGGCTGAGCAATGCATACTCATCACGCCTTGTAATGGCATGAGATAATTTAATGCTGTAAAGATAGATTTTTTGATTTCACCGGCATAATGAGTGCCACCAATCAATACCAATTTTTGAGCGAAATCCATCAAAATAAAGGTCTCAGACCTAGTGCCATCAATGGCGGGATCAGCTTTGAAATCGGGGCAGTGGAGAATCGTGAAGCCGGGCTCAAAAGAATTCAATTGGGATTCTTCAGCTTGAATGAACATGTTTTGTGCAAAGAGATTATGCCATGCATATTGATTAACCACGCGAACGGGCAATGAATATTTGTCATCAGCACCTGCAAAGCAATCCAAGACATACACATCAGAACCCTGCAAATAGGCAGTCATACGTGATTTCAATGCATTAAATTTTTCTTGAGGAAATGGTTTGTTAACCTTACCCCACCACACTTTGTCAGCACTACTTGGTTCTTCAACAACAAACTTGTCATTTGCACTGCGACCCGTATGGGGAACCGTGATGGCAAGCAATGCTCCATGCTCTGTTAATTCTGCTTCTGAATTGCTGACTGCATGTTCATATAGCTCTGCTCTGGAAAGATTGTAAAACACTTCATTCAGGTGAACTACACCCTGTGATTGGAGGGAATCTTTGATCTCTTCATTAGTTTTCATGACTGAAATTCTTTGTCCGTGAAACATGTATATCGAGAGGTTAAATTCCTTGTATGATTATTGTCAAGGAACGATCAAACTTACGGAATTTGCAGACAGGAATTATCAAAAAGGGGAGGAGAAAAGTCATTTGTGGAATAATTGTTCATTCGGAGCCAGAATTGACAATTTATAGCCCATTCCATGGATGTTTAGGATTTGGATATTTTCATCCGAACGGAGATATTTTCGCAATTTACCGATGTATACATCCATGCTACGGCCATTGTGATATGAATCATCTCCCCATATTTCTCTCAATGCATCTTGCTTTAAAACTGGTTGATTCCTTGAATTTACAAGTAGTTTGAGAAGTTCTGATTCTTTCGTTGTGAGTAAACGAGCTTCGTGATTGTTGGTGAGGGTTCTTCTTTCATAATCAAATGCATAATTCCCAATATTGATGGACTCTTTTTGGGAAAATTGTTGTGGCAATCTCTTGGCAATCAATTCAATTCTAAGAATAAGTTCTTCTTCCGAGATATCCGTATGTATGATGTCCATAATTCCGGATTTGAGTATTCTAATTCTTGAATCAATATCCTTTGATGATGTTAAAACGATGATGTTTGAAACCAAGAGTTTGGATTGGATGATTGATACAAAAGAAATATTGAGATGAGATGTCATCCACATGACCACATCAAATGGATGTGCAATGGGGAGCAAAGAATAAATATCGCGTTCAGTTACAAAAGAGATTCTCCATTCATGTTGATTCAATGCGGGTAGTATCGCATCATTTGAATCTTTCTCAAATATGAATAGAATATGCTTCATTGAATCTTCAAGTCTGCGATGATGGTAATCTGCTTAACTTGGTATAAACACTTCAATCAATACTTTGGTTACACATTATACACATGAAAAAGTTTTCATTGGCCGAACAAGCGGCTTCGCTACAACTTGTGGCTTATAATGCAAGAGATATTGAATTATTCTTGCAATGCTATTCTGATGATATTGAATGTTTAGATTTGAAGACAGGTGAGATTTTCTGTTCAGGGCATACTGAGATGCGTGCCATCTATGGGGCAATGTTCCATAGATGCCCCGACTTGCATTGCACTTTAGTCAAGCGAATCATATGTGGTGATATCGCGATTGATGAGGAATATGTGATTGGCCAAATACCAGGAAAAAACACTCATGCTACTGCAATATATCAAGTCAATGATGCAGGATTAATCATGAAAGCATGGTTCGTTCGAGTAGAATAAAAAAAAGGTCGTCATATAATGACGACCTTCAATTCAGATACTATCAATATTACTTTTTCTCGTCTTCAGCAACTTTTCTTCTTGGTGCAGAAATAGCAACAATAGTTGCATCACCAATAACATTGATCTTGATTCCGGGATAGGAAATATCACGAACATGAAGTGATTGACCAATTTTCAATTCTGTGATATCAACATCAAGATGCTGTGGAAGATCCTTTGGAAGACATGTTACACTGAGCTTATGAAGAATATGCTCAAGAATACCACCCTCACGTATACCGGCACTTTGTCCAATGATTTTGACAGGAACTTTAAAGTCAACTACATTGTCATTTGATATGCCAAATAAGTCAAAATGGACGATGACATCTGTCACTGGGTCGAATGTAATGTCTTTCAACATACATGAAAGAGGCGCATCTGCTCCTTCGATCTCCAGACTGATGATATTTGCTGCAGATGTATACACAATAGGGCGCATACTTAAAGGGTGCACTGCAATCGGAATTGGCTCGTAACCATTACGATAGTATACACCTGTAACCAATCCGCTATTACGAACTGCCTTGGCAGCCTTTTTACCGGTGCCTCTTTTTTGTGCTTTGAGAGCTATTTCACTCATTTGATTGTCTCCGGTGAATTCTAACGTTATTTTTATCGTATGATATCGAACAATGAACTAATCGATGCATTATTATGTGTTCGTTCAATCGCCTCGCCGAATAACTCGGCAACTGAAACTGTCACAATTTTTGATGTTTCCCAGTGCGTGGGGAAAGTATCGGTGACATAAACTGTCTTGATCGCATCGCTTTGATTGATTTTTTCAATCGCAGATCCGGAAAACACCGCATGTGTGCAAACTCCGGTGATACTTTTTGCGCCTGCATTGAGCAGTGCTTCAGAACATTTAACGAATGTGATTCCTGTATCAATCAAATCATCAATGACGATGATGTCTTTACCGGAAACCTCTCCAATGATGTTCATGACCTCAGCCACATTGTGAGTGGGCCTGCGTTTGTCAACAACAACAAGATCCGCCCCCAATACCTTAGCATATGTTCTGGCTGTTTTTATTCCGCCAACATCAGGTGATGCAATGGCCAAATTTTCTGAACGCAATTCAAAGAGCTTATTGACAAGTACCGTAGATCCATATAAATGGTCCAGCGGTATATCGAAAAATCCCTGAATTTGTGGCGTATGCAAATCCATCGTAATGACGCGATCCGCACCTGCCTCCGTCAATAAATTTGCAAACAACTTTGCTGTGATTGATACTCTCGGCTGATCCTTTCTATCTTGTCTTGCATAAGCAAAGTACGGTATTACTGCCGTGATGCGCTTGGCCGATGCTCTCTTTGCAGCATCAATCATGATTAACAATTCAAGAAAATTTTCTGCTGGAGCATTTGTTGATTGAATGATAAAGAGATCCTTTCCTCGAATATTCTCTTCATATTTCATCCAAATCTCGCCATCGCTGAAATTTCTGATAACGACAGGTGACAAACTCTTTCCCAATGAGCTGGCAATATTCTTCGCCAGGGTTTCATTGGATCTGCCGGAAACAATCACCAGATCAGACATGCTTTAGTGCCGCTATCAAAAATGACAAAAAGCCGGACGCAAGCGTCGCGAATAAATTTGTTGGGAAAAGTCACGAAACACTAAGTTTGTGACTTCTTTATCAGTGCTGGGGCGGAAGGATTCGAACCTACGAATGGCGGTACCAAAAACCGCTGCCTTACCACTTGGCGACGCCCCAATTCGTTTTTAATAAACGAAACAGAACACAAAGATAGAGTCTTTTCAGATTTCTGACAAAGAAAAAGTCAGTAAAAAAAATGGAATTGATTGATTTGTAGTGCATTTCAATCAATTTTTATGGAATGTTGATCCTTTTCTCGTATCAATGTTAACTGTTCGCCATGAGTCAATTCTTCACTTGAATTCAGGATTATTTCCCCTCTTTTTACGAGTGCAAATCCCTTTTTTAATGGGGAATAAGGATGCAAGGCCGAACATTGCAATGTAAGGGATTCAATAATTTTATGGCTTTGTTGAATGTTTCTCGCCATGGACACAGCCATTCTTGATGATAATTCGTCATTTCTTTGTGAAGCATTGCGAATATGTTCGGATAATCTTCGGAATCCGGAATGTTCTTTAAGGCGTGACATTGAATCTTTCAATCGAGAGAAGTGTAATTGCATTTCACGACGAAGTGATTCACCACTCGCTTCCAAATGGGCATATAAATCATTGATTGTAATCGAGCTGACCAATTCCGCGGCGGCCGTTGGTGTGGCGGCTCTTTTATCAGCCACGAAATCAGCAATAGTGGTATCGGTTTCATGTCCGACACCCGAAATTATTGGAATTGTGCAGTCTGCAATTGCATAGGCAACTTCCTCATTATTGAATGCCCATAAATCTTCTATCGAACCACCACCTCTGGCAATAATTATGACTTCACATTGAGTAGATTCGAGTTCGCGTATTGCCATTACAATATCTTTGGGGGCTTGATCGCCCTGAACAATTGTTGGCCTTAGTATTACTTCGGCAAGAGGATTTCTTCTTTGCAAGGTTGAAAGCATGTCTTGAACTGCGGCGCCTGTCTGAGAAGTGACAATACCGATTTTGAGTGGAAATGCAGGGATGTCTTGTTTTTTTGAGTGATCAAAGAGTCCCAATGAAGATAATTTCTTCTTTAATTCTTCAAATGCGAGATATAAATCACCAGTTCCAAGTGGAAGAATGCTTTGACAATCCAATTGATATCGACCTTGTGGAGGATACAATGTGATATTTCCTTTTGCAATCACTTTCATTCCATCTGTTAATGGAAATTGAAGTGGTTTGCCTTTCCACATCACGGCACTCATTTGAGCATATTCATCTTTGAGTGAAAAGTAACGATGACCCGAACTATGATGTTTGTAATTGGAAATCTCTCCCACCACAATCACTGAGCCTATACCTTGTTCGAGCAAGGTACGAATTTGTAATGTGATTTCAGAAACGGATAATGAACCATCAATCTTCATGATAAGTCTCGATTTGAATTCCAGGAAACTGAATACCAATTTAGAAATTTTCCCTACATGAATGATGAGTGTATTTCTTTATTCTTAAGGGAATTGTCAGGTCATGCCAAGATGTTAATTTGTCTATGTTGAAAAAAGGAAGACTTTCATCCTTAATTTCAAACATAATGCCACTTGTTGTATATTCTTCCGGGTGAATCAGTGAGTTTGGATGTCTCATTCCGTGTCGGTTCTGCTCTTGAAGCTCAGACACTCGCTATCTCTAATACAGCCAAAAGAATGAAGGCTGCAGGAATTGACATTGTTTCATTATCGGTTGGGGAGCCCGATTTCGATACCCCGCAATGTGCGAAAGATGCTGCCATTCGAGCATTGAATGATAATTTTACCCATTATACTGATTCCAATGGAATTCTTGAATTGCGAGAGGAAATCGCAAAGAAATTTCGTGATGAAAATGGAATTGTACATGTAAAAGCATCCAATGTGATTGTGTCCGGAGGTGCAAAACAATGTATTTATAATACATTAATGGCACTTTGCAATGAAGGGGACGAAGTGATTATCCTCGCACCGTATTGGGTGAGTTATCCCGCAATGGTGGTCATGTGTGGTGCACAGCCAATTGTCCTTTTCGGAGATTTTGACAATCAATATAAAATCACACCCAATCAGTTAAGGAGTGCAATCACTCCAAAAACCAAATGTGTGATTTTGAATAGTCCTTCAAATCCCACTGGAATGATGTATACTGAGAAAGAGATTAGGGAATTTGCTGAGATTATTGCAGAATCGGATTGCTATTTGCTCAGTGATGAGATTTATGAAAAGCTTACATATAGTGATATCAAACATTTTTCTCCTGCTTCAATCCCGGAATTATCCTCAAAAGTGATAACCGTAAATGGAATGTCTAAAGCATTTGCAATGACAGGTTGGAGAATTGGATATATGCATGCTCCCGATCATGTGTTCAAGGAGGTTTCGAAAGTACAAGGTCAAAGTACTTCGCATCCGAATTCAATTGCTCAAAAGGCATCGCTTGCTGCATTGCAAGAGGGGAATGCGGATATAGAAAGAATGAGAATTTCTTTTGCACAAAGAAAGGAATTGACTTGTGCTATGCTGTCTGAGATTCCCGGATTGAAATTCCATAATCCGGATGGTGCATTTTATGTATTCATTTCTTTTGATGAAATCAAGGATGATGTGGAATTCTGTTCTTACTTGCTTGAGCATCAACATGTGGCACTTGTTCCTGGCGATGCATTTGGATGTCCTGGTGCCTTGCGCATTTCATTTGCCGCAAGTGAAGAAACATTGAAAAAAGGAATTGAGCGATTGGCACTTGGTTTGAAAGCTTATGGAAAAAGTATATGATTGGATCGCATAAATATCTTTCTCCTCTGGCAGTTGCGCAGTTAGGTTCAATTGAAGTAAAGGCGCGATTGATTGTGGAAGGATTCATGTCCGGCATGCATAAATCTCCATATCATGGCTTCAGTGTTGAATTTGCTGAGCATAGACAATATCATCCCGGTGATGATTTGCGATATTTAGATTGGAAAATTCTCGGGAAGACTAATCGATTTTACATTAAACAATTCGAGGAAGAAACGAATCTTCGATGCACTGTGATTATTGATACAAGTGCATCCATGGGATATTCTTCGAAAGGAAATGTAACAAAGTTTGATTATGCTGCTTGTCTTGGTGCTGCTTTTGTGTATCTGATGATGAAACAGCAAGATGCGGCGGGTTTGGCTTTATATAATGATTCTATTGTTTCTTATCTTCCCGCAAAGAAAAAAACCTCATATCTTGGAGAAATACTCCGAGTTTTAGGTTCTGCGGTGCCATCAAATATTACGGGTACTGCAAAGGCCTTGCATGAATTGGTGGAGCAATTGCCTAGACGAGGAATGGTGATCATCATCAGTGATTTTTTTGATGAGATGTCATCAATTATTCAAGCGATGAAACATTTCAGACATGATGGTCATGAAGTGTTGGCAATTCAGGTATTGGATCCTAGGGAAAAGGATTTCTCATTTGGATTGGATGCAAATTTCCGGGACATTGAAACGGGAGAAGAAATGATTACGCAACCATATCATATCAAAAAAGCATATGCTGATGGATTTGCACGATTCATGTCTGAACTCAAGCATGAATGTCGAAGAAGGGGAGTGGAATATCTTCAAGTTGACACAAATCAGCCATATGAAATGGCGCTAAAGGAATATCTGTATAAAAGAGCAAATACATAAAAAAAAGTCCCGCAAGCGGGACTTTAACTACTTCTTCTTCATAGCTCTTAATATTGCATTTTTAAAATCTTCTTTGCTTCTGGCGCCAATGATTTTTTCATTGACAGTGCCATCAGCATTGATAATAAACGTTGTTGGAATTGCCCCGATTCCATCATAAGCTTCAGCTACTTTGTCATTACCGATGATGATTGGATAAGGAACGTTTTTTAAACGAACAAATTTACTGACGGTATTGAATGCCTGATCATCTCTGTCCATAGAAACACCAATTACGAGCAATTCATCTTCGGTGAATTCTTTCGATAATTCTATGATATCGGGAATTTCCTTTCTACATGGCGGACACCAAGTTGCCCAGAAATTCAGAAACATAACTTTACCTGCACCAAATTGCAGGAGATTTACTTGTTTTGTTCCATCCTTCCATGTGAGATCGGCTGCTTTCCCCGCGCCAGATTTTGTGACTGATTCAACAGTATATACCCTGCCCGAAGCTGGAGTTTGGGCAATAATATCTGTATTTATCAAACAGATTAATGCTAAAAGGACATGCAATATGCCACGCAAATAATTCATTATGTTTCCTTTACATGTAAGAGCGCCGACAATTGTTCCGTACGAAGGTCAGAAACCATCACACATAGATTTGGTCCCAATCTCCACAAAACCATTGTATTCGAAGCACCGTTTTCTTTTTCCCAGTACCAGTCGGCTTTATTAACAATTTCCATTGCTCTGGGATTGACGCTGAGGGTTTGATTATCTACCAACCCTTCCGGCACTTCGTAGGCATAAATAATATGATCGCCAACTTTGTAAATGAAGTGAGCAAATGTTGTGCCTTTTTCTTGTGAAACAATGCCGCCGATGAGTTCGGCGTCAATTTTTGGATAATGAACAGTGTATTTTACGCCGTTTTCAGCAAAAAAACTAGATAATTTTTCCTGATTTGTAGTAATTATCTGCGGTTTGAGGTCACCATTTTTGTATGCACGAAATGAGGTGTACGTTTGAGAGCAAATATTATTTGATTCTGCATGTACAACTTTGAGCATTGAGGGATTTGGAGAAACCACTGATTCTGTCTGTACTTGCTCTGACATATACATATAACCCGCCATGAAAATGGCAAGCACTGTCGGAATTACAAATTTTGGGGAGAGCACGGAAACTATTGGATCGAGTGCATTCCAGAATGATTCAATGAATGAAACACTCTTTATTTGTTTAGGAGCTTGTAGTTGTTGAGCTCTGATTCCATTTACAATGGATAATCTGAGTTCTGCTGGTGCTTCTGTATGCAATGCTTCACTTCTATGATGAAGAATGTTTTTCATTGCCGTTTGAATGTAAAGTGCTACGGATAACTCGGGATCTGACTCAAGACGGCTCTCTAGTTCTTGCTTGACCTTTGGATCGATATACTCACCGTCGGCCATTGCTGCAAGTAACTCCTCGAGATCTTTGGATGATTTTTTCACGAGTCGTCAATAATTAATGGATAATAATAGTGTTTTATTCAAAATCTTTGGTGTCATAACCTCTTTGCTTGGCATATGCAAGCAATTGTGACGCGAGCATTTTACGAGCTCGATGTAAACGGGAGCGAACCGTACCGATGGGACATTCGATGATTTCTGCGATTTCTTCATAAGTCATACCTTCCAAATCACAGAGGATTATGGCAGTTCTGAATGTCTCGGGAAGCGATTCCAATGCTGTGGATACTTCATCATCAAGAAGATTGTCAAAAATCTTTTTTTGCAAATCGGTAGAATCTGAAGAATCGCTTCTGATGAGATCATAAAATTCTTCGATCACATCGTATTCCACAATATCGGGTTCTCTCTTGTCCTTTCTATATTGATTTATGTAGGTATTCTTCAAGATCCTAAATAACCATGCCTTGCAATTGGTTCCCCTTTCGAATTTATCGAAGAACCGAAAACCTTTCATAAAGGTTTCTTGTACAAGATCATTGGCATCTTCTCTATTCCTACATAATCTAAGGGCAAAGCTATAGAGAGCATTCATGTGAGGAAGTGCTTCGCGTTCAAAGTCCGATTGCTTGGCGGCAATTGTATTCATAGGTGATTCTGTTGTTGCCGAAGGATATAAGTCTAAGTTATCGAACTTTTTCGCTTCCACAAAGCGCTCACCGGATATAATTGTCGAGTCATTCATGGCTTAATTCCGAATTTGGTTCACGTATCATAATGAAAGAAGTAACTCTTCTTCCATATTTTCAACCGAACAGGCAACCTGATGACCCCGTCCAGGGTATTGTATTGTATCGAACGCCCATCATTGGACCTCGACCTGTCCTAGCGAGTGACATCACAGGAATGGGTAACTCTTCATGATCAGGCCAAATCAACATAATGCGTATTTCCACCTTATTCGCTCCATAAGGAGTTTCCACGCAATCTGCATAGTTGATTTTTTCTTGGAGCATGTATCCTGAGCGCTCATCCATTGGTATTAAATCAATATCAGCATGCTTAGGATTCATATTCACACCTTTCCCAGCGAAAGAGAACAGAGGCTTTAATACGAAAGGTTCCAATGATTGTGGAATATCTCGTAGATCTGAGAGAAACATGGATTTGGGAATTGCATCATGCTTGATAAAAGGCAAAGATTGTTTACTTATTAAAAAATACCAATTGGGATGACCCGCCCATTCAATATTCAAGTCGTCTCTCCAGTCGAATGGCACTTTTGCAGATTTTTCGACTAATTCATCTGCAATTGCTCTATTGAAGATTCTGCGAATACGAACCCATTTACCATTTCTTTGGTGATAGAGAGCAGTACCTTCTCTTTTTACTGATTCGATATCTGTGGTTTTCATCCCGGTCAATTGTTCAATCACGGAGAAATCAGGTCTGGTTTTTTGTTGTTCAGGTCTATATTCCAACAGACAAGTTTCTTCTGGTTCATGATCCCCAATAAGTGATTCTCGGAGAATTGTTGTATATGATTCCGTATTGATGAGTCCGGGAAAACCTGAATATTGTTCTAGACCATATTCTTTGCAAATACACTCAATAAAACGCAATTGATAACCAAATAGAGAAGGAAAACCCTGTAATTCAACCACTTTTGGCTGGAATTCGCCATTATTGTCATGTGTGATTGCAAAATCAATAACGCTGAACAATGGTTTTTTTGATTGATTTGGCACATTGAATGCATCCGGTATACCTGTCTTTGCAATGGCAAGATGTTTGGGATCAATGCAGGCTTTGATGATGTCAATAGCTGATTGCTCAAGTTTGAATTGCAAATCTTTCCCAATGAATATCGGCGTTTCAGCCACTCGGAATTCGATGGGAACTCCGCACGCTATATTGAGTTGTGTGAGAAAATGAGCATGTTTCGCATCGCTGAACAACTCTGTATTAAAATAAGATTGCATATTTGGTATCATTGCATCACTCCATCGATTTAATTCAACTTAGTGATTCCGTTTGATTTTTCCCTTCTCAAAGACTTCCTCTGTATTTCGTAGATTTGCACATTATGAGGCTTCATACATGATACTTGGAATAGGTACGGATATCGTTGACATTGTAAGAATTGAATCTGCGATGAATGAATATGGAGAAGCATTTGCAAGAAGAATCTTCACTCCTATTGAGCAGGCATATTGCGATGGTTATGTTCATGGAAAAATGGCTCATTATGCCGCTCGTTTTGCCGTAAAAGAAGCTTTCAGCAAGGCAATTGGAACAGGTATCGCAAAGGGTTTTGCATTCAAAGATATCGGAGTCGTCAATGAAAAGGGCGGGAAACCGATGATTGTGTTATCAGGAGCAATGCTCGAGAAATGGGGAGCATACGCGATTCATGTGTCAATCTCGCATACAGATACTGTTGCCATGGCAATTGTCATTATTGAGTCTGAGCATGGAGTATATCAATTGAATGATCTTCTGGAGAATAATCAATGATAGTGATGAAATTCGGAGGGACATCCGTCCAAGATGCCGATGCAATGAGAAATGTATTATCGATCGCCCAAGAATATTCAGGTCACAAGATTCTCATTGTTTCTTCCGCATGTTCCGGCATAACGAGTGAATTGTTGTCAATTGCATCTGATTCAGTGTATTTGAGTGATGAAGATCGAATCCAGAGAATTCATGGAATCATCAAAAGGCATATTGATATTTGCATTGAATTAGGATTGGGGCAAGACACCACAATGCAGATACAAGAAATAGGTACTCATGTACTGTCATATTGTGAAGGCATTGCATTGCTGGGCGAAAGTACTGACCGCTTACAAGCTGCGATTGCTTCATGCGGTGAATTGTTTTCTACCAACATATTGACCGGATTATTGCGAGGTCATCTCAATGTTCAATGGTTTGATGCGCGAAAATCGATGAAGACTTATGACTTGCATTCTGGAGTGCAGGTACATATGCAACAAACATCATTGCTTTCCAATCAGCTTCTAAAGCCATTGTTTGAGCAATATGATATTGTGATCACACAAGGATTTATTGGCTCTGATGATGATAATCGCACAACCACACTTGGTCGAGGCGGTTCAGATTATTCGGCGGCAATTTTTGGTGCTGTTTTGGAAGCACATGAAATCATCATTTGGACAGATGTGAGCGGGATTGCAAGTGCTGACCCTAGAGTGATTCCAAATGCACGATATATAGAATGCATGAGTTTTGATGAAGCTCGCATGCTGTCTTTTTTTGGAGCAAAAGTATTACATCCCGAAACGATACTTCCTGCCCTGCAGAAAAACATCCCGGTGCATGTGCGCAATACATTCAAGGCATCAGATAGGGGGACAACCATAACTCGCATGGGCGATGAACGAGCGAGCGGTATGAGATCAGTGATTGTACGGAAGCCTGTTTCATTTGTTCAAGTTCGAGCAACACAAGTTTCGAATGAACATTCAATGAGTGAATTGATGAAAGAATTGGAGCAATTGTCAGGATTGAAGCCCATGATTTCGGTTATGATTGATTCATCTATTGGATTGATTTATGATGTTTCAATAAGTAAAATCGAAGAGTATATCAAGCATTTGGAAGGTGATAACAATGCTGAAATTGGGGAATATGCTTTGATAAGTGTTATTGGACCGAATTTCAGGAATTCCAATGCGAAGGAAGCCATCAAAAAATTTCATGAGATTATCCATAAAAATGAAGAGTCACCAATAATATTCAGTGGAATTCAGAAGAATACGCTATCAGCTTTAGTGAATTCTGTTCATGTAGAGAATATTCTCAAAGCACTTCATGCTCATTGCACATGAGAATACTCAGATCATTCAGAATCTTCACATTCATAGTGAGTGTGTTTGCCTCAGTATTCACTTTGCATTCCTTCGAATCCGAAAGAGTTGATTCAATGCTGGTTAGTGATATTCAAAAGGGTTTGGATGACTTGTCTTATGTGGGCAATGAGATCATTTCAGCATCAAATTCATCGCTATTGACAGCCGGGATTGTACTGGGGACATCCATATCCCTTATGCCGTATGATGAGGACATGAGAAAAACTGCAGTAAGAAATTGGGGAGCAGTCGATGGTCCAGCCATTTCTTTTGCCAATGAATATGGTAACCTTTTGTATCCTGCCTTGGGAATAGTGGGCACTTATGGAATGGGACTTGTCTTAAAAGATGAATCCATGCGAGTATTCGCTAGAAAAACATGTGCTTCATTGCTTGTGGCTGGAGGAATTACAACAGTTCTCAAGTCCATGATTGGTAGAAGTAGGCCATTCACGAATCAAGGAAGTAGTCAATTCTCGCCATTCTCCATAGATGATGCACGATTGTCCTTCCCATCAGGTCATACAACGGTGTCATTTGTCATGAGCGCATCTCTCAGCAAAGTCATAGATAGATGGTGGGCTGATGTTTTATTGTATGGGTTGGCAACAGGAACTGCTTATGCGCGCATGCACAATGACAGACATTGGCTTTCCGATACAGTATTGGGAGCAGCAATTGGATACTATGCAGTTCAATGGGTTCATGATTCAGATAAAGAATCTGGTTCGGTTGAAAAGGAAAATATGACAATCCTTCCATTGATTCAGCCATATTCGATTGGTTTGATGATTATATTTTAAGTGTTTTTTATGGGGAAATTTCATTGGGTTGCAAATCTCATTTTTTTTAGTAATTTAACAATGTCACCAAATCATAATATGAACCTATTTCATATTAATGAACCATATCCGGAAGAAAGTCCGGCCACTCAACAAATGAGCATCGAACGAGGGGTTTCGATTCATTATCACAATTTGGGATGAGTATAGTCATTTATTTATATGACTTATTCTCACCTATTGCTGTTTATCCTCACCGATAAGCAGTATGAATAGGCTGTATCCCACTTTCCTTTTTTCCTCATCATTACTCATGGAGTAAGTATGAAAAGATTGTTTTACTCTTCTCTCATTCTTGGTTTGATGCTGACTGTTCAGTTTGCATTTGCTCAGGAGAGGGTGGTTTCGGGTAAAGTGACAAATTCCAAGGGTGCTCCCTTGCCCGGTGCCACAATTATGGTGAAAGGTACCACATCTGGTGCCTTTGCAAAATTAGACGGAAAATTCAAAGTGACTGTTCCTCCAAATGGGAAAACACTGGTCTTTAAAATGTTAGGTATGAAAACCAAAGAAGTAGCTTTGGGTAGTTCGGAAAATGTTGATGTGACATTACAAGATGATGCCACACGAAGTGAAGATGTGGTTGTAACCGCAATTGGTATTGAGCAACAAAAGCGTTCCTTGACTTATGCTACGCAACAAGTGGATGGAAGTGCATTGACTCAATCAAGAGAAGCAAATATCGTTGGCGGTTTGGCCGGTAAGATTGCCGGTGTCCAGGTGACAAATTCAACTGGTGCGGCAGGTGGTTCTTCGTATATCCGTATCAGAGGTGCATCTTCAATCACAGGTGATAATCAGCCATTGTTCGTTATTGATGGTATTCCTATTGACAATTCTCAATTGAATACCGAAAATTCATTGGGTGGAGTTGCTTATTCAAATCGTGCGGTTGACATCAACCCTGATGATATTGAATCAGTGAATGTGTTGAAAGGTGCTGCCGCTACATCACTTTATGGTATTCGTGCTGCATCCGGTGCGATCATCATCACAACAAAGAAGGGCTTGTCAAGCTCAACAGTTGGTAGAATGAGTGCAACATTTTCAACATCCCTTGGTATTGATCAAGTAAACAAATTGCCTGAACATCAAACAAAATTTGGTCAAGGTTTAAGTGGTCAGATTGGTTCTCCGATTGCTACACCAGCGAACCAGAAACCTCGCTCTTGGGGTGCAGCATTGGACACATTAAGATGGGTTGCGGATCCAACCTATATTTGGGATAAGAATGGTAGAATAGTTGGTCAAAGTAACCCTGCTGCTGCAACAGGAACTCAAGTGACTCCATATGACAATCTTGGAGATTTCTTCCGCACAGGTTATACAACCACAAATGCATTTTCACTTTCCGGTGGAAGTACATCGTCAAACTTCTATCTATCTCTTTCAAACATGAATCAGTTAGGTGTAACTCCAAAGAATACATTCGAGAGAACAACACTTCGTTTGTCAGGTGATCATGCATTTTCAACTGAATTAAAAGTATCCGGTTCTGTGAATTATACCAAATCCGGTGGAACGAGAATTCAGCAGGGTTCAAATATCTCAGGTGTAATGTTGGGTCTTCTTCGTACACCAATCACATTTGATAATGCAAATGGTGTTGATGGTGCAGAAAATTCAGAAGCATATCAATTTGCAGATGGAAATCAAAGAACATATCGCGGAATCTTTGGATTCGACAATCCATATTGGGTTGTGAACAATACTCCATTTACTGATGATGTCAATCGCATTGTTGCTTATGCACAAGCAGATTATAAACCTGCAGATTGGATCAGCGTAATGTATCGTGTAGGTCAGGATTTCTATTCTGATCGCAGAAAGCAAATTTATGCAGTGAATTCCAATTCTTATGTGGCCGGTCGTATCATTGAAGATCAATATTTCAATAGTGATCTTACAAGTGATCTTATCGTGACATTGCGTAAAGATTTCGATCAAGATTTGAAAGGAAGTTTGTTGCTTGGACAGAACATGTATTCCAAAAATTTGGAAAATCTTTATGCTACCGGTGATGATCTCGTGATTCCCGGTTTCTATAACATGTCCAATGCGCGTACTTTGAATCCGGGTCAATCACTTGTTTCAAAGCGCACATCCGCCCTCTATGCAGATGCAAGATTGGAGTACAAGAATTATTTGTATTTGAATGCAACATTGAGAAATGAATGGTCAACCACATTGCCTGTTGCAAATAATTCATTCATGTTTGGATCGGGAAGTGTTGGTCTAGTTCTTTCAGAACTCATGGGGCCAAGCGAAGAAATCAATTTCTTAAAACTTCGCGCTTCCTATGCTTTGGTTGGTAAAGATGCTCCAATCTATGCAACGCAAACACTTTTCACTAAGGCAGGTTTTGCTGATGGTTGGACAAATGGTATCACATTCCCATTCAATGGCAATGCAGGTTTCCAAATGTCAAGTTCTCTTGGCGCAGCTGATTTGAAGCCTGAAATGAAATCAGAAATCGAAATCGGTTTGGAAGGTAGATTGTTCAATAATTCCATCACATTTGATGTGAATTACTATGACAATACTTCAACAGATCAAATTTTTGCAGTTCCTGTTGCAGCATCAAGTGGATATACAAGCAAATTGATGAATGCAGGAAGTATCAAGAATTCAGGTATTGAAGTTCAGCTTGGTGGTCGTCTTTTCGATATGGATGGATTTACTGCTGATTTGAATGTAAACTGGTCAAAGAATGTAAGTGAAGTTGTTTCTCTTGCTGAAGGCGTTGAGAATATCTATATCAATGGTTTCACAGGTTCACAAATTCGTGCAGTTGCAGGTAAACCCTATGGTACCATCTTTGGTGGAAAATGGGAAAGAGATGAACAAGGAAATCGTGTCATCGGAGCAAATGGTTATCCTGTTGTGAGTAGTGAAGAAGGTGAGCTTGGTAATATCAATCCTGATTGGATTGCAGGTACAAGACTTACTTTGGGTTATCAAGGTGTAACAGTTTCAGCATTGCTTGATATTAAATCAGGTGGTGTTATGTGGAATGGTACAAGAGGTGCTTTGGTTAATTATGGTGTTGCCAAAGAGACAGAAAACCGTGGAACTCTGACTGTATTCGAAGGAGTGCGTCAAGTGAATGGTACATGGGTTAAGAATGACACAGCAGTTGCATTAAGTCAGGCATGGTATCTAGGGAATGGCGGAGGATTTGGTAATCAATCCGAAGACTTTATTGAAGATGCAAGTTATGTTCGTTTGCGTGAATTGACTGTATCATATGATTTGCCATCATCAATGCTTGAAGGTTCAATGCTTTCCAAAATTGGCATTTCATTTACAGGTAGAAATCTCTGGCTTAGCACACCATATACCGGTATCGATCCTGAAACAAGTTTGATCGGAAATGGCAATGGTCAAGGAATGGATTATTTCCAATTCCCGAATACAAAAAGTTATGTATTCAGTCTTAATCTCGGATTCTAAACAACCATTTTCACAGCAATACAATTAGATAGGTACTTAATTATGAAAAAATATCTTTTATCAATCATTCTGGGATTCTCAGTGCTGACTTTTTCAGCCTGCGATTCTTGGGTTGACAATACGATCAATGTGGATCCCAATAATCCCGTTGATGCTCCAATCAATCTTGTACTTCCATCAGCTCAAGTTTCCATGGCGTATGTCGTAGGAGGTGATCTCAGTAGATTCACAGGCGTTTGGATGCAATATTTCCAAGGCGTCGATCGCCAATTTGAGGTGATTAATCGATATCAACAAACTGAGTCAGATGCTGACAATCCATGGCAAACAATTTATCAGACATCTCTCAATAGCATGAAAATCGTTGAAACAAAAGCAACTGAAAGTAATTCACCCCATTATCGTGGAATTGCAAGAGTTCTGATGGCTGCGACATATGGTCAGATTGTCGATGTCTGGGGCGATGCACCATTCAGCGAAGCTTTGGGTGGAAATTCTAATCTTAAGCCGAAATATGACAAAGCGCAAGATATCTATGCAGGCATTCAAAAAATGTTAGATGATGCTATCGCAGATTGTGCATCCACTACAAGCACATTAAAACCTGATGCATCTTCAGATGTTGTTTATGGTGGTAATATGGCGAAATGGATTAAAGCTGCCCATGCATTGAAAGCTCGCTATCATTGGAGACTCGGAAATGGTCCTGCCGCATTGACTGCCATTGCAAATGCTATCGGTGACAATGCAGATGATGCGATGGTGACATTTGCCGAAGATCCAACGGGTGAGAATCCTCTTTCTCAGTTTATGTCGCAAAGAAGCGGTTATATGACTGTAGGTATCAAATTGATTGAGCTCATGAATGGATTTGAAGATCCAAGAAGAGATGCCTATATCACAGCAGACAAAGATGGGAAGTTTACAGATGATTGTACGCCCGGTCCACTGTTTGCGAGTTCAAGTTCACCTGTTCCAATGGTTACTTATGCGGAAATGATGTTCATCAGAGCTGAAATCAAAGTTGGTCAAAGCGAAGATGCCGAGGCAAAGCAATCCTACATTAATGCTGTAAAAGCATCCATGAAAATGGCAGGTGTCTTAGATTCCGAAGTAACCGGTTATTTAGCCAAATCAGAAGTAATGCCTTCAGGCGCATTGACTCAGCAACATGTCATGGAGCAAAAGTATATTGCCATGTACACTCAACCTGAAGTCTTTGCCGATTGGAGAAGAACAGGAATACCTTCATTGACAACTCCCAAAGATGCTGTTGGGCCAACACCTCGCAGATTCTTGTATCCAATCAGTGAGCGTTTGTATAATCCCAATACTCCATCAGGAGTTACTACAGCCAATAAATTATTCTGGGACACAAGACCCTGATTTTATCCCCATTTCATTGTATAATAAACCCGATTGCCTTCTGGCATTCGGGTTTTTCTTTGTCTTCTAGTCAACATTATACAATGAACTGACAGATTCTTCTACTGTTACATAATCCCAATTAAGTAGTCAATGTTAATAAATTAAGGTTTGTCAATTAAGTATTTCTTGATATTTTGCTACATCTAAAGAACATTCTATTTTTCACTATTATATATATTCTATGAAAAAATTGCTTCTCCTTGTATTACTGATATTATCAGTTAATACAGCTTCCCAGGCAGGTGGCATCGATAAAAAGAAGCTACCATCATTGCTTGCGGG
>CANLII010000020.1 GCA_947491315.1 Ignavibacteria bacterium
GATGTTCAATATTCGTAAACCCTTTCATTACCTCAAAACCTCTAATATCAAAGATTGTAATTGAAACAAATGATGGTTGAGCAATTGCATAGTGAATAAGTGTGGATTGAGAAAAGGGGTTTGGGTAATTTCCTATAACCAAGAGTGAATTTGACATTCCGTCTTCAATATTCAAGGGAAGTTCGCCTGGATTTGCGGGTCCACCAAGTCGAGTTGGAATATTTGCAGCAGCAGGCTTTAAAGAATTTTTTCCCGACTGAGTTACATATCCCTTATAGAATGATTCACCTTTATTCTTCGTATTTGTGGAATCAACAAAATACCAATCAGCTTGGGCTTTATCATTTTGAATGTCAAGTATCATATATCCATGATTATCTAGTTCAATTTCTTTTATATGTGGATTGACAAATTTTAATTGTCCTGCAATCAACTTGCTTTGTGGTGAATTCGGCGGTGTATTTTGTAATTCATTGATATTTGCCGATGATATACTTGGGGTGACAAACTCAACTGCTGCTGCGCCTTCACCTGTTTGAGGTTTATAGGAAGTATCATTTGCTCTTACCGGTAAATCGGAAGCCCAAGTACAATGAATGTCTCCAGTCACAACAATTGTATTTGTTATCGAGTTATTCTTGATGAATCTCAGTAATTTTTCTCTTTCGGCTGGATATCCATCCCAAGAATCAAGATTAGTAAATCCGGAAAGAGGCATCATCATCACTTGATTTGCAAGCACTTTCCATTGTGATTTTGATGACTTTAGTGACTGCGTGAGCCATGCATATTGAGTAGTACCAAGTAATGTTCTATTGGGACTAATCCACTCGACTGTATCTATGGCTTTTGAATTCGTATCTTTAGAACCAAGCGGTTTCTCGCGCCCTTCCAATCTCGTATCGAGCATGAAGATTTCACATAAGTCACCATAATTTATGGTTCTATATATTTTCCCTTGTACGGACTGTTCTCTAATTGGCAACCATTCGAAATATGCTTTTTCGCCGGCTATCTTTCGAAGCTGCCAATCTCCTTCCGTTGACGGATTATGATTATCTGCTCCACCAGGCCAAGAGTCATTTGCAGTTTCATGGTCATCCCAGATTCCAATAAACGGATGCAGTTGATGTAATCTTCGTAAATCAGGATCTAGTCTATAAAATGAATATCGTATTCTGTAATCAGATAATGTGACTATTTCACCTTTGGGTTCATGACCTCTATCAACTGCCTTGGAATATCCATATCCTCCTTCTGCATATTCATAGATATAATCTCCCAAAAATAGTACTGCATCAAGGTCATTTCTCAAAGCCATAGTTGCATAAGCATTAAAATACCCTTGTTGGTAATTTGCACATGATGCAATACCAAATCGAAGTGCATCTACTTTTTTTGAAGGAGCAGTTTTTGTTCTTCCAATGATTGATTCTTTCCCCAAACCCGAAAACTTATAGTAATATGTAGTACCCGGTTCTAGTGGTCCAACATCAACTTTTACAGTATAATCTTTACTTTGATCTGTTGTTATGGTGCCACTCAGTACGATGTTCGAACAGTTTGGATCTTTTCCCACAAACCATTTCACTTCAGTTGGACCATCATTGTCAGGAGTGATTCTGGTCCATAAAATCACCTGATTCTGAAGGGGATCACCAGATGCAACACCATGATAAAATGGTTTTAATGCTGGGTCAAAGACTAGATTTGTGGTAACAATTTCTTTCGGAAGAGGTCTGGCATATGAAAATATATTATTTGTTGTGTTCCCACTATGCGCGAAAATCAATACGGTATTCATGACTAATGCAATCAATACGAATAATAGTACATTCATACATTACCTCTTTGAAGCTAGAAAAAAATGAATTCTACAAATCTAGCTGGATGATATTACCTCAGAGTAATTGATACTTTATCAAATTGTAGGGTTATGTATTTCGATGTGAAACTGCTGATTTTTCTTTTTTGATATTGTATTGATATTGTGATCTTATTGAAAAATATAATCTCAACTTTTATATTGTTGTCATGATAAAACAACATTCGATTCTATATTATGCTTTATTTGCTGGAAGGAAAATTCATATATTTTTTTTTTGCAATGGTGGCATGCGAAGCATGAGTGGTGAGTTCTTCATTTCTCTGTACTAAGGGTTCGCCGAGGGCGGGGGCGGGAAAAATAGAAATCAACATGTAGGATTGCAAATGAAATGGAAGAATGGAATGGAAAACGATAAAGAGTCTCACCCCGCCCTGAATTTTGAGCATAGTCAAGAAACGGGCAACCCTCTGCTGTGCTCGGTGTACATAATAGCCCCAGCGGGGCGGAATCACAACAGCCCCAGCGGGGCGACATCCCAATAGCCCCAGCGGGGCGACATCGTAATAGCCCCAGCGGGGCGGTATCACAACAGCCCCAGCGGGGCGACATCATAATAGCTCCGGAGGAGCGGCATAAAACATTGTGTGCAAAATATATGTTTGGATAAAAAAACGATTTCGATGCGATTTGAAATTATGATGCGAATGTGATGTTTGCAATTCGGCCGATGTTATTTCGCCCCTCTGGGGCTATTGTGATTTCGCCCCTCTGGGGCTATTATTATTTCGCCCCTACGGGGCTGTACTCCGAGCGGAGCCGATGATTGTACTCCGAGCGGAGCCGAGGAGTGACTGGAGCAGATGAGAGAGCGAAGTCGAGGTGTGTGCTCCGAGCGAAGCCGAGGAGTGATTCCTCCGTTTATTCGGTATCTTTGCATTCACATTACTTGAATGCCAGCATGAAAAAGAGAGATTCGCAAGGAAAGAAAATACGCACACCGAAGAAGACGGCAGGACCGAAGAAGACGGCAGGAAATACGCCATTTTATCTAGGACTCAAAAGCAAACCGAAACCGGTGAAGAAAAAAGCGGTGAAACAAGAACGTTTTGTTGAAGAAGAAGTAGATGAACAACCGCGATTTCATAAGCCGTTCAGACGCAAATCTATGCTGGATGATGCTTTTTCACGCTCGATTCTGATGGCACTTCCAGAAAGACCCGAAAATGACACTGTGCATCATGGACTCGAGCCGCTAGCGGAATATCCCTATTTGACAGAACAAATGGTGAAGGTGTCGGCCTTTACGCAGTTCTGGACAAGACATGGTCTGCCCGGTGAGATTCTACCGCTTATTCCATCGCCAAAACCCCGCGCATATCGCGCAACAACACGCAGAAAAGTATTCTTCAATGGTCAATCATTGATGCTGGGATTCGGGGATCAACAATATCTGACATTCCCGAAAAAAGGCGCAATGTCTATCGCGAAATCTGCCATCGAACCCGAAGATCATTATATGGTCTTTGAACTTATCGGAAAAAAACTTCTCACAAAACCATATCAAGAATTGAGCAATGCCCTGAATTTCCTCATCATTCGTGATACAGGTGAAAAAGCGGTGATCTTCAATGTTGCGGAATTAAATGGTGAAATCGTTCGCAAATTGAAAATGCTCGGTGAAATGCTCGCAAAAACCACCCACAAAATCGTCTCGGCTTGGATCTATCATGATCCCACTCGATCAGACTATTATCTCGATCAAAAATCACTCGAACCGGGTACGATGCGCATCAAAAAATTATTCGGTTTCGATGAATTGTCACTTACCATCAATGATATAAAATTTCGCATAAGCCCATTTACTTTCTCACAAGTGAATGTACCGATGATAAAGATGATGTTGGCTAGATTAAGAGCATTTCCTTCCTCCGGGATTAATCCCAAGGGAAGAACCCGATTTATTGATCTCTACTGCGGCTATGGACTCTTCTCCCATGCCCTTGCAGACATGTTCAGTGAGGTCTATGGCATAGATTCTTCAAAAGCGGGAATTGGGTCGGCAAAACAATTGGTGGAGCGCAGAAGGAAAATCGGACATGATATAGGTTCTATGCACTTCAAAGAAGCATTTATCACGAGAAGTACAATTCTTTCGCATCTTCCTCATGCAGATGAAACATCTGAAGTGATACTGCTTGATCCACCTCGACAAGGAGCTGCGAATGGAGTTATTGGGGCAATTGCAAAACGCAATCCCGTGCTTGTGATTCATGTGTTCAGCGTAATCAATGAAATTGAAAAAGCATTGCGAGAATGGAAGAAGCATGGATATGTCCCTGTTTCAGCACAAGCTTTTGATATGTTCCCCGGAACACCAACGCTTGAAACAATCGTGATATTACAACCCCTACCCTCAAACTATTAATAGGTAAGTATCGGCGCAAGCCAACGCTCGCATTCTTCTATGCTCATGTTCTTTCTTTGAGCATATTCTATAACTTGATCTTTCTTGATCTTTCCGACCGTGAAATACTGCGCCTTGGGATGCGCAAAATACCAACCACATACAGATGCTGCCGGCATCATGGCGAGTGATTCTGTGAGTGAAATACCAATTTCTTCGCCATTCAAAAGGGAAAAAAGAGTACGCTTTTCTGTGTGATCAGGACATGCCGGATAACCGGGTGCAGGACGAATCCCTTGATATTTTTCAGCGATGAGATCGGTATTCTCGAGTGCTTCATCAGCGATATATCCCCAAATATCCTTGCGCACTTTCTGATGCAAATACTCAGCTGATGCCTCGGCAAGTCTATCCGCAATGGCCTTTACCATGATCGAAGAATATTCATCATGCTGCGATTCATATTCCTTGCAAAGTACATCACAACCTATGCCCGCAGTCACAATGAATGCGCCCATATAATCAGGGGTTCCGGAATCATTCGGAGCAATAAAATCAGATAAACAGATATTGGGAAGCGTGGATGCTTTTTGAGCTTGCTGACGCAAAAAATGTAGTGTTGCCAAAACTTGCGTGCGAGATTCATCGGTGTATAATTCCACATCATCATCATGCACTGATTGCGCCGGAAAGACTTGACATACCGCATGGGCATGCAAAGTACCAGACTCAATGATGCGATCAAGAATCGCATGGGCATCATTGAAAAGATTCGTAGCCTCTTTGCCATAGACGGCATCATCAAGAATGCCAGGATATGAACCCTTCATTTCCCATGAAATGAAAAAAGGTGTCCAATCGATATAGTCCGACAATTCTCTCAAGGACAAATCCTTGAAAACATGTCTACCAGGTTTGCGAGGTGCTTGTGGTTGGTATAACATGATATATCAATTTCCCATCTTAAACATTCCACCACCCGGGGGTGTTGCTGGAGGTGTACCAAATGCACGCAGATTATAAGTGAAATTCAGGAGGAAATAGCGTTGTAATACATTCGTGCGTGAATCTTCAATATAATTGGCCTGCACAGCACGATTGATGCTTTGATTCTGATTGAGCGCATCAAAGACGGATAATTTGACTTCCGCATTATCATCCAAGAAACGCTTTCCAATACCTAAACTGAGCAGAGGAATCGTACGATTCAGATCGCCTTGTAATCCATCATTGATCGTATAATTGAAATCACCCGAAAGGACGAAACCACCGAGGAAAATCCAATTGAATCGCGCAAACAAAGTATGAATAGCAAAGTTATTGTCCAATTCCTTGCGAATTGAATTCTGCACGATCGTATATGCCGTCCTCCATGAAATCGAGAAATCAAGATCAGAACTGATATTGCTCACAAGCGCGAGTGATGGCGTGATTGCAAGATTATCGGCATCATTACGAAAACCATTGATGAGCGTCGGAGTGCGAGAGAAGAAGCCACCAAGATTGGAATTTACATTTAATTTGAAGCCGCTGAATGGCTCAACCGGGTAAGTATATGTGATGAATGTACTCGCATTGAATGCACCACTGACATTGATTGGTCTCGTGAGTTGCGCACCATTTCGGAGAAGAATATTGCCGGGAAGCATCGTGTCTTTTGTCGCGATAAATGATTCCGTTGATAGCTTATCATCAATGAGCGTCAATGATGCCATCGTGAAAAATGCACGACCACTCATCATGGAAAATGTTCCATAATTTCCACGGATCTCATGATTTATTTCTTGCACCAATGCTGAATTACCGGCATTCAAACGAACAGGATCGGTATTGTCAACAACATCCTGCAATTGTGAAAGCGATGGTTGTTGGGTTGAAACGCGATAACTGAGTCTCGCATTGCTTGACATGCCATCACGCATTTGATAGGAAAGATTCGGAAGCACATTATAGAATGTTTTTGTGGAATTAAACCCTGTCGGAAATGATTGATCCACTGTTAATTGTGCGATTTGATAATCCACGCCGAGCGATAGATTCGATGATTGGGAGAGATTATACTTATACATCAAACCTGGTCTTTGCGTTGCATAGGTGGTAAGTGCATTGTTTGACAGGAGCGAATTCAGTGCTGAATATTCTCCAGTAATTACATTGTAATCAAAAATCTTTTTGTCATTGGTGCTTTGATTGATTGCATAGTTATAACTCAATTGCAATTGACCATCTTTATGTAGATTCTCTGTGAAGGAAAGATTCGTCGATGCATTATATCCATCACCCTCAGTCGGCATGTCCTGTCTCAAAGTATCTGATACAGATTGATTGACAGTGCGGAAAAATTCATTCACCGCATTGTTTCTTCCTGAGCCGATATTATTATTTCCGGACAAGCGGGCTGAAGCCGAGAATGTACGACCTTCGGTTTCAAAACGATGTCTGTAAGACATGTCAAGACTACCATTATAGCCGGTATTTTCGGTATTAGTTGAAGTATTCGAGGAATTGATTGGAATCGAACTTTCGGTAAGCGTGATATTCTCTGAAAGATAATCTCGTTCTGTTGATTGCAAAGTCAAGCGTGGTTCGATGGAAATCGAATTCATGGAATCGATTGTCCAATCCATTCTCACATTGAAACGATGATTGCCTGTGAGAGAATTATTACTGTTATTCTGGAAATTATTTTGTGTGGTTGTATCATCAATGAAATAGAGTCGATTCACATCTTGTGTCGCGGAATTATCACTATAATTCAAAAAGTAACTACTCGTCACGCTGAGCCCTTTGGCCCATGAATCGGTATAATTCACGCCAAGACCATGTGATTGTGTGATTCCATCACTTTGACCAACCATGAAATCACTCACACCACCGCCTGTCATCCAGCGAGAACCTCTTCCACCCATTCCCGTACTCCCACTAAATGCCCGCATCATCCCGCCCATGCGTTGCATCATCGGATTACTACCGCCACCCATCACACCGAGAATGTCTTGAATAGAAAAATTCTGCTGATTGATATTATTCGACATTCCGATGATGGAAATTCTGGAATCTTTATTGAAGATATTGATCGTTCCGCCACCGGTATAGCGTTCATCGGTACCATAACCAGCATACAGTTTACCAAATTGACCATTCTTCTTATCGGCCTTCATCACGATATTTAATGTCTTGGTTCTATCTCCATCATCAAACTTCGTAAATGCGGATTGATCGCTCATTGCATCAAATGTTTGCACTTTGTCAATCACTTCAGCAGGGAGATTTTTGAGTGCGGCCGCGGGATCATTGCCAAAAAATGGTTTTCCGTCAACGAGTACTCTACGAACTTGCTCGCCTTGAGATTTCACGGAACCGGAGGCATCCACTTCCATTCCGGGAAGTTTGCGGATGAGATCCTCCGCTGAGGCATTTTTGTCAGTTTTATAACTATCAGCAGTAAACTCCGTTGTATCACCCTTCATTTCAATGCGATTCGCAACTGCAGTCACTTCCACTTCATCGGTCAGATACCCGGATTCACCCAAGCGAATCGTACCGATTTTCACGGTGTCTTTTCCGGTGGAAATGGAAATTGCTTTCGCATATTTCGCATAACCGATCGATTGCACGCTGAGTGTATAAGTGCCGGGTGAGACATTTTTGATGAAGAAAATACCTGATCTTTCGCTTACACCGCCCGCGACGGGCTTGCTTTCACCGTCTTTCAGAAGTACGGCGCGAACGCCGGGAATCGGAGATTTTGAGGAACTGTCAATCACAATCCCGCGAATGACAATGTCTTGTGCTTGCAGAGAAATGGATGTGAAAAGAACAAATGCCGTGAAAATGAGCTTTGTGAAATTCATGATTGACTGTTTATAACGATGTTAGAAAATTTTGACCGCGAATAGACGAACAACACCCATGATTAGTGAAAAGTTGCGTTAAAAGACAAAAAAGCCGTCACGAGGACGGCTTTGAATCACAATTTATGGAAGATGTCTAGATTGATTCCCGTTGTTCTGAGAATGATGTCTTTCGGCACACCCTCGGCTTTCATTCTGGCCGCTATGGATTCCTGAATATTGCGAGGCTCATAGTCTTTTTCCAGAAGTCGCTCTATGTCGGGCGATCTTTCTTGTTTTTTGGAGCCTTGACCTTTCAATATGGATTGCACCGCAGAACCCGCTCTGCTGAGTCCCTTCTCCGGTTCAAAAGAGGGACGCTCAGGGCGCTCTTTTTTCTGTGAGGGATATTGATGTTCACCACCTTGAAAACTGGGTACTCGCCTGAATGCCTCTTCGACTGACATCGATTTGATGGCATCTTTTCCGGCGATCCTCTTGATTTGTCTGAAGACATCTTGCTGATCATTCGAGCAGAAAGAAATCGCAACGCCAGTCAAACCTGCTCTTCCAGTACGACCAATTCTGTGTATATATGTTTCAGCTGCATCGGGTAAATCATAATTCACCACATATGGCAATTGTTCAACATCAATACCACGAGCGGCGATATCTGTTGCAACAAGCACGCGTGAGCGTTTTTCCTTGAAGCGATTGAGTGCTCGCTGACGAGCGGTTTGCGTTTTATCACCATGGATTACTTCACATGGTACACCTTCTTTGCCAAGGTCTTTAGCGATGCGATCAGCGCCATGTTTCGTGCGTGAGAAGACAAGCACCGAAGTCATTGGCAATGTGTCCATCAGGCGCAGAAGTAAATCGATTTTCTTTTTTCTGTCAACAAAATACACCAATTGCTCAACTGGTTTTGCACTCGATGAAACGGGATCCACCGCGATGCGCTTGGCATCATGCAATAGGTCATTGGCCAATCGTTGAATCTCTTGAGGCATTGTTGCACTAAAGAGTAATGATTGTCTTTTTGCGGGTAATGTATCAATAATGCTGCGGATATCATGGATAAAACCCATGTCAAGCATGTGATCTGCCTCATCGAGTACCACGATGGATACAGATGAAAGTGATACTATGCGTTGATTCATCAAGTCGAGCAAGCGACCCGGTGTTGCAACTAAAATGTCGACACCATTGCGCATTGCTTGTTGTTGTTTGCTTTGGGCAACACCACCATAAATAACGGTATTGGTGAGTCCTGTATAGCGACCATAAGCTGAAAAACTGTCGCCAATTTGCTGCGCAAGTTCTCTCGTTGGAGAAAGAATCAATGCACGAATTGGTTTTTTTCTGCCTTTGTCTTTTTTGTCTTGTCTGTCTATGACGGGTTCTGAACCCAACAATTCCAAAATTGGCAATGCAAATGCAGCTGTTTTTCCTGTGCCCGTTTGAGCGCATCCGATGATGTCGCTACCCTGTAAAATCGAGGGAATGGCTTCCGCCTGAATGGGTGTGGGCGTGGAATATCCCTCTGCCTTGATAGCCTTTTGTAGGGCTTCATTCAAAGGCATGTCTGTAAAGTTCATTCGTTCCTTGTACGTGTAAATAAGAATCATGCGCGAAGCATGGCAGGAGGAACATGAGGAGAGGATACAGCAGTTGGACGGCCGAACTATCATTCCAAAGCAATGGATCGCATTGCAAAACTATGGTAATTTAAGGGAAGAGCAATGCAATTGAAGAAATTACAATGAGAAAGGAAATCTTCTGCATGTTTTTTGAGTTATTGAGAACTTCACTCTTGAAGCGCATCAATTTCTTAATTTTGCAATATGAATTCAATCTATACCACCCTTCAATCGGCTCTCAAAAAACGCATCCTGATCATCGATGGCGCGATGGGCACCATGATTCAGAGGCATGATTTGCAAGAAGAGGATTTTCGCGGAAGCAGTGAAAGTGCCGGCGAGTTTCATTCGATGCTCTGCAATCATCATCATGATGTGCGTGGTGATAATGACCTCTTAGTACTTTCTCAGCCACATATCATTCTCGATATTCATAGACAATATCTCGCCGCGGGCGCTGATATCATCGAAACAAATACCTTTAGTTCAACCTCGATTGCACAGGCCGATTATGGTTTGCAATCCCTTGCATATCAATTGAATTATCATGCTGCGAAGCTTGCAAAGCAGGCTTGCGTGGAATATTCAACATCTGAAAAACCTCGTTTTGCTGCCGGTGCCATTGGACCACTGAATACCTCACTTTCACTTTCTCCGGATGTGAATGATCCTGGATATCGCGCAACAACGTGGCAAAAAGTTGTGGATGCATATACCGAGCAATTGCGTGGATTGATTGCGGGTGGTGTTGACATCATACTCGTTGAAACCGTATTCGACACCTTGAATTGTAAAGCCGCGATCTATGCAATTGATGCACTATTCGAAGAATTGAATATCTCGCTTCCCGTGATGATCTCGGGCACGATTGTCGACATGAGCGGTCGCACATTGTCGGGACAAACCACCGAAGCATTTTGGCACTCCATCAGACATTGTCCGAATCTCATAAGCGTTGGCTTGAACTGCGCTTTGGGTGCAGATCAAATGCGACCTTTCCTCGCGGAATTATCACGCATCGCTGACTGCTTCATCAGCGTATATCCAAATGCCGGACTCCCCAATGAAATGGGTGGTTATGATGAATCACCTGACTCAATGGCAGATGTATTGAAAGAATTTGCGGAAGCAGGTTTTATCAATATCGTCGGTGGATGCTGTGGAACCACGCCTGATCATATTGGGAAGATTGCCGAAGCCGTAAAAACGATGTCACCACGCATACCGACTCCAAAAGAGCCACTGATGCGCCTTTCTGGCATGGAGCCATTCATTCTCAGACCCGAAACGAATTTTGTGAATGCTGGCGAAAGAACGAATGTTACGGGATCCGCAAAATTCGCCAGACTCATTCGTGATAATAACTATGATGAAGCGCTTGGTATTGCCAGACAACAAGTGGAAGCCGGCGCGCAAATCATCGATGTGAACATGGATGAAGGTATGCTGGATTCCGAGAATGCAATGCGCACGCTTTTGAATCTCATCGCAGGTGAACCCGATATTGCGCGCGTTCCGATCATGATTGATTCATCAAAGTGGTCTGTGATCGAAGCTGGACTTCAATGCGTGCAAGGCAAAAGTATCGTCAATTCGATTTCACTCAAAGAAGGCGAAGAAGCATTCATCGCGCTTGCAAAACAAGTGCGTCGCTATGGTGCGGCCGTCATCGTGATGGCTTTTGATGAGAAGGGTCAAGCAGATTCCTATGAAAGGAAAATAGAGATCTGTTCTCGAGCATATAGCATTTTGACCAAAGTGGTGCATTTTCCGGCAGAAGACATCATTTTCGATCCAAATATATTTGCTGTTGCAACCGGCATCGAAGAACATGCGAATTATGCAATGGATTATATCAATGCAACGGCATATATCAAGCTGAATTTACCGCTAGCGAAAATCTCTGGTGGTGTGTCGAATCTCTCATTTTCATTCCGCGGTAATGAACCCGTTCGCAAAGCGATGCATTCGGCCTTTTTATATCATGCCATTAAAGTCGGCATGGACATGGGAATCGTGAATGCCGGACAAATCGATATCTATGATGATATTCCCAAGATGCTCCTGGAACTTGTGGAAGATGTGATTTTTAATCGCAGAACCGACTCCACCGAGCGACTCGTGGATTATGCCGAAAAACTCAAAGCGGAATCATCGGGAGAAAACACTCAAGCCCAAGAAGTGCAAGCATGGCGATCATTTCCTATTGCGGAGCGCATACATCATGCACTCGTGAAAGGACTCGATGCGCATGTGACTGAAGACATGGAAGAGGCAAGACAATCTCTGGGTTCTCCACTTGCCGTGATTGAGGGTCCGCTTATGGACGGCATGAATATCGTCGGCGAATTATTCGGCGCCGGAAAAATGTTTTTGCCACAAGTCGTTAAATCCGCCCGCGTGATGAAAAAAGCTGTGGCATATCTCACGCCATTCATGGAAGCCGAAAAAGAATTGGCGGGAATTGCATCGGCTCCGAATGGTACGATACTCATGGCAACAGTCAAAGGCGATGTGCATGATATCGGTAAAAATATCGTGGGCGTCGTGCTTGGTTGCAATAATTATCGCGTCGTGGATCTCGGCGTGATGGTTTCCGCAGAGCGTATTTTGGATGAAGCTATCGCCTGCAATGCCGATATCATCGGTCTTTCTGGACTCATCACTCCATCACTTGATGAGATGGTGCATGTCGCAAAAGAAATGCACAGAAGAAATCTGAATATTCCACTTATGATCGGCGGCGCAACAACATCTCGCGTGCATACTTCCGTAAAGATTGCTCCTTCATATCCAGGAACTGTTATACATGTTCTGGATGCATCAAGAGCCGTGCCCGTAGCAGGACAACTCATTTCAACCGAACATAAAGATGCATTCATGAAAGAGAATAAGAATGAGCAAGAACGCATCAGACTCGACTATGCTCGCAGAAATTCTGAAAAGCAATTAATATCACTAGAAAAAGCACGCTCAAATAAATTGTCTCTATTTAACTGATTGTCAGGATTAGTATGTTTGCCACGATTAACAAAATGTCTATGAACTCCACAACCCTGATATTTCTTTTTTTGATATTCGCAACTAATACCATGAATGCTCAACAATTCACGCCTCCGGTAAATATTCCAAAACTCGTCAAAGAAACCTTGCATGGCGTGATGCTCACAGATTCATATAGACATTTGGAAGATAAAGAAAATCCGGAAGTCATTTCGTGGACAAAACAGCAACATGATGCAACGATGGAGTATCTCAAAAAAACCGCGCCGGATGTACCCGGCCTGAATGATGAGATTCGCATATTATTTGATCGCGATGTCACTTCACCGCCAAGAATCAAAAAAGGAAATGTGTTTTTCTCCCGCAGAAAAAAAGGTGAATTGCAATTCAAGTATTATGCTTTGATCAATGGGAAGGAGAAATTACTTTTCGATCCCGTAGCACTTGATCCATCCGGAAAAACCGCGATCTCGGGTGTGGTGATCAATAAAGATGCAAGCAAACTTGCAGTTGCCACACAAACAAAAGGCGCTGAAATCACGGATTATCGCATTATTGATGCAAAAACCGGAGAGCAAATCGGTGAGACACTTCCCGGCGTGAGCAATTTCACATGGAAACAAGATGAATCAAAAGTATTCATCACTCCTCGAACAAAAGAATTGATTGAACATCAAATACCTCTTGGGGTCTATGAACATACACTCGGTAAACCCCTTACTGATGCCATCAAATTACTTGCACCGGCAGATGCCAAAGATTTTGCCTCGATTTATGAACCCGAAGATGAGCAAGTGCAAGTGTGGAGCACCGGTGATTTTTATAGTAATACGATTTCAATTCGGAAGATTGGAAGTTCAGACAAACCCCGCGTGATCTACTCAAGCGAGAAGTATAAATCCTATCCTGAATTCCGTGGGAATACCATCTATTGGTTCACCAATCATGATGCACCCAATTTTTACATCGCAACATCAACGCTTGAGAGTCCGGAATTCGAAAAAGCAAAAGTGCTCGTGCCGGAAGGTAAAACCGTTATTGAAGGATTTGATGTGACGAGTACATACTTACTCGTTCAAGACAAAAAAGATGTGATGTCACGCATCATGGTGCATGATTTGAATGGTGCATTCATCAAGGAATTGACTTTACCTGAATTTGGTAATGTTGCTTCCATGAGCTATGATCGCGATGAAGATATTGTCTATGTCTCCATCTCATCATTCACAGCTACGCAAAAAATCTATAAACTTGATGGTAAAAAACTCACTTGGGAATTCTATTATCAAGATGAAATCCCAATGGATCTCACCGATATACATGCATCACTTGAATTCGTGGAATCCAAAGATGGTGTGAAGATTCCGTTATTTATCGTACATAAAAAAGACATCAAGAAAGATGGAAATAATCCTGTCTTGATCACCGGTTATGGTGGATTCAATATCGGGATGAGTCCTGAATTCGTGGGATATAATGCATCATTTCTGAAGCGCGGTGGAATCTATGTTCGTGTCGGACTTCGCGGTGGCAATGAATATGGCGAAGCTTGGCATTTGGATGGCATGCTCAAGAAAAAACAACATACATTCGATGATATGATTGCCGCAACCGAATGGCTCATCACAAATAAATATTCGAACTCGAATCGGATTGTCGCAAGAGGCGGCTCCAATGGTGGTTTGCTGATGGGTGCAATTGCGACGCAAAGACCCGATCTCTATCGCGCGATTATTTGTCAGGTGCCCCTGCTTGACATGATTCGCTATCATAAATTCCGCATCGCGAGATATTGGATTCCTGAATATGGTGATCCCGACAAAGCGGAAGATTTTGGAACGCTATTGCAGTATTCACCCTATCACAATATCAAGGCCGGCGTGCCTCTTCCCGAGATGCTCGTCAGTGTGGGTGAATTCGACATGCGGGTGGATCCACTTCATGGAAAGAAATTCGTGGCAATCGCGCAATCAAGACCCGAGCAAGACAAACCCGTGATGCTCCATGTGGATTTCGATGCAGGACATGGAACCGGAAAATCCATAGAGCAAACCATCGAAGATCAAGCATTTTTCTGGCGTTATATTTTTAGTCGTTTGAACATGAATTGAGAATCATCATGACAAGATTTATCTGTATCATTATTTGCGCTTTATTTGTTTCTTTCAATGCTCATGCGCAGAAACCAAAGAAGAGCAAAAAACAAATTCTTGTAAAGAAAGAAATACCCAAACGCTATGAATTGCGTTCCGGTGAACTTTTGCTGTTTTCAGAAATGGATGGCATGCGCACTAAGATCACCGTTGCATTCGACAATTATGGCGCGCGTGAAGTGACCGAATCAGTTGGCTTTCGCATGGTTGAGCAGGATCTCAATTTGAAAGTTCATTCAAAAAGTATCTCAATGAATGGCGTACTCACAACTCTCGATTTACAAGAGAGAACCGGTACAAAACTGTCGCTCGGTCAATATGCAGATGCAGGTGGAATCAATTTTGCGACGATTTCCGATAGCATGAAAAAAGAGATTGGACTTGTGAAAACAAATGCTACTGATACCGTTCTTGGCTATGCATGTGATATCTGGACAATCACGCATCCAACGATTCCTTTCTCGGGAACATATTCCGTTTGGGGAAATTTAGTCATGAGAAGTGAAACCATGACAAATGGCGTGAAGATGAGAACCTTTGCGGTGAAGATTGAAGCCAATAAACCGCTCGATGAAGCAATATTGATCATACCTGAAGATATTGTCTTCAAAAAACCCGGTGAATAATCACTTCTGATTGAGATGTTTGGGATGCACGAAGAGAAAACCGAATTCCTCGGCATTGTCTTTCGTGACAGTCTTATGATGTAAGAGATGCGCTTTTCTGAGCGCCTCGGCATAGCGTCCCCGCATGCGCATGCCGATTTTCACGCGACGATGCACGATGATGTCATGTGCAAAAAAGTACAGCACGCCATAGACGCTGATGCCGATGCCAATCCAAAAGAGGGGAGAAAATGTGTCAATGCCCAAAAGGATACAGAGAATTGAGGCAGTTCCAAATATGATTCCAAATACATCATTCAGTTCAAATCGGCCATGTCTTGGTGTATGATGCGTTTTATGAATGAACCAAAGCGGACCATGCATAAGAAATTTATGCGATGACCATGCAATCACTTCCATTCCAATCACAGTTGCGAGAATGATGCCGAATATTTCAAGAATATGCATCAAAGGAAATCAATGATATCATGTCTGGAAAGCACGCCTGACAAAGAACCATAATCCGAAACCAAAATTGCATGATGCGTCTTGAGAAGGCTAATTGCGCTTTGTATATCTTTCGTTGCATCAAGAACCGGCATGGGCTCCTCTTGGACTTGTTTGACCAATGCTGAGAGAACTGTTCTATCCGCAATAACTTTTGCCATGAGTTTATTCTCGCGCAAAGTGCCAACGGAAATTCCATCATCAATCACGGGCATTTCTGAAATCTCATATTCCTGCATGAGTTGCAATGCCTGCTCGACTGTTGCATCAGATGATATGCTGAGCAGCTTAGGAATGTCTTTGGAAGAAGATTTCACGGCAAGTGCTGTTTTTACTGTAAGGCGTTCATCATCCAATAAATGTTGTTCTTTCAGCCATTCATCGGAATGATGTTTTGTGAGATATCGCTCACCGGTATCACATATGATGGCCACAATGATATCATCTTTCGTGAGAGTTTTCCCGAGTTTGAGGGCGGCCGCGATATTCATTCCGCTTGATCCACCGCAGAAAATGGCTTCTTCGCGAGCCAGTCTGCGAGCCGTATTGAAGGCTTCTTTATCATTGATATTCATCACATCATCGATGAGCGTGATATCGAGATTGCCCGGTATGCGCTCTTGACCAACGCCTTCCACGAGATAGGGAAGAGTTTCCACTATACGACCAGTTTCTTTATATGTTTTGATGCAAGAACCAACGGGATCTGCGGCAATCACTTTGATATTGGGATTTTGTTGTTTGAGATAGCGTGCTGTTCCCGTAATCGTACCACCCGTTCCAATACCGGCGATAAAATGTGTTACTTTTCCATCGGTATCATTCCAAATTTCGGGTCCGGTGGTGACTTCATGTATCGCAGGATTCGCATAAAAATCATATTGATTCAGCATCACTGCATTCGGGATTTCCTGAGCGAGTCTTTGCGCGGTATTGAAATAGTATTCCGGCGAGCTGGCCTTTGCTGCACTTGACACGATGAGCACATCCGCGCCGAGTGCTTTGAGATAACGCACGCGTTCTTGGGAAGCTTTGTCTGTCATCACGAATAAGCATTTATACCCTTTCAATGTTGCCGCAAGCGCAAGACCAATTCCGGTATTTCCACTCGTGGGTTCAATGATGATGCCACCCGGTTTGAGAAGTCCATCTCTTTCAGCTGCTTCGAGCATTGCAATGCCGATGCGATCTTTCACGGAGCCACCGGGATTGCGACTTTCCAGCTTCACATAGATGGTCGCAGGAATATCATGCGCAATCGCATTGAGTTTGACAAGCGGCGTTTTGCCGATGAGGCCGAGTACTGAGGAATGGACATTCATAGTGGATTTCATGCATTTGTGAATGCACAAAGATAGGAATTCTGTCTTGATGTGTAAGGCAAGTAATCAGAAGGAAATCCCGACGCTGGAGCGAAGACCGATGAATATGGTATTCCATTCATGGTTTTTTAGGATGGAATTCAGAGGCATAAGCACATATCCCTCAAAACCGAGATGTAGTGGTCCGAAGCCGAATTCCCAGCCGAGTCCTGTCTCGATTGACATCCGAATGCGCTCAATTTCCTGCATGAATGATCGCTTTTGAAGGGTGAGTATATTCGATCCGCTTGGATATCGGATCTCATCTCGACCCTGCATGATGATAGATTGATGAGTGAGATTGGATTCAAGCACATAATTGAGATTCATTCCGCCGAAAAGCGAGTAGAATGAATAGGATTGTTGTCCAAGAAGATCGAGTGATGCACCATAGAATGGTAATTCGAATGACACATGACTCATCAATTCGGTTTCATCAAGACTAATTGCATGTAATTCATGTAATGGAGCAAGTGAGTTCTGAAGATTGAGATAGGATTTCGAATTGTCCTCGGCGAAGAGCATACTATTGACAAATCGAATGCCGAGTCCTATGCGTAGAAGCATACCCAATTCAGGAATGGAAAATCTTGTTCGTAGATATTGCGTGGAATATTCTTGTTCGATGAAATCTTCATCATTTTCCTCTGAGGAAAAAGGTAGAAGAGGAATGCGGTCGTCAATGGAATAGCCAGTGTTTTTGTTGAATGTAAGTCCGGACATTCCGAAAACATCACCAGAAATATTTGAGTGTTGATGAAATATGCCATCAAGAAATATCAAGCCATCCGAACCGGATAATTCTATCGAACGAAATGTTCCGACTCTTGGGAACCAACCCGCTGACATATTCACGATATCTGATTCCACCATGAAGGAATCAGGAGAGAGCGATTCCAAATCCAGCTTTGGGATTCTTCTTGGCACGGAATCAGATTCGGAAGCATGCATCAAGAATGTGGAACAGAGCAGTAGAAGTAGATATCTCATGGCGACACATTCCATAATCTATGAAAGATGCCCTGCCCGGTGATAAGTCTCATGCCATATACACCCGGATGATAGGTATATGTATTCGGGATGAATTGAAAATCATGCATTCCTCGGTCTTGCATCATGGAGAATTCTTCGATGATTCGACCATCCAAAGTGATGATTGCGATGCTGACAATACCGGGTGTATCAATCACATAAGACCAAGTGGTCACATCTCCTCGCATAACGGGATTCGGAATATTGTCCGATAATACACTGAATCGCACATAGGGAAGCGGTGTATTCGATGATGAAATCCGAATCATGATGGATGTGTCAATTGTAATCGAATCTTCCTTCATTCCTTTGATATGAGCCAAGGTCATGCTATCAGAACCTGCCAGCGCCAAGCCATGAATGGTGAGCATCCCGTTTCCATTTCCTTGCCAAATCATGCTGTCCGCCGTGAGGCGCTGAAAGACTTGTATATCACCACCAATGCTAATGGAATCTATATAGAACACTGATGAATTTGAGAGTTTCAATGTATAATTTGCTGAGTCTTTTGTGATTTCGACAATGGATATACTTCCTCTTTCCCCGACGGAGATTGGATTCTGTGCATGGATGATGCCATGCATGAAAAGAAATGCAATAAATAGGACAATCATTTTTGTTTGATGATGAATTCTGTGCGACGATTTTTCTTTCGAGATTCTTCCGAATCATTTGGAACAAGCGGCATGTTTTTTCCCTTGCCCGTTATGATGAGTCTGGACTGTTTGATACCTTTGGCGATCAATGCGCCAGCTACTGACTGCGCGCGCGAAAGTGATAATTGTGCATTGTCTTCTTCTTTGCCGATATCATCGGTATGACCTCGTATTTCAAGAGTGATATTGGGAGAAGATTTGAGTGAATAAAACACATCTTGCAAGACTTGATTCGCCGAGGCCGGAATGGCTGAACTACCCTTTTCGAATTCTATCAATGCTGAATGCATGGTTCCTATTGCATCCCATGCATGAAGAATAGACTTGTCATATGAACCTCGGAATGCAGACACAAGATCCTTCCGCAGTGAGACGATGCCGAAAACGCGATGAATATCTGCCGAAATCGGTGGGGCATAACTGATCACATAATGATTCTTCATGCTTTTGACGATATCTGCCAATACAAATGGAAATTCTTTTGTGGAATAGATGCGATATAATTTTCCGCCCGTGGATTCAGCCAGCGCTCGCAGTGGTTCTTCATCGGTGATGCCATAAGCAATCGTATGAATATTCACGCCATGAGTTCTGGCATATCGAATAACCGAGTCTTGATCGGCTTTTGAGGAATTGTCGCCGCCATCTGAAAAAACAATCATCACTCTGCGTGTATTGGAAATCTTTTGCAATTCCTCAATTCCCGCAATCGCCCCATCATAGATTGCTGTTCCACCGCCATATCCTTGTTCAACAATGGTGTCAGCATTGAATGTGACGCGAATCGGTATGGCGGATTCACCTCGCAAGCCATCAATGTTGAGCTGAGAAGTATAGGTTTCATAATCACTAGTGAGCGGGATTTCTCGGTGGATTTTTGAGGTGAATTTGATTACGGAAATTGCATCTTCATCGGTGAGCATGTCCATCGTATTACGAACAGCTTCTTGTAATTTTCTTGCCCGCATTTCGCCCATCGATGGTGAATGATCGAGTACCATCGATATCGCAATGGGTTTCCGGGAATCCTCATTGATCTCGCGTATTGAATATCGTGAAAGACCAATTTGACCAGGATTTGCTCCGCACGAATCAATGAGTAATCTCCAGATTGAATCTTTTCCTGTGATTACTTTTTTCCTGTCAGGACCCGCCAGACCACGCACAAAGAAACCTCTTTCATCTTTGACGCCAATTTTCAGGATGATGCTGTCCGGATAATTGCGATCATCAATGCCAAGAAGTGAAGTGGAAATTGCAGAGGCCGGTAATGTGCTGATGCTATCGGAAAATGATGCATTTACTTCCAGTTTTTGTAGGATGGAGTCATATGCAAGTGCTTTCAATTCGGAATAAGGGACCATTCTCAATACTGAATCCACAGGTTTTTCCGATGTCTGATAGATCGGTTTATATCCTGCGGGTGGCTTCAAATCCTCTATCTGCTTGATCAGCATATGAGGACATCCCGTGAGAGGAAGTAGTAAAAACAATATGAGGATGATTCGTGGATTCATTTGGCAAATATAATGGTTCGAAATGTGAGAAGTTTCAGCATCTTTACTAAGTTCACATTTTGTAAATTGTATTCGGTCACACTAACAGAAAATAATCTCATGAATATATTATTGATTGGCTCCGGGGGCAGAGAGCATGCATTAGCTTATGGGCTTCATGCATCACCATCAATAAATAAGCTCTTTGCATTTCCCGGAAATCCCGGAATGCGCGGAATTGCCACCATTGTGGATTCATTGTCTCTGAATGATAGTGCCACGATCACTGCATTTTGTCATCACAATGCTATAGATCTGGTTATTGTTGGACCCGAAGCACCACTTGTCAAGGGTCTGGCTGATGATGTACGCAAGAATGGCATAGCAGTGTTTGGTCCTTCGGCAAAGGCCGCGAGAATTGAATCTTCCAAGGGATTTTCCAAAGATCTCATGAAGAAATATGGTATTCCGACTGCCGGCTATGAGCGATTCACGGAGGAGCAATCCCATGAAGCGCATGCATATGTGAATGACAGAGCATTACCGATTGTTATCAAGGCGGATGGACTTGCCGCTGGAAAAGGCGTGATCATAGCCGAAACGCATCATGAAGCACATGAAGCGATTGATGAGATATTTTCGGGTCTATTTGCTGAGGCAGGTTCCAGCATCGTGATTGAAGATTTCTTAAAAGGTGAAGAGGCATCTGTCTTTGCGATCACAGATGGTAATAATGCTGTGTTGCTTGCACCTGCTCAGGATCATAAGCGCGCAAAAGACGGGGACTTGGGTAAGAATACCGGTGGGATGGGAGCTTATGCGCCTGCCCCGCTCGTAACCGAAGTCGTGATGCAAAGGGTTCAAGATGAAATCGTGGAGCCAATGCTGAAGGCAATGCGCGAAGAGGGGTATCCTTTTGTGGGTTGTTTATTTGTCGGACTCATGATTGAAGATGAAAAACCATCAGTCGTAGAATTTAACTGCAGATTCGGAGACCCAGAAACGCAGGCGGTTTTGAGTGTATTTCAGGGTGATCTTGCCAGACTACTCAATTCAGCGGCCATTGGTGCAATAGACGCAAGTGCCATGGAATCAAGAGCAAAAGGATTTGCTTGCAATGTGGTGATGGCTTCAGGCGGATATCCGGATGCATATGAGATAGGATATCCCATCAATGGGCTAGGAAAAGTCTCGGAAATTCAACATGTCCGAGTGTTTCATGCCGGAACAAAAGCATTGTCCGATGACTCAATTGTGACCGCAGGCGGTAGAGTGTTGGGTATATGTGGACTCGGTGAAACGCTTTCCGAAGCAATCGATAATGCATATAATGGACTTATTGACATACATTATCCTCACAGATATTATCGAACCGATATTGGAAAGAAAGGATTGAATGTAACAAATCCTTGATATTTCACTCTTTACAATTGTCTTTGCAAAGTTTTTACGGATGCTCAAAATGAACGGGGACAGATCATTTCATAGGTCCCGTGCTTCTGCATCCACCGAGCTTACGGAATGTACGGATTTACAACTGTACACCATGCTCAGTGGGGGTGGAGATCGTGCACATAAAGCTTTGAGTATGTTATATAAAAGACATTCACCTCGGATCTATTCCTATTGTCGGAAAATACTCGGTGATATTCAGGCTACAGATGATATTTTTCAAGAGACATTCGTACGATTTTACGAAATGGGTGTTTCAGGAAAGGAAATACAAAATGTGCAGGGATATTTGCTGAAGATCTCGCGCAATTTGAGTTTGAATGAAAAGGCAAAGAAATATAATAAGAGCACAATCACGATTGAAAACTTTGAGTTTCCATCATTGGACACTCCATATGAGCAGAAAGAATTATCACGATTGATTTCCACGGCTCTTGAAATGCTTCCCGAGGATTATCGAGAGGTATTGATGCTTCGTGAGATGTATGGCTACAGTTATAATGAGATTGCGGAAATCGTTGAGACATCCATGCCGATTGTTCGCACGCGCATTTATCGAGCAAAGCAGAAGATTCGAGTGATTCTTCAGCCATTTATAGATGATTTATACAAACATTGATTAAAATACCATGAGTCAGGAATTTTCACAATTCAGTCCTTCGGAAATGATCACATTGTATATGGATGGGGAATTACCCGATGCATTACAACCATCACTTTTTGCCATGTTATCCCAGCAGTCGGAATTGCGTCAGGAAATGCAGGATCATTTCACGGTTCGCAGACATATGGACACCAATCTGATTGCTCCTCCTCTTGCATTGGAGGAATCAATCATGAGAAGAGTTGGCGCTATAACCGTTGGTGCTTCATTGAATAGTCCTCTATCGACCGGTATTGTGGCCTCAGCAACTGCATGGATTGGAAAAGTCGTACAGCCGCTCATGTTTGTTTTGCTCGGCGCGACGCTTTCAGGAATGTACTTTGCATTCAATACTGATAAGTCCGAGCAAATTGTTCAAATGATGAAACAAGAGAATGCCCCCATTCAACAAATCATGCAAAGTCCGGTGGTCAATGCTGCGAATAATGCGCAAATAGTGAATATGCCTTCAAAGCGCATTGGATCTGCTATGTCGGTTACCAAAAACATGAATGCTGCAAGCATGATTGAAGATGATAATCAAATCAACAATTCCAATGCTGAAGGAAAGCTGACATCGGAAATTGCACAACAAATATTTACTCCTTCACCAGCTGATGTGATTGTGCCGAATAATACTCAGCAAATCGATATTCCGAAAAAGGAATTGCAAGCAATCATTCATTCAGAAGAAACTTCTCCCTTTTCACTCACCCTTCGTGGATTTACGACACATTCATTCGTGGATCAAAAAGTCACACCGAACTTTAATCCATTCATCAATAATGTGTCTGCCGGCTTCCAATATGATCTTTCAAAAGAAGATGCTGTTTTTGTTGAAGTTGGTCAGGAATCCATTGTCCAACGATTCACCGGAATTGAAAATAATTATACGATACAATATGATCAAACGTATCATGCGCCATGGGCAATGATTGGTTGGCAACATCGCTTTGATGCTGGCAATGCTTTCAAACCACTCATCAGAGTTGGTGGCGGGGCAATGGAAACAGGTCCTATGGCACGCATGACAATTGGAGTGGAATATGATCTTACGCGTCATATCACCTTGATTGGTGGGATTGAAGGCATGAGTACATTCTACTCATACAAAGGTCAGGTGTTCAGCACACAAAAAGCAGGAATCACCTATGGCACGCGAATCACGCTTCGATAATAGTCACATAACTATTCTTGGCTTCGCTTGTATTATCATGTTCATGATGTTCACAATCTCTTCATGCACTCCCGTGAATGAAGTTCCAGTAGATCGAACAGGCACGGTGATTGATTCCATTACCACTGATTCTTTGTATCGAAGACATCTAATACTCAATCCAATGGTATTGGCATTCGAAACCGAGTTTCCATCCAATGAAATTGTTAAGAATATAGATATTGAAAATTCATCGGATACTCTCACTATACCAATCAAATCCATCAAACTAAAACATGGAAATAAGGGATTTTCATTGTTTTCCGATAGTATGCAATTTGTTTTACCGCACAAAGGAATTTTGGGGAATAGTAAGTCCATTCCGATCCGATTCAATGCCCCATATGAAGGGAGATTTCATGATACGCTTGTAATCAATGATTGGAAAAACTTTTTCATTCCGCTCACTGCAATCGTTAATAGCGGTACAGTGGTTTGGATTGAAGATATCGACTTCGGAAGCATTCCATTTGGAGAAGTGAGAGATACAATCATTCGCATCCATAATTATGGCAATGAAACAGCCGTGATTAGTAATCTCACACTCAAGGGTGATGATCCATCTGCATTCGAATTAGTACAACAAGTCAATCAATCAATCACATTGAAACCTGGAAATAGTTTCGGCATTAAAATTAGAAGCAATTCCGATACGCAGAATGAGGAAGTGCAAGCAAGACTTGAGGCCGACATTTCCTATTCCGGAAAAGGTAATGTAAAAAGAACTGCAATCTGCAAAGCAAATGTCTATGTGAAGAGTGGTATTTATGTGACCGATATTTCAATGCATCATGCAAAGTTGGGAGTGGTCAATGAAGCGTGGTGTACGATAGTGAATAATACATCAAAAGCATGTACCATTAGTGCACTATTACCATATGCTGATAATCTTACTTGTAATGTGCTGATATCGGGGAATGTTCAAGGGGTAAACTTGGAAGCAGGGAAGAAATTAGCACCATTTAGAATGAGAATTACTCCAAAAGTAAATGGACTATTTGCGATTACAATCCCATTTGTGATCATTGGCGATTCTGTGATTGATACTGTTTGCAACATCAATGGAAGGGCAGATTGACCCGAATAATCCGTAATTTTCCGCATCATTACGGAGCATAGGATGTCAAAGATCATCATTGAAGATTGGTCACTCATACCATTTCGTGAGGCATGGGCAAAACAGGAAGAATATGTGCGTGATATACAAAAAGGAAATAGACAAAGCACTTTGATATTTTGTGAGCATCCGGCTGTACTCACCATCGGTAGGGAAGGTGGAGAACATAATGTGTCAGTGAGTCACGATGTGCTTTCCGCCATGAATATCGAGACGATTCCCATCAATCGCGGTGGAGATATCACAGCTCATAATCCCGGACAACTCATCGGCTATCCGCTATTTCATCTATCGCAATTCAAAGAAGATCTACATTGGTTTTTGAGAGGAATTGAAGAGATAATCATACAAGTGCTTGCAGAATATGGAATTGAGTCCGGAAGGGTCGAAGGAAAAACAGGAGTATGGATCGAAGGAGAAAGAAAAATCTGTGCGATTGGACTTCATTGCTCACGCTGGATCACTTCACATGGCTTTGCTTTGAATGTCAATAATGATCTCTCAATCTTCAATATGATCATACCATGCGGAATTCCTGATAAATCAGTGACTTGCATGTCTAATGAACTAGGAAAAACCATTGACATGGATGAATTGAAAGAAAAATGCCGTAAAGGATTTATTTCTATGTTTTGAAAAAAGTGTTTGCATGATATGGGGATAACATATAGTTTTGTGTCCCGTTCAAGAACGGATTGCGGGAATAGCTCAGTGGTAGAGCGCAACCTTGCCAAGGTTGATGTCGCGAGTTCGACCCTCGTTTCCCGCTCAACGGCGCAAGCCGTTACTTCCTCTTTATGCTGCATGCCTTGTCATCACTTCCCCCCGATGATGAGGCATTTTTTTGTCTACTCTATAACTATCATACCTATTACCATCAGCAATTTCATCCAAAAAGACAAAATTTCATGTGTGGAACTGCTTCACTCAAACGAAATATATAACGCAGTGGAATCAAGCATCTGAAGATTGGCATTGTCCAAAAGCTCAGAATGATGTGAAAGTCGATGGCAAGTTTGTGTACACGATGTCAGCAAAAGATGGAAGCGTGATTTTTGACTTTTGGGGAATCTATGATGAAATTCAAAATTATGCAGTCATCGCATATATGGTTGGGGATGAGCGCAAAGTTCGAGTGACATTTCAGGAAGAGGGTGAGCATGTTTTTATGACGGAAGTCTTTGACCCAGAACAAGTACATTCTGATGAATTACTCCATGCCGGTTGGCAAGCCATTTTGAATTCGTTTAAAGTATATTGTGAAACGACTTGATTCTCTATTCCGTGATGATAATTTTGCCGAAGGATGGCGCTATGAATGTATCTCCGACAACTTCAATTCTATAGACATAGACTCCTGGTGGCATTGACACACCTTGATCATTTCTTCCATTCCATTTCAGTGTATTTTTACCGATTGAGATATCACCAGATTTTCGATACTGAATGGCACCGCGTATATCCGCTATCGTGAGAGAATAGGTAGCTTCTTTTATCTGCGAAAGATAATTCATTTCAAATGAGATATCTGAACCACTAAATGCAGGATTCGGATAAGTACTCAATTCGTTCAATGAACTATTCAGTACGACAAGTACAGTTCTGCGAAGTGTGTCTTTATTCGCGGATGCATCTTCGGTGACCACATAGATGATATTCTCACCCAACTCAAATCGATTCTCGGGTATATATGAAAACTCAGCTCTCATTGCAGAGCCATAAGTACCTCGCACAAAGGAATAGTCACGAATCTTAGTATCTGAACGCAAGGCAAACGGATTATTGCGAATGAAGGTTTTTGTGGTATCAATTGGCAAAAATGAATTGTCTGAAATACGAACCGTGATGCGGGGATTCAGTGCCACAACATCATATTCGCGCACTAATTTTCCATCTGCAATAATCTCAATGGTTGGTGGTTCAATGTCTTCACCAATCGTGAGCACTTGTTTTGCAGTATTATTGAATGAAAACAATTCTGCTTTTGATTGATCGCAATTAATGCGCGCCGTCCATTCCGAAACATTTGCTAGTGCAAATGTTGAAGCACGAGATTCATAAGAAATGGGTGAATCCTTAGGAATACTCGGAATTTGTGCGACGGTGGATTCCGTATTTCCACCACCACCTATCGGTTGTTGTATGATGCATAATGGCATATCGGACTGCGATGCCTGACGCATGGAAAGATTGAAGATATCGAGTGAACAAATCATACTATCACCTCTGATCGGCAAACCAATTCTTTGTTCAAGACCTTTCACTGTAAATGAAGTGGGCAATACGGCAAGTTCAGCTGCCGGACGATAAATCGAATTCAATGTCTTGAGATGTGGACCGGAAATTCTACCGCTTCTTTTCATTCTTACTGCAATTTCCAGATAAGGATATTGTAATGCATCGATATTGAGAAGTGAAAACTGTCCAGCATCTGATGAATCCAATGGCATGGAATTTTGTTTGGCACCATTCAAACCATGTAGTACATACTGAATCTCACCTTGACCGCGAAGAGAATCTTGTATCGACAACTCTTTCCATTCAATTGCGGGTCCGATTGGTCCTGAGAAATATGATCCTTCACGAAAAGCAATCGCATGTTCCACATTCAAAGAAAGCGTATCGGTATAAGAACCGAATGCTTCTTTTGCCGTACCGGAAAGACCGCCCTTCATGCCATAAAACACATAAGAAATGCGATAGCGGTCATCCTTTGAAATATTTGATCCATCGGGATATTGCATTCCTTTAAACACCGAATCAATAGTTGTTGCACCGAATTCTTTCAAAGTGGCAATCAGTGATTCCTCATCACCCGACATTCCTTTAGGTGTGACGATTGCACCGCGGAATGAACCATCGGATACACTGATTGCGATGTGATCTCCTTGCTCCACAGAATCACGCAGATAGTGAATCAAATCACCACTATTTCCTGCCCGATATGTATCTTCCTGAGCACCATAAAAAGCATCAAAATCACGATATATTCCTATGCTATCAAATGGTTTTAGATGTAAGAGATTCCATTTCGAACCATTCACTCTTTCAATGAAAGTACGATTGCCGAATTTCAGATAACCATAGCGATAATTTTCGCCCCCATTGCAAGATTCAATAAGGAGATTAACGGAGTTTTCACCGAGTGACAGAGCTTTTGATTTGGCATTCGAAACAAGATTCTTTGATTTTGATTCAGGAATGGATGCAAGATGATCTACATGAACGAATGCAGTATCTGTTATTGCTTGTGGTAATGCATGAAATGGAGTGACTTCCCATGGACTATATTGAATGGTCCTTGCATCGAATGTTCTTGTGTAGAGAATATAATCCTGAGCATTTCCGCCGGGCGTGAGTTGTACATTCGGTGTCCAATCCACATGCAATTCACCGAAAGAAAGTTGTGCAGATTCTGTTCCAGAAAATCCCGTGATCACGGATCCATCGAGTGTTTCAATGCGCAAGTCATAAGAAGTGAATTCACGATTGCGAAGCGGCAGAAGAAATCTGAATGTAGGTTTATCGCCTTGCACATTCCAGCCCGGAAGAGGATCAATCACTGTGAGTGAAGCTGCATAGACATTCATTTGAAATGCCAATACATTATTCGAAATAATATCTTCATCGACGATATTCTTCAGAGGGTCAATCCTGAGTTCAATTCCATGTATTCCGGATTGATTCAGTGTTGGAAAAGTAAAGCTGAACTCCTGCTCAAGAGCAAATGCAGGAAACTCAATTGAGAGCGTATCTTTTCTATCAGAAACACTGCGAATACATTGTATCATGACAGGAATAGAATCCATCGTTCCGCGATTGCGGATTATACCTTTAATCGTGAAGTTTTCATCAATTGCAGTTACAAGATCTGTTTTTATATCTTCGGAGCGAACATAGTAATCCGGATCAGATGCAATTGCAAGTTTCGTGAGTGGATCTCCAATCAAACAAAACTGCATCATGGCATTGCGGAAAAAAGGATCTATTGTTGTGCCTTGACCAATCTTTGTTGCAAAAACCAAATCACCGATTCTGCGGAGTCCATATTTTGAAAGTGCCGTAAACATCGAGACAAAATTGAAGTAGTCCGGTGAAGTGATTCCTGTATAAGTATTCCCCGCAGATGCGATTGCTCCTTTGTCACTTTCAAGAACATATGACTCATTTCTGCATACTGTTGTCGGCTCGGCAAATGCTCCCGAATTACAAGAAAAAGTCGTGAGCAGGAAATATCTCGCCGGATTATTGAGGTCTTGCGCTCTCCAACCATCGAGCTCGAAATATTCTGGTGAGCCATGTCCTGCGAAATTCACCCAAAGTGAACCATCATTCACTGCAGATCGAATTTGTGTTGCGATACTTTCATCCACTCCTCCGACTTTGTTTAATCTGCGAATGCGAATGGAATCACCGGAAATCGGTGGGTCCAAAACAAAAGGAGCTATACCGTCAAATTGATTATGGAAGAATGGGTCATCTGCATCACCACCCGAGAGAAAAATGAACTTCTTCATCCAAGGTGCTGCACCAATGGAGTCATATTGGATGAGTTTATCAACGACTTTCTCGGCTTGTACGGCAGAACTAACACTTAGTCTTCCAAGGATGAGTTCCGGATCAATGGAATCATTGCTTGGCATTGTAAACCAAATGTCACTTACTGGAAAACCAAATGAGGGAATGAAATCTTCTTGATGTGCCTTGAATGTGAGTTTGAGTGGATCCCAACTTGCATCACCCATAAAAATGATATAAGCGGGAACTGGAAATTGCCAAGAGCGATGTGTATGTCTGATGAAATTCTTGATTGCATGTGCATCTTTAGAACCATGTCCGAATTCTTTGTAAATGTCCTCGCTTGAAATCACTGATACGGAATAGCCTTGCGATCTTCTATGCTGCGCCAAGCGCTCTGAAGCTTGAAGAAAAGCAGGATGTGAAATCAGCAATACATCAGCTTGTCGAGAAGAATCACGCAATGAACTTTTGGGAACTGCATGTATTTCCGGGAAAACCCATGCGAGTGAATCAACAATCATTCCTTGAAATATTCCGGGAAGAACCGAAAGAGTTGCATTGAATTGATTTCCGGAAGTATTGGCATTTTCAAGAGTGAACAATTTGCGAGCAGTGTCTATAACTATGAATGAAGCACTTCGAAGATCAGTGAATGTCATCGATACAGCATTTGCGAGTGAATCCTCGAATGCTAAAGTTCCATTCAATAGACGAAGTGGTGACAATGAAGAAGTGGTCACATAATCAATGAAGGATTCGGTGACAAGTGTATCAGAAACAGGAATCGATTCAATGCGAAGAATATTCGGACCATGTGTGATTTGTGATGGAGCGATTTCAATATTCGTGACATGATCGGCAAATCCACCAAATGAATCTCTTTTGATGAGTGCATTATTCCAGAAGATGTCATATCGATGTTCAAATTCAATGCTTGGCCGGTCATTTGCCCCATGAAATGCAATGCGAACATTCATTGGAGTGATTGACTGAGGAACTATGATCGTATCGATGAATGTGCGGAAATATTTGATTGTACTGATTTTTTCCCAGAAGAAATTCTTGCCTGTTGAAAAATCAGAAGACAGATAGCGATAGTCCACAGGACTGATCACATCACCGGCATAGAATTCCGTGTCCTTTTCATGATGGATATTCACCCTTACTGCGGTATCGGAAAGTATCGGCATGATTGGAGGAAATGCAGTGAGTCTGTTTTTTGCAGTTGGTACATCATTGAGAGTCAAGAAGAAACTTGCTTCATCAGTGACATAATTTCTCCATGTTGTATCACCTTCAGCTCTATGCGCCGCAAATATGATTACATCATCATCATCCACTGTGCCATCTTGATCGATGATACCGATGGGATAAGATACACCTTTGAAAAACAGTTCCAATTGCGCGCTTGATTCGCCTTTCCAATTTTGTTGTTTGGAGAGAATCTCACGCATCTTCACATGAGCGATACCATCTTGCTTGGTGATGAGTTTCACATAGTCTTGCTTTGCGCTATACCAATGATCGGACAGGATTGATTCCGACTTTTTCCGTGAAATGCGTGAACCCGGAATATGATGTGGATTGATGATATGAGCGAGGAGTCCTTTTTCTGAAAATGGAATCCGATATATAGAAGAAGCAAGATCAGGAGTCGCAATGTTTATGCTGAATGAATCTGCAATCAACCATGTATTATTCTCATCCTGTTTGATTGGATGAAAAGAAAAGTCAGCTATTTGGATACCACGGAAAATTGATCGTTTTTGAATGGTTGGAATGAAGATTCCATGACTTGTATCACCTTTGAATTCGCGCCATGCATGTACATCAACAGTGATTGTTGGCTTTGCTGCATGTGGAAGAGCCATCGTAAACCCCATTCGTGAATTAGCTTTCAGGAGATCACTATGAGTGGCATGAATGATAAGCATACCGTCTGTTTGTTTTGTGTGAATACGCGCATCTGCTTGAAGCACGAATAGTAACAAAAACAGAATGTAACCGAACATATATGTGAAAATGGATTTCATTGATTGATATTAAACTTTGAGAACATTTTTCTGTCCAAATCGAAACTTGCTGTAAATTACAAGAGTTGACACAAAACTATGGTACATAAATGAAGACAATAATACTACTGATTGCAATGACTTTGTCAATGTTGCCAATATTTGGGAATACTCCCACTTGGTCGTCAAATATTGCTAAGACCATGTACACGCATTGCACTTCATGTCATAGAGATGGTGGCATAGCTCCATTTTCACTCATGAAATATGAAGAAGTGGCTTCAAAGAAGAATTCAGTATTACAAGCCATCACTTCGCGTTCCATGCCTCCATATCCTGCCGACACCAAATTCCGTTCCTATTCGCATCAAAAAACGCTCTCAGATGCTGAAATCAATGACATGATTGCATGGGTGAGCAATGATGCTCCTGCCGGTGATATTGCCAATGCTCCGAAGCCACCGGCATTTTCAAGTGGACCCATCATTAAGAATCCGAGCTTCACCGCCCAAATGCCTGTCTATGCAACACAAGCAAAAGCGGGTGGAAATGACGAGTATCGCTGCTTTGTCTTGGATGGATCACCAACAAAAGATGAGTTCATCTCTGCGATTGAAGTTGTGCCCGGGAATCCCGAAATCGTCCATCATGTTCTTGTTTTTCAAGATACCTCCTCCAAACCACTGAAATTGGATGCCGAATCACCCGGACCCGGTTATCCCGGATTCGGCGGAGTGGGATCTTCCACAGCGGATTTGATCGGAGTATATGTACCAGGTATTGAACCATATTTCTTTCCCAAAGGTTTCGGAGTTCGATTTCAGAAAGGGGCAAGAATCATATTGCAAGTCCATTATCCTGCTGGAACAGAGGGCAAACAAGACTTCACTGCAGTGAGATTAGTGTATTCCGATGCTCCTTCCACAAGAGAGGTGTTCATAAGTCCATTATTGAATAATAAGAATATTGTGGATGGTCCATTGCGCCTTCCACCCGGACAAGTGAAAACATTCACACAGCGTATTACCATACCCAATGATGCCACTGCTTTTGCCGTGATGCCTCATATGCATTTATTAGGAAAAAGCATTGAAATCAATCTCAGGACATTGAAGGATACCATACCGATCATATCAATACCACATTGGGACTTTCATTGGCAGATGGCATATACATTTAAGACGCTGCAAAAGGTACCGAGGGGCTCTGTATTGGAATCCAAAGTGACTTATGACAATACGGAAGAAAATCCTCATAATCCATCGATGCCGCCCAAAGAAGTGACTTGGGGAGAAGGCACAACTGATGAAATGATGCTTACTTATTTCTATTATACTGCCTATCAACCCGGTGATGAATTGATTGCAACAGATATTGAAGAAGAAATCTCTGATGAGAATATCTCGCTCGAAGATGTATCATTTACTGAGATTCCCAACGGAGTGATCGTACGATTTGCCAATCCGACGGCGCTGCATTCTTTGCGCATTTTTGATGTGAAAGGTAGTGAGGCATATGCCCATCAGAGTAATCACGCGCATGCACATTCAGTGTTGACAATCCCCATTTCTGGTTCCGGTGCCTATTATCTCAATGCAACTGATGCTGATGGGAAGCAATATCGAGGAGCATTTTGCGTGAGGCAATAAGTCTCGCTCACTGAATCAGCGTAGGGAATATGCATGGGAAATATCTATGTTTGCACTTCAAACATGAGGTTCCCATGGAAAACCCAGAACAACACATTGATGCCGATCGTCATACCCATTCAGCGCCCTTGCGCAGAGTGACAACCAGGCGATTGCAAGACATGAAAAAACAAGGCAAGCGCATATCTTGTCTCACTGCCTATGATGCTCTCATTGCCCGCATTTTGGATGATGCCGGTATAGATTTGATCCTCGTGGGGGATTCATTGGGAAATATCGTGCAGGGTCATGAAACCACCATTCCGGTAACATTGGACGATATTATATATCATACCAAGGCCGTTGTCAAAGGGGTTCAGCGGGCATTGGTAGTGGCTGACATGCCATTTATGAGTTATCAGGTTTCTCCCGAAGAAGCATTCCGTAATGCAGGGCGGCTCATGAAAGAGGCCGGTGCTAGTGCAGTAAAAGTCGAGGGTGGACACAGAGTCTGCGAAGCCGTGAGACGTATGACTGAGGCCGGAATTCCCGTGATGGCACATTTGGGTTTGACACCGCAAAGCATCAATCAATTCGGATCATATAGAGCTAGAGGTCAAAATGCAGAAGAAGCAGAAGAAATGCTTCGAGATGCAAAGGAATTGGAAGTAGCGGGAGCATTTGCGGTAGTATTGGAGAAAATTCCCATGCAACTCGCTCAAAAGATCACCGAATCCTTGGCAATTCCCACAATCGGCATTGGTGCCGGACCACATTGTGATGGACAGATTCTGGTATATTCGGACATGCTGGGTCTCACCATTGACTTCAGTCCTCGATTTGTCCGTAGATATGATTCCTTGCATGAGAGAGTCGATGACTCAGTGCATAGGTATATTCAGGATATTCAAAGCGGAAATTTCCCCGATGAAAGCGAGAGTTACTGAAACTTTTCCACATCTTTCATGAGTATTTTGCAAACTTTTCAAACTCTAGCATTTAGAGCATAGAATACTCATATCTCTTCATTTGTTATTCCATGCAAAATCTGTAATTTGTCAACTTGAAATCTGAATCTGATTACAGAAAGACCAATTATGCCTCAAAAGAAACCCGAGCCACCACGCGGATCGGTGCATAAAGATCTGGCGCCATTTATTGGTTTGGGCTCGCAACTTGCGGCTTCGGTCATAGGTTGCGGATTTTTGGGATGGTGGCTGGATGGAAAATTTGGTACTGAACCTTGGTTAATGGTCGGATTTGGTTTTTTTGGAGCGGTTGCAGGCATGACGCATTTCATTAGAGCTGCAATGCATGCGAATGATCCTTCTAAAAATAAAGAATGAGCGTGTGAGCGATTCCCCTTCGGATCTATATGCGATCATACTGGCACAAGTGGTATGTTTCATCAATGCTTTAGGTGGCTATCTGATAGCCAGAAAAGCTTACATGAAACCATTTGAAAAGTTTGTTTCAATTGTGCTTGGCAGCATGTCTTTGAGGATCATGGTAGTTGGTGCCTTTTCTTGGTGGGCACTCCTCATAGTACATATGCCGCAATTGGCATATGTGTTGTCTTTGGCGATTGGAGTATTCATCTACCTGTTTATGGAAATCATGTATTTCCATGTGCTATCAGACAAAATCAAGACAAGAGAAAAAGAGCAAAACAAATAAAGAACACGATTAACGAAATCATAGATTATCAGTCATGAAGCAAGATTCTACTCTGCAACATTCCTCGGCTCAACATCCACAGCAACATGGACAATCACATGGTGCACAGCATGCTGAACATGCGCAGAACGAAGGTTTTACCTTTAATGCCATGTTCAATGAGAATTTAGGGGATCACGGCGGTTTCTATTTATTTTCCTACCATTTGGCTGATCTGCCCTATGTCTTCGTTGATAATGGTTCATTCGAATTCTACCCGAATGTGTCTGCACTTGAAGCATCAGGAACATACGAATTGCATGCCGGTCATGTGGTTAAGACAGATGGTTCGCATATTCAATTGGATGTATCACCGACCAATTTTGTGGTATTTCAATGGATTTCCATGGTTGTGGTGATTGCGCTATTCATCATTGGAAATCGCTCCTATAAAAAAAGTAACAGAGCTCCAAAGGGGATTGGTAATGCACTTGAAATGCTTACAATGATGATTCGTGACACCGTCGTGCGTCCAAATATCCCTAATGACAAACTTGTTTCCGCATATTTACCGTATTTCCTTTCTGTTTTCTTTTTTATATATGCGATGAATTTGGTGGGTTTGCTTCCGGGCGGACACACTGCAACTTCTGCGATCGGCACGACTGCAGGGCTTGCAATCACAGCATTTTTGATGGTGAATATTGTTATACCGGCCAAGGCGATGGGCCCGGTAGGAGCAGTTAAATCCTTCTTTCATCACTTATTGGGTGGAGCACCGTGGTGGTTGGCGCCGATTATGGTTCCGATTGAGGTGGTTGGGATATTCACGAAGCCATTCGCACTTGCTATTCGTTTGTTTGCGAATATGTCCAGTGGACACATCATTTTGTTCACACTCATTGGATTTATTTTCTTTTTCAATACAGCTGCTGTTTCGCCGGTTGTATCGCTCTTTTCGATCTTTATATATTTCTTAGAAATCCTTGTGACATTCCTTCAGGCATATATTTTCACTATGCTTACTGCGGTGTTTACAGGATTGGTGCTCGGCGATCATGTTGATGGAGAGCATCATTGAACTATGAGCTAATAAATCGCTCATGTATGTTGATTTGTCATTAACCTTTTTGGTTTTTTTACTGTACCAATTTTTTTTTGGAGAAAACAATGGATGAAAAAGGACTTGCATGGCTCGCTGCCGGTTTAGGCGTAGGTATTACTGTATTCGGCGTAGGTACAGGTATCGGACCTCTTGTAGCGGCAGCTCTTGAAGCAGGAGCTCGTCAACCAGAGACAGCAAAAGATGCTCGTACAACGATGATTATCGGTGCGGCTCTTATCGAAGGTGTTGCTCTGTTGGCTTGTATCATTTGTATTCTTCTCGCAACAAAATAATGTGTTGTGAGAATTGAAATTGCAAAGGCAGTCCTGCTTAGGTGGGACTGCCACGTATTAACTATATTCGTTTTGTCATGGGACAAAACATTTACTCACGATAAAGTATACTGAAATGGACGCTTTGCTTAGTGTAAATCCCGGATTGATGATTTGGACTATCATCAATTTCTTGTTATTCTTTCTACTTCTTGGGAAGTTTGGGTTTAAGCCGATGCTTGCGGCATTGGAAGCTCGTGAACAGAGAATCAATGATTCTATAGATCAAGCTGAACAAGCCAATGAGTTGGCTCAAAAATCCATGCGGGAGAGTCGTGAAAAATTGTCGAAGGCGCAAAATGAAGTCATGGACATGCTGAAAGAAGGAAAGAATCAGGTAGAGTCAATTATTCGTAGTGCTTCTGAAGAAGCAGAGCGCATCAAGCAGGCTAAGCTTGAAGAAGCTTTGCGAGAAATTGCTCGTGAGAAAGAAGTTGCATTACAGTCATTGCGTACAGAAATGGCAACATTTATTGTGCAGGCAACAGATAAAGTCATCGGTAAAGTGATCAATGCCGAACAGCATCGCTCTCTCATCGATGCCACGGTGAATGAATTGTCGAATAATTAATAAGAAATCGCACTATGGCATCTTCAACACGCATTGCAAATCGCTATGCATCCGCTTTGATGAATCAGGCAAAGGCTGATGGTACATTGGAAACGGTGTCGAAAGATTTTCAAGTCATCATGAATGTAGTCAATGCATCCGATGAATTCGTGGCATTATTAAAAAGTCCTGTTATCAGACACAATGCAAAAGTCAGCATTTTCAAGGAAATATTTGCCTCAGATATTTCGCAATTGATGATGAACTTTCTGTTTTTGCTTGCTGAAAAGCATAGAGAATCCATAATTCCTGATATATTTTCTTCATTTATTGAGAAGTACAATGAAGAAATGAAATTGGTCCCGGTGCGATTCACATCTGCTGTTGAAATTGATGAAGCATTGCGTACTACATTGATCGAGTCCATTGCGAAAAGAACAGGTAAAACCGTATTACCCACTTTTGCAGTTGATCCTGCTCTTAAAGGTGGAGTTACGATTCGCATTGCTGACACAATGATTGATGCTTCTCTTAGACATCAACTTGATATTTTGTACAATGTTTTAACAGGATCGGCCAAAAAAACAGTGGCTTGAGCCTTTTCGTTATACAGGGAAAACACGATGACAACACTATGCTTTGTAATTGTCTGCACTTTGTTTGCAAGTCTGAACCTTTCTGCTCAGTCAAATGCGTCGACTGAGGGTGAAGGTGATGCACAAGTGGTTAGTTCTTTGAAGTTGAAGCCAAGAAACGGACTATTCTATATGTCCATGGGCTCTGGAAATCCTCAAAAGGAATTTCAGAGCAATATAGGAACGGGAGGATTTGCCTTCATCATGGGTGGAGGATATTCCTTTGAACCGATTCTACCCAAGAAAAATACTGATTTCAATGCCTCTTTGGTATTGGGTATGGATCTTGGTTATGTGACGCTCAGCAGAAATACGCGACCTGCGATATATTATCAAGTCTATGATGATTATATCTATTCAAATACTGTCGTACCACTTGATTTGTTCGCTCGATTGCAATTCAATGTTGCTCAATGGGTATTCCCATATGCTGAAATAAGTGGTGGTATGAATATCTATAGTGCCACGACAGATGGTGAGTATCGCGAGATAGTTCGTCGAGATGGACAAAATGTTACGGAAACCAGGACCAGAGAGATTTATTCGAATCGTTCTGTTTTTTGGAAATATGGCATAGGTGCCGGCATGATGATTAAGCTCGTTGAGAATATCACATTGCCAGATAAAGCTAGCAGTATTTTGCTTGACATCAAAGCCCGCTATAATTATGGATTACCATCCGATTATCAAAAAGTGATTGATGTTGATCAAACCGGCACGACGAAGTATGAAAGTTATGAGAATGCAGGAACCGACATGTTATTTGTGCAGGCCGGCATCGCATTCAGATTCTAATTGAACATTTTTTTCTTTGAATAATACACAGGTAGATTGATCATGGCAGAAGTTCGACCCGAAGAGATCTCCGCTATTTTACGCCGACAGCTTTCCGGCTTCGAGAATGAAGCCGACATCTATGAGGTCGGGACAGTTCTTCAAGTGGGCGACGGAGTAGCTCGCGTTTATGGATTGACAAAGGTCATGGCATCGGAATTGGTTGAATTCCCAAATGGTGTCATGGGCATGGTGCTCAATCTTGAAGAAGACAATGTGGGTGTCATTCTCTTTGGAGATGATCGCCTCGTGAAAGAAGGTGATACAGTTCGCCGTACCGGTAAAATCGCTTCTGTGCCGGTTGGTGAAGCATTGCTCGGACGCGTCGTAAATCCTTTGGGCGTGCCCATCGATGGTAAAGGCCCTGTATTGACAAATCAATCTTTGCCTATCGAGCGAAAAGCTTTGGGTGTAATTGAGCGTCAGCCGGTTACTGAACCATTGCAAACCGGTCTCAAGGCAATTGATGCTTTGATTCCTATCGGTCGTGGTCAGCGCGAGTTGATCATTGGTGATCGTCAGACAGGTAAGACTGTTGTTGCACTCGATACCATTATCAATCAAAAATACACTCATTCAGAAGAAGCCAAGAAACTTGGTATCAATCCGGTTTACTGTGTTTATGTAGCGATCGGACAAAAAGGTTCAACTGTTGCCAATGTTGTTGCAACTCTTGAAAAATATGGCGCGATGGAATATACCGTTATCGTTGCTGCTAATGCTGCCGATCCTGCACCACTTCAATTCATCGCTCCATATTGCGGTGCATCGATGGGTGAATTCTTCCGTGATTCAGGTCGCCACTCACTTGTTATTTATGATGATTTGACAAAGCAGGCCGCTGCTTATCGTCAGGTTTCATTGCTCCTTCGTCGTCCACCGGGACGCGAGGCATATCCTGGTGATATTTTCTATCTGCACAGTCGCTTGCTCGAGCGTGCAGCGAAACTGAGTGATGCACTTGGAGGCGGATCCATGACAGCTCTTCCTGTTATTGAAACACAAGCCGGTGATGTTTCCGCATATATTCCAACGAATGTTATTTCCATCACAGATGGTCAGATCTATCTTGAATCCAATTTATTTAATGCTGGTGTTCGTCCCGCTTTGAATGTTGGTATCTCTGTTTCTCGTGTGGGTGGTAATGCTCAGATAAAAGCGATGAAACGTGTTGCGGGTCCATTGAAATTAGAACTTGCTATGTTCCGCGAATTGGAATCTTTTGCAAAATTTGGTTCAGACCTTGATAAATCTACGATGCAACAATTGCGTCGCGGTGGGAGACTGACTGAGATTTTGAAACAACAGCAATATTCACCCGTTTCTCTTGAAAGACAAATCGCCCTCGTGTTTGCAGCTACAAATGGATATCTCGATGAGATTCCCCTTGAGAATTGTCGTGAATTCGAAGATGAATTTCTTGAGCTCATGGAAACAAAGCACAAATCTCTCCTATTCTCAATCGTGGAAGTAAAAGATATTACTGATTCGATCAGGAAAGACTTAAATGAAGTACTTACTTCATTCACAGAGAGATTCAAAGCGATTCGCGGAATCAATTGATAATATAGGAAATCTTGTCCCATGATTGCAGTCACAGGAGCCGCCGGATTCATCGGTAGTTGTTTCGTGAAAACGCTCAATGAAAAAGGGTATAATGATATTTTGATCATTGATTCTTTGGAGCAAGATGATCGTTGGAATAATCTCGTGACAAAGCGCTTTCGAGGTATTGAACATCCAGAAGTATTCAAGAGAAAATGCTCTGAAGGACAATATGATGCGAGCGATATTTCGGCATTGATTCATTTGGGTGCATGTTCATCCACCACCGAGCGCAATGCTGAATATCTTCTTGAAAACAATTATCGGTATAGCATGGCCATGGCAACATTTGCTATGGCTCGTGAAATACCGTTCATCTATGCCAGCAGTGCTGCCACTTATGGTGGTGGTGAACAGGGCTATGATGATGCCTCCTCGATAGGTCTTCGTCCTTTGAATATGTATGGATATTCCAAGCAATTGTTTGATGAATGGATGATTAACAATGGCTATGAATCATCTGCCATTGGAATCAAATTCTTCAATGTGTTTGGTCCGAATGAGTATCACAAAGGCGATATGGCCAGCATGATTTACAAATCATGGAAACAAGTGATGTCACAAGGATATATATCGCTGTTTGCTTCAGATAATTCTGAATATCCCGATGGCGGACAAATGCGAGATTTTATTTATGTGAAGGATGCTTGCGAAGTGATGTGGAAGATGCTCAATGAGAAATCCCCCAAAGGCATTGTAAATCTTGGTACAGGCAAAGCGCGTACATGGAATGATTTGGCAGGTTCGGTCTTCAAAGCGCTCGGCAAAGAAACTGATATTCGATATGCGTCCATGCCTGATTCACTGAAAGGACAATATCAATATTATACTCAGGCAGAAATGAAGAAATTACAAGATTCTACTTCTGCTCATGATTTTATGAAATTGGAAGATAGCATTGCTGATTATGTGATCAATCATTTGCAAGTTTCCACGCAACGATACTTTTGACATACATTTTTACTTGAAGCATAGATATGGCAACACTGAGAGATATACGCAATCGCATCACAGCCGTGAAGAACACAGCCAAGATTACCTCTGCAATGCGCATGGTTGCTGCGGCAAAATTGCGCAGAGCACAGGAAGCTATTTTATCGACAAGACCATATACCGAAAAGTTTTCCGAAGTCCTGTCAAATTTGGCAGGCTCTGCTTCAGAAGACTATTTCCATCCTTTACTCCGTAAACCCGAAGTCATCAAACACATTGCTATTGTCGTGATTTCTTCCGACCGTGGATTATGCGGAAGTTTCAATACGAATGTTCTTCGCTTGGCTCAGCAATATATTGAGCAAACTGTTCCTGCAGAATTTCCGCAAGCGAAAGTCAGTGTTGTTGCAGTAGGAAGAAGAGCTAGTCAATACTTCGCAAAAAGTTCATATGCAGTATTGGGCTTATATCCTGAGGTTTTTGCACAATTGAAATTTGTAACAGCATCAGAAATTGCAGGTATTGTGGCAAATGGTTTTATCAATGAAGAATTTGATCGTGTGATGATTTTTAATAATGAGTTTAAATCAATCATCAAACAAGTTACAACATGCAAGCAATTATTGCCTGTTGAATCGGTGGCCAATGAATCTGCCACAAATAATGATTATATCTTCGAGCCAAGTCGCAGTGATATCATGGATACTATTCTTCCGAAATTTGTGAATACACTTGTATGGAAGGGATTGCTCGAGTCAAATGCTGCAGAACAAGCGGCAAGAATGATGGCGATGGAAAGCGCAACTACAAATGCACGCGATCTCATCCGTTCATTGCAATTGTCCTATAATAAGGCTCGCCAAGCATCCATCACTACTGAAATGCTAGAAATCGTCGGCGGAGCAGAAGCTTTGAAGGTTTAAAAGGTATAAAAACAAGGTATTTCTGTTGCTTTTATACTTTTTTAACATTCTTTGTAGCTTTTTTGTGGTGTATGGGCTGAGTTTTCAGCGTAATTTCGTGTCATATAATGAATGCAATTTTTAAGGTTTGATATGAAAAAGAATTTCATGAGCATATTGCTCGCAAGTTTCGTGTTCTTCGGTCTTGCAACATTTGCTTCAAGTTGCAAAGATGATTCATGCGTGAATCCAACTGAGACTGCTGCTATTGTTGATATTGAAGCTTTTGACATCGATGCAACATATGCGAAAGTATTTTCCGGTAATGGCGATGTCATTGAACAAAATGATCCACGCGGTGGTGGACCTGGCAAGCGTGATTCAGTACGCGGCGGTGGTCGTGATACAATCAAGCGTGATACATCTTCAAGACCAATGCCATGGCAATCTGTTCTTCCATGCCTGAAACTCACACCTGAGCAAAATGCAAAATTGCGTGAATTCATGATGGCTCAACGCGAATGTGAAAAGTCAGCTCGCGATCAATTTCGTACTGAATTAGAACCATTGCGCAGAGCTCAGAAAGCTGCAATGGATGCAATCCGTGCAGATCTCAAAGCAGGTACAATCACTCGTGAAGAAGCAAATGCAAAAGTGAGAGCTCTCAATGAGCGCATGAAGAATGCAACTCAAGAAGCCGAAGCGAAAGTAAGAGCAGCGGTGAAAGCATGCATGGATAGATTTTTTGCAAGATTGGAATCCATCTTAACACCTGAGCAACTCGCTTTGTGGAATGAATGGAAAAGAACAGGCAAATCTCCTTGCCCAAAAAATCCAATTGGCGTTAGACCATAAGCATTTAAATCCTGACTTCAATCGAAGCCTCATCCGAAAGGATGGGGCTTTTTTGTTTATATGTGTAACCGATTCTCATTGTCAATGTTACTCTATTCAAGAAGGAAATGATAGATGAAAAAAGAATTCAAAAGGTAATGTAACCAAGCTTCATCATCAATGTTATTACTTCTGAAACACATGAAAACATTTGAACGAGAGGTTCAGTCAGATCGCCGGCAATCTGCATGACAGCTCACCAAATACAGAATACCTTTTAACTTTCTATAAGGAATAGAACAATGAACAAACTGATCACAAAAAGCATGTTTTTGCTTGCAGCAGTGTTCGTGACAGTATTTGCATCAAGCTGTACTGATCAACT
>CANLII010000021.1 GCA_947491315.1 Ignavibacteria bacterium
ACTGTAGATCTACCATCATCATGTATGACTGTTTCGCCACCGTGAAACAGTATGTGGTTAAATCTATCATTAGTCATAGCATAATCTGTATAAAGGAATATATCCGGTTCTTTTGGATCTTCTCCTTCAATCGTCGGATTTGCTGATAAGAAAACATCGTTCAGGTAGAATAATGCGCGAAAATCTGTACCTGCAGATGGATACCATGCTATGCGTGCCTCATGTTCAAGACTTGAAACAAATTTTGTGAATTGAACACTTCGACGATTATCCAGCAATTGTAATAATTGTGATGACATATAAACCCCTAATAATTAGAAAAACCCTCAATTCTTTATGGCCGACAATAGAATACGAATATCGACACAGTTATTATTAACGTTGTAAAATTAATATAATTATATTAAATAAAAAAATAAATTATTACTCAATAAAAAATCCCAAATCCCCTAGTCTTTTCTTAACTCTGTTTAGGTCAGTTTTGTTGATGATGATTCTGAATCCTTCAGCCCTTTTCGTTAATAATTTCAATTCAGGATCTATTGCAAACAGTCTTGTCAGATCGGGATGGTCTTTCAGCTTAAACACTATTGAAGTAGGTTCGGGAATCAAGGCATTTGATTTGTTGATCAAATCATGAAAAAATTGTTCCCAGTTGTCGGGTAATTCACTTCCGATGAGATTTCTGAATTGTGTAATCTTACGCTGAATATCTTTTACTGTGTGACATCCTTTAGTGAAGAGTGTGGGATCCATTTGAAAGAATTGTCCTCCAATTCTCATTGCATATTGGGAGATAGCCAATTGTCTGTGGACTGCATTTCCTCTGACTGTAATGATTAACCTCACCTGATCAAGAAGAAAAGGATCATTTGGGGCTTCTGTAGCATTGATAACTTCATCATCTTGTTTTCCGAGCAGTATGAGTCCAATATCAGTGATCTTTGCATGTATAATGCCATCCCAAGGTGATAAATATTTAAGTCCTTTGAGTTGATAGTGATGATTGTTAGGAATGACCGAAAGAAAATCAAGTATGCCCAAAGAACCCAATATTCCCAATACCCCTCTGATGAAAGTTGGATAAATGGCTTCTCTATATGACATAGGATCTATAGAAGGTTTGTCATAGGTTGACAAGTTTATATATCCTGCATCTTCTCGCGATGGAAGTTCTGGATATAGTGGGGGAAGAATCTCATGAACCATGATTGCATCTATTAATGATTCAATATTAATCCAATAACCTTTGGTACAGAATTCTAAGAGTTGGGGGATTCCGGCACAGATAGCGGATATATTGTTTTGAACATCATTGTCATTTACAAATTGCAGTATATAATCTTTGATGGGCACATTATGTTTGACCAACATTTCGTAATACATTCGAATGATATCCATTCCGCTTGATTTGTAGACTGTTTCAGAAGCCGGACCATTCAGTATCGTCCATATGAGTGGATTTGTTGAAATGGTGTCGAATTCTCTATTGTCAGGATACAATTCTGGAAGTGAAAACATGGAAATCAGAGATTTTGTTTTCTTTCTTTGCAAAGAACCCGGAAAGGTACACTCTTCGATATAAAAATCTTGTTGAACTCTTGGAATCAAGTCGCGTAATATCTCTGGTAATCTATGTTGAGATTCATACAAATGCCAACCTCCTTTCGGTGGATCGGGTAATTCCCCAGTAGATATAGGAAACTTTGAAATAGGTGATTCGATAACCTCGCGGAATGCATTTCGCAGAAGAGGTGGAAGATAAAACCACACATTTTGGAAACGATTGACTTTGGAGGTTTGAACTCTTCGCATAATCGGTGGCGTCAATTCATCCAGAGCGAGAAGTGCATACTCTTGTTTCGGAAATGCCATGGATGGAAGAACGGAATCTTCAGAGTATTGAATTTTTTCAATTTCTGTGACTTGTTGAGCAGAACTTTTGACAGCATGACAGGGACCGCGCCATACCACATACTGCAATGTCTCAAATACGGGGTCGTGCAAATAATCGATGAGAGTTGAGGCCAAATCATCATGTTTTACAATCGTTGCATAGAGATTAGCAATGATGATCTTCTCGGGTATATCTGTTGAGCGTGCAATACCTTTGAATTCTTTCAGAGCCTTATGGGATGAATGAATCAAGACTTGGCCACGAAGATATTCAGTGTATGCCAAAGTCAGTTCTGCATGAGTATAATAGTCACAGATTTCCTGCACCAAAGATGACAAATTATCGTGAATGATCATCTGTCTCTCCTTCACCGAGAATATATTCTATATCTTCTTCAGTCAATGCTTTTAGGGAAGTACCATCGGTTGAGATGATGGCATCAAACAGTTCGCGCTTACGATCCTGCAGTTTGAGTATTTTTTCTTCGATCGAACCACGAGCAATTAATTTGTAACTCAATACGGTATTCTTTTGACCAATTCTATGGGATCTGTCAATTGCTTGATTTTCGGCCGCGATATTCCACCATGGATCATAAAGAAAGATCATGTCTGCAGCAGTGAGATTCAAACCAAGCCCGCCTGTTTTAAGTGTCATCACAAATGCACGAATCGATTCATCTTGTTGGAATTTCTCTACTATTTGCTGTCTATTGGTGGATGAACCTGTCATTACGACATGTCCGATTCCTGCTTTGCTCAACTCTTCTTCGATGGTATTAACCGCTCCAATATAATTTGAGAAGATGAGAATCTTATGTCCATTCGCTACTGCATCCAATACATGCTCCATCAATACTTCGCGTTTTGGTGAAATGATGGCGCCTTCGGTTTTGACCTCAGGACATGATGCAATTTGTCGCAAATCGCTGAGTGCTTGTAAAATGTGGAACTGTGACTTTTGCAATCCTTCGGTAAGGATTTCTTCGCGAATTGTCTGATAGTAGAAATTTCTTCTTTGCTCATAATATGTTTGTTGTTCGGGAGACATTTCAACATAAAGCGTTTGCTCAATCCGCTCAGGCAATTCCTTTGCCACCTCACGCTTGAGTCTTCTCAATATGAACGGGAATATTTTCTTTCGCAGTTCAGATGCTATTTCTTTGCTATTATCTCTTTGAATCGGCACGGCATACATACGCGAGAACTCATCCGGACTGCCAAACATAGATGGATTCAAGAAACGGAAGAGTGCATAGAGTTCGCCGATATTATTTTCAATTGGTGTTCCTGAAAGCGCAAATCTGCAATTGGAACGAAGAAGCAGAGCTGCTCTCGCGGTTCTTGAATTAAGATTTTTGATATTTTGAGACTCATCGAGGACCACCATGTGAAAATCTTTTTCACGCAATTCTTCGATATCATTTCTCAATACGGAATAAGTGGTAAGAATCACATCGGCATTATCGGCTTTATCCCAATCTCTATTTCCACCATAATATGTGTAGAAAGAAATCTGTGGAGCAAATCTTTGTAATTCCTGAGCCCAGTTGAAAAGCAAACTCTTGGGCATGATGATGAGCGATTGTTTCTTCTCACCGGGATACAATGATGCCAGCATCGTGATGGTTTGCAATGTTTTTCCCAATCCCATATCATCTGCCAAGCAACCACCAAGATTATTGTCATGAAGATATCGCATCCATTTGAAACCCAATACTTGATATGGTCTCAATTCTGCATTGATCTTCGGTAGTTTAATGTTTCTGTCTTGATATGTGGAGAATCCACGAAAAATGGAGCGAGCTTTTGGAAATGCTTTTTCTGCCGCATTTTCATCGAGTAAGTCTTCAATGATGGGAAGATCAAAAAATGAGATACGAGTTTTTTTCTTCGATTTCTGGAATATCCTTTCCAGCTTCCTCATGAATTCGATATTTGGTAGAGCTTGGGTGCCATTGGATAATTGTACATATCCATGATTCTTGAACATTGCAAGAGCATCAAAAACTGTGAAATGCTCTTCGTCAATGACTACTCCCACATCACCTTCGAGAAAGTCAATGCCATGAGACAGTGAAACCGAGAGTGTCGGGGTAACTGCTTTGATGCGATATGTCTTGAGATTTTCTGATCCATAAACAACAAAGTCCCTAACGATATGCTCCAATTCTTTCCGGATGAATTCTCTGGCCAATTCTTCTTGAATGATAAAGAGGGTACCATCCACAATGAAATCAGATGAGGTACGCAAAAGCTTTTTGTGTAGTGAGAGTTTCTTTGAGAGATCCTGAACGAGAGGTGCGATATCTTTATCCAATACACGAAATATCAATATCCGTTTTTCTGCAGGATTGACAGAAACATATCGTTGAATATCAAACTCTTCAATGAGCGTTGGTTCAGTTTCTGGCAATGATTGAGAAAGGCGTAAATAGAGCGTGTTATCGGCATCAATTTTCTCGATGAATACACATTGTTGTGTCGTGAGTGCTTCGCCTTCTTCGACAATGTAATCATCATATTTGACATTGATTCCGGGATATGTACTCAACAGTAAGGACAGATACTTTTCGAGTTCATGGGGAAACACAAATGTTTGAAATAGTCTCAAAGATTGGGGTTTTCCACCAAGTGGTTTGATATCAATGAGCATTCCTTGTGCATAGACACAAGATTCACTAATTGCCATTATCGGACTGATAAGCTCACGGCCATAGTCCACGGCAAATGTTGTTTCGAGTTGTGATTCCACTCCGGAAATGGTAACAACTACTTTAGCGGGAATCTCATTGTCTGCAAAAGTAATAGGTCTCATGGCGGCATCTACTACATTTGGACAATTTTTCATTTGCCAAAGTAATATTTCATTATCAGCCAGATATAATCTTCCTGAGGGTTTTTCCCAATCTATTTGGAAAGCCGTACGTAAACGAATGGCATCTATCAATTGAAGAATATCCCTTACAGGACCTGAATATCCTCTTGGATCAGGTTCAATATCACGCCTTGAATCATCTATAATGCGGAGATAGGCACCATGTTCATCAACATTGATCTGAAAATACAATTGAAGAGGAGTTTCACGATTCGTTCCTGCGCTCGGCGATCGCCTTTTCATTGCTTCATACAAAGGGGATGTATTATCCATATCTTTTGGCATTGTTATTGCAGTTGTAAAATTCAAGAATATACATTAATGAATTATTGAGTTGAACCATGAGTTCTGAAGTAATTGTCAAGGCTGTTCCTTGCTTTGGCGATGTCTGTGAAGCAGATTATCGTTTTTTTGTAGAGCATGGAACACTCCTTAATGAGATGATACATGCTTGTAGAGACACTTTGCATGAATTATCACATCAGCATATGCTTTCTGCGCAAACATTGATTTGTACGCAGTCTGATGAAGGTAATTATACTGCGGAAATTCTTGATTCCGTTCATAATCAAAATCCATTCATGCTCTTGCCATTCTAATCACACCCCGCGCATCGTGGGGTCCCAGATGAATTTATGCATCTGAAGTTGCATGCGAACATTCAATCGATCTTCCAAAATCCATTCAGCGAGTGATTTGAAAGGCAATGCATTAAAAACGCAAGACATGAGTATTGCGCCACATGCAAATGTCAAATCATATTCATTGATGATGTGTTTTGCCCATTCATAGTCTTCGCGTGATGCGAGGACAAACTTCACTTCATCATTTTTTGTCAATACCTTAAGATTCGGAAGATGATTCAGTGTACTCATTTTCGAATCAGGACATTTCACATCCATGATGCGAATCACTCTTGGATCTATGAATGAGATGTCGATATGCCCACCTGTCTCGATTGCAACCGTATATCCTGCATCACAAAAGGTTTTCATCAGACCATGAATGGCGAATTGTTCGAGTGGCTCACCACCGGTGAATTCAATGAATTTGCAATCATATTGTTTGACGGCTTCCAATAATTCACTGCCTTTCATTGTGATTCCACCTGTTCTTTTGTCGAGTGCATAGGGAGTGTCACACCATGAGCAACGAAGTGAGCAACCATGCAATCTTATAAACACGCAACGCTCACCGGCTCTGAGTCCTTCGCCTTGAATCGAATGAAAGATTTCGCTTATGAAAAATTCAGTTTCCAGTGAATGTTCGAGTTCCAAAACTGATGCATCGGGTTGCGTGAATTTGGGCATGACAATTATTCCAAATCGGTATCAATTGCATGAATGATTTCTTGAGGCGTAACAGAAACAATACCGGGTTGTTCGCATACAATTCCCGCCGCATAATTGGCAAGAGTCGCTGCTTCTTGTATCGTTGCTCCGCCTGCAATTGCGGAAGCAAGCATTGCGATTGCGGTATCACCCGCTCCCGACACATCGGATACTTTTCTTGCTCTTGTTGGCACGGATGATATATTGCCATTGCTCTCGAAAAGCATCATTCCTTGTTCGCCAAGAGTAAGAAGTACATTCTTGCATTCGAGTCTTTGTAATAGTTCTTTTCCAGCTTTATATATATCTTCAGTGCTTTTTAGTGAGAATCCGAGGGCCTCTTGTGCTTCCTTGCGGTTCGGTTTGAAGACGGCAACGCCTTTGTATTCGAAGAAGTGACTAAATTTAGGATCAACCAAAACAGGGATATTTCGAGCTTGTGCAATTGAGCAAAGTGATCGAATGAGTGATTTGGTCATTACGCCTTTATTATAATCTTCGAGTATGATTCCAGCCAAATCGGGTGTATTCATGATGGAACCCAGGAGCATATCCGCTTCTGTATCAGTTATGGCATCACGAACTTCGCGGTCCACGCGCAACATTTGTTGATTATTTCCGATTATACGGGTTTTGACTGTGGTTGGTCGATGTTCCAAAGCAATAATGCCTGAAGAAGAGCAACCAGTGGATTCAAGAATTTCCAGTAGCATGGCTCCGGAATTATCATTTCCAATCACACCACACAATAATGGTTTGATTCCAAGTGCCTGAAGATTGCTCGCCACATTGGCTGCGCCACCTAGATGTAGGGATTCTTTCTCGAGATCAATGACCGGAACAGGGGCTTCAGGAGAGATACGGCTCACAGAACCCCAGAAATAGCGATCTAGCATCACATCGCCGACCACGGCAATAGTTTTGCCGGCACATTGAGTTAGAATAGATTTTGCAGTGGAACTAGAGATCGATTGCATGCCTAAAACCTGTTTTTGAGCTGGATATTCAATGCTTCGTTCAAAAAAAAGCAAGTGGCAAAGATAAGAAAAAAACAGGCCTTTTGCACGTATTCTTTCTACTCATTTTACTGTCAAGAATATATGCTTAGACCGGAAATAACCGGAATTATCGTATTTTTGCACTTTATGGTTAAAGGCGGACCGATATGTACATCTATGAAACTCCATGAAGACACCTATTTCTCAGCAAGACATTGATGCCATGGCGAGTTTGTTGGACATTGTTCCGGCAAGACAAGATAGTGCGTGGATATGGCAAATGTCGAATGAGACATCGGGTCAATCTCAAACGGTTATCATACATGAGTCGGTGGATTTTGGTGATGGAGAGTCAGGTTACCTGATTTCCGTTCAAACAGGACATGGATATTTTGAACTTCATGGTTGTTCGCATTTTTTGCTGTTTGAGCCGGATGAAGTCATCTTTCTACGAGTTGAAGAAAAAATGATATCAAGCATGGTGATTGGTAAGCATTGTACTTGTTCTATGTTTGCCCCCATAAATAGAGAATTACTTCGCATAGATCCTGAATTGTTGGATCCTGCGGTTTTGATGTCAGCAATGCAAATGTCAATAGCGGAGAGTATTCTATCATGAGTTCTCGAAATAATAAGATTCAGGTTCAAGTTTTTAATGACTCGAATCAAAAGCCTGTTCCTAGAACAAAAATCCAGGAAGTTGTTCGCAGGGTTTTTGCAAGTGAAGGAATCAAAGAAGCTGAGGTGAATGTCATCATCGTTACAGATGAGCGCATTCATGAAATCAACATTGAATTTCTAAAGCATGATTTTCCAACAGATGTTATCACATTTCCAATCAGCCAAGATCCGCTGGAGGGTGAAGTGTACATAAGTGCGGATACAGCAAGAAATCAAGCGGTTGAATATGGCGTAACCTTGACTGAAGAGATTCTTCGTCTTGCAGCACATGGCGCATTACACTTAGCAGGTTATGATGATAATACCCCGGAAGGCAAAAAACAAATGAGCATTCTTGAGACCAAATACATGCATGCGGGAAATTCCTGAACATGAGCATGTATGATCGCATTTTACAGATAATCTCTGAAGTCATCGGCCATATGCAGGAAGGTGATTCATTGACAGGTTTGCAGTTAAAAGAATTCGAAAGCAGAGGTTTCACTGTTGCCGAAATTTCCACTGCATTAAGCTGGATAGCCGAAAGAATTGAGTTATCTGTTACCGAAAAAACCGAGCATGCTTTGCGTTCCGATCTTTCTCATCGTGTATTGAATGAAACAGAAAGAGCATTGTTTTCATCTGAAGCATGGGGAAGAATGCTTCATTTTCGAGAGATTGATTTATTGCGTGCCGAACATGTTGAAATGCTGATTGAAAGAGCCATCATGATGAATATAGGCTCGATTGACAATCCTACGCTCACGATGCTGATAGTTTCTCTTCTATTCCAAGATGATGACTCAAAACATTCAATTCATCGGATGCTATTGAAGGGTGATGAACAGATTCATTAAAGCATGACCCCGTAGTTCAGCCGGATAGAACGCAAGTTTCCTAAACTTGATGTCGGAGGTTCGAGTCCTCTCGGGGTCGCAAGAACTTTAGGAATTGGTTTGAACCGCCAAAATCTTCCAAATCTCTCTTTTAAGTATCTCAACATTCTCGCCAGAAACAGCGGAAATTAGCATTGTTTTGTATTCTTTTCCGAAATCCAAAGCTTCCAGAATGGGTCTGTCCGATTCGGTTACCGTATCAACCTTACTGATGCAAATAATCCGTGGCTTTTCAAGCATTGATGATTCATATTTGCGTAATTCATCGCAGAGAACTCCATATTCTTGAACGGGATCGCCACTCATGGCATCGAGAAGGAATACAAGAACTTTGGTTCTTTCAACATGACGCAAGAATTGAATGCCCAAACCTTTGCCTTCATGTGCACCTTCAATCAAACCGGGAATATCAGCCATTGTAAATGAGCGTTCATTTCCAACATATACCATCCCTAGATTTGGTACGAGCGTTGTAAATGGATAATCCGCGATTTTGGGTTTTGCGGCAGACATGACGGAAATAAGCGTGGATTTCCCGGCATTTGGGAATCCGACGAGTCCAATATCAGCGAGGATTTTTAATTCAAGTTCAAGTTTGAATTCTTCCCCCGGTTCTCCCGGCTCGAAATGTCTTGGCGCTTGATTCACAGAAGTAGTGAATTCACAATTTCCCCGACCACCCCGACCACCTTTGGCTATGGTCACACTTTGCTTATCTACAGTCAAATCAGCTAAAATTTCATGTGTTTCGGCATTGCGAATAACAGTTCCTGCGGGCACTCTGATGATTTTATCCTTACCGCTTTTGCCTGTACAGCGAGAAGTTCCACCTTGTTTGCCATCTTCAGCGCTATAGGATCTTTCATAACGAAAGTCGAGAAGCGTGGTTAATTGTCTGTCGGCTTCAAAAACAACATCTCCGCCTCTTCCGCCATTTCCGCCATCCGGTCCGCCAAGAGGAACGAATTTTTCCTTCCGAAAGCTCAGGTGACCTTTTCCGCCATTGCCAGATTGTACTTTTATTACGGCATTATCGATAAAATTCATGCTAGATTCCAAACTTATAATTACACAAAAATACGGTATTCCTGCCCGATGCACTCCTTAACTGCACTGAAAATCGTAAATTGCGCGCTGGAAGGGAGGGATTTCCAACCATTTTTTGATTTGAGATTTTATGCCAACTATTACTTCATTGGATCCACGCATAACTCGTGCGAGTATCCCGGCAGAGCAAGAACAACCATTTGAACCAAAAGAAACTATGGATCAGTTTCAAACTTTTGAGGTTTTTGTTCAAAGCAAAACTGGCGGTCATCACGCGCATGCTGGATCTGTCCATGCTCCAACACCCGAAATGGCGATGTCCTATGCAAAAGAGCAATATGGTCGCAGAGGCCAAACCTTGAATATCTGGATTGTAGAGACATCGAATATTCATGTGCTTGATCAATCTGATTCTGATTTCTTTGAAACAGTGCCTGATAAAGGATATAGAGAAGTTGCGGCTTATGCTAAGATTCGTGATAAAGTGGAAGCATTCAAAAAGAGTCAGAGTTAATCATGTCTGCAAATGCACGCAATAAACACTATGTGGTAACTGCCAGAAAATGGCGTCCGATGACTTTTGCCGAAGTTGTTGGTCAAGATCATATTGCAACAACATTGCGCAATGCCATGCTCAGCGGAAGAGTGCATCATGCATATTTGTTCACGGGTCCACGCGGAGTGGGTAAAACCACTTCTGCAAGAATCGTGGCAAAGGCATTGAATTGTTTGAATCCGGGTCCTGATGCCGAACCATGTAATGCTTGTGCATCATGCAATGACATCATGGATGGGAGATCGATCGATGTAATTGAGATCGATGGTGCTTCAAATAATAGTGTGGATGATGTTCGCAAGCTCAGGGAAAATTCTCGTTATCCGCCGGTTCATGGAAAGTATAAACTCTATATTATTGATGAAGTGCATATGTTGTCAACATCGGCATTCAATGCGCTTCTTAAGACACTTGAAGAACCGCCACCGCATTTGATGTTCATCTTTGCAACTACGGAAGTGCATAAAGTTCCGGCCACGATTCTTTCAAGATGTCAACGATTTGATTTTCGTAGAATGGAAATCGAAAGCATCGTCGGTCAACTGAGAAAAATTGCAAGTGGAGAAGGTGTTTCTATAGATGATGAATCGCTGATTGCCATCGCAAGAAAAGCGGATGGTTCAATGCGTGATTCTCAGAGTATTTTTGATCAAGTCCGCGCATTTTGCGGCAATATCATCATTGCAGCTGATGTGCATGATGCATTGCATTTGATTGATACCGAATTTTTCTTCCGCATTAGTCTTGCGATACGCGAGAAAAATGTTGCCGAGATGTTTGCCATCGCTCATGATGTAATTGTAAAGGGATATGATATTCAAGAATGTTTGAATGGTCTTTTGGAACATTTCAGAAATATCCTTTCCGTGCAAGCGACCGGTTCTACTTCGCTCATTGAATCGAGTGCGAATTTTCTCCTGAAATATGAGAAAGAGGCTTTGTATTTTTCACAGGCTGAAATTCTGAGACTCATGCATATTGTAACTACTACGGAACAGGGTTTGCGTTTTGCCGCACAGCCAGGTGTAAGACTCGAACTTGCACTCACGCAAATGGCCTCCTTGGATTCGATTGTAGAGATTTCAGAAGTGATACAATCGCTTCGTGATAAATCAGGTTTTGAACCAAAACCAATCATTACCCCTGAAAAAAAAACTCCTGAGCTGATCAATCCTCCAATTGTAGCGGAAAAGCCACAAGAAATTATCAAAGAAGAAGTCCCTCAAATTGTAGAAGAAGTAATCAAGACTCCTGAAACTCAACCATTGACTTCTGATATCCTCAATCGCTGGGAAGAATTCATTGAATCAACTTCTGCAATCCTACAATTTGCATTGCATACAGCGGAGGCACGCATTGAGGAGAGTGTATTATACATTCATGCAGGTCAAAATTTTACATTTGAACAATTGCAATCGAATATCGAGACATTGAAAAAATCTTTGAATGCATTCTATGGTATCGATATTTCCGTGCAATTGAGATCAGGGAAAGATGCATCCGGGGAACAAGGAAAGAAATCATATTTTGATAGCATAGAAAGAGTTCAGGGTAATAACAAATCCGGTGGACTCGACTTCATTTCATCCGCACCATCACACATGGAACAAATGGAATTGAATAAACCAAAAGTCCAACAAAGAGAATTAAGCGAAGTTGAACAAACATTGATTTCAACATTCGGTGCAAGAGAATTGCCGAAGAGATAAGGTTTGATTCGAGATAGATATCACTTTTGCATTATGTACTTAGTCACTTTGGACTATAAATAATCACCCAATCTCCCCTGAATCTTCACTGCATGATTTTAGATATGTTGATCCCGGAAAGTTCCCACATATTTCACATAGCGATCGATGTCGGATTTTGTGGTTGCGATTCCCACTGAAATTCTCACCGCCCCGCGCATTTTTTTGAGGAAATTGAACATATCGGAATAATTACCTTTTGTTCTTCCACTGAAAAATTGTGTCAATTCTTCTGTTGTCACACAATTGAAAATTTCATCAATTCCGGGATTGCAAAAACATCCTGATCGTAGAGAAATCATATGTTCATTTGCTTTCTGTTCCACGATGTCAAAAGGAACTGCCGATCCATCAGGATTGAGGAATGTCATGATCACCGTACCACCGCCTTTGGTTCTATCTTCCGGACCATATATATTCACTTGTTTCATTCCTGTCGCATGATGCATGTTCTGCAATTCTGAACAAAGGTATTGCATGAGTGATTGAATTCTTTCTCCAATTTTTTCCCTGCCTATGGATTCAATGAAACGCAAGCCGATGGTAACAGCGGGAATATCAAGATAATTTATGGTTCCATTCTCAAAGCGTTCATGATTATCATGCAAATAGTGCTGTGGAGAAAGTACTGCAACCATTGTTACATTACCTCCTGCAAACCAGGGTTTCTTGAGAAGTTCGAATGAGGATTTCTTAACAAGGAGACATCCAATACCTGTTGGATAACCGAAGATCTTGTAGAAAGACAAGGACACAAAATCTGGTTGCACCTTTTTGAGGTCGAGTTTATTAGTGGGAGCATATGCCGCAGCATCGAGTAAGACATTCCATCCGCGATCTTGCGCTTTTTGTATCCATGATAAATCATGTTTCACCCCAGATACATTCGACTGACCAGGAAATGCAAAAAGTTTGTGTTTTTTTTCTGTATGTCCATCAAGTTCGCAAAGCAAAGCTTCTTCATCAATCATCAAATCGTCATAGTATGTCTGTACATACTTGAAGGCACCATTCTTTGAACGACAATACTCACGGATACCATTGACTGAATTGTGATTGTCTGCGAGCAATACAAATTGTGATTCATCACCAAATGGATAACACTCACCTACGATATGTAATGCCTCGGTGGCATTTTGCGTGAAGATGCAGAAATAATCTTCGGCATTGAAAAAGTTGAGTACTTCTTGTCTGGCTTCTTCGGTGAGCTTTGTTGCAAATTGTGATGATGGATTCGTTGAGTGCGGATTCCCAAATACATTTTGTCTTAATAATGACTGATGCTTCAATAGTTGTGATTCGGCATAGAGATTTCCTCCCGTATAGTCCAGATACACATGACCAGCAGAATCAAGTCTGGAATATTCCTTTGCTCTCAATTCATTGAAAAATGCATCATGCTTCAATTGAGATTGAATCGGTATATGTCTAAGCGATGAAAATAACTTTTGTATCATGATATAGCAGTCATTATAAGTGTGGCGAAATTAGCATATTTTATACACTTCCTATAACTCAAAATAACATTGATTTTATCGCTTATTCTGAGTGATTATTTAGTGAATAACAAGTATTTACATAAAATACTCCCGGCATTACAAAAAAGGCATTTGTATTCTATCAATTTGTCTTCATGGGCGATTACTATTGGCTCATAATGGGGGTTTGGCAAATCTTGACTTGACTGGATTGGCTTTGAGCTTGCACTTCTTTTACAAGCTCTCTTTTCACTCTCCTCATCCCCGCAATTGACCTGATCAATCCTTTTGGGAGTCCTTTTTTATACAGAAATTGTATCGCACCCTTTGAATGATTCGTATCCTCCGGATCAAATGCAAACTTCCCTATTCCTGAAGATAGAGGATAGAATCCGACATGATCCTTATTTCCAGCAAAGTATACCAAGACTGCTGACATGCAATAAGTGGGAATTCCATAGGAGATACACTCTTCAGCCTCAGGAAGAGCTTTCTGAAGGATTATACGCATTTCCTGTAGATTCTTGAGTTTAAGTCCATCAAATTGCTGAAGATAGATCTCGATTGGATTAGTCATGTTACTGTATTGCATCAAAAAAGGATGCTTGAAAACTAAAAAAAATAACAATGCATAGTAATATCTGTGTTTGAACACATATATTTGTATCATGATTGATTCACCAATACATATTCGATTACAACAAGAACACTTTGAGTCTGAAGTTCAGCAAGCAATGCTCAGCATTCTCGTATCTGCCGACTTTATCAAGCGTAAGCAATTGGCTGTTTGTGGTTTGAAAAACTTGACTCATTCCCAGTATAATATTCTTCGGATCTTGAAAGGAAAACCTGCTGGCTATTGCAGGAAGGAAATTATCGAAAGAATGGTGGAAAAGGCACCTGATGTCACAAGATTGATTGATGGACTAGTATCGGAAAAATTGGCAGAGAGGGTTTCTAGTGAAACCGATAAGCGGATGTCATTGACAAGAATCACGGAAAAAGGCATCAATCTACTCAGTGAATTGCATGAACCAATGCAATTATTAGCCCAAGAAATGAATGAGATATTTTCCAAACATGATCTGCATATGATTACTGAATTATGTGGCAGAATCATTACACATGAGATGAAAGCCGAAGGAGAACAATCATGAATATCATGATTCACAAATCGGAGTCTCGTGGTCATGCGAATCATGGCTGGCTCGACACCTTTCACACATTCAGTTTTGGAATGTATCATGAACCAAGCAGAATACATTTTGGAATGCTTAGAGTATTGAATGATGATTTCGTGATTGGTGGTGCCGGTTTTGGAAAACATAATCATGACAATATGGAGATCATTTCAATTCCACTGCAAGGCAGTCTGGCACATTCTGATTCAACCGGAAATGAAGGAGTCATTTCTACAGGCGATGTGCAAATCATGAGTGCAGGAAGTGGAATACAGCATGCAGAGTATAATGCAAGTGAAACTGAGCTCGTGAATTTCCTACAATTGTGGATTATCCCAAAAGAAAAAAATATTCAACCACGATATGATCAATTGTCATTTACGAAAGAGCAACTTCGGAATCAACTACGACCTATCGTATCGGCCACTGAAAAAGAAGGCACTTTGTGGATCAATCAAGATGCGGAATTGTATCTCGGTGAGTTTGATGCATCGATTGAAATATCGCATGACATCAAGTCAGCCAATCATGGCATATATATATTTGTTATTGAAGGTTCATTGACCATCGGTGACATCACATTGAACAAAAGAGACGGTATAGGAATTTACGATACTGATTCCGTGTTAGCAACCGTTCATAAGCATTCGAAATTACTTCTGATAGAAGTACCAATAAAGTTATAATATACTTTTCACTAATCACACATTTTGGAGTACACATGAAACACTTAATCACAATGATCGCAATTTTGGTATTTGGTGCAATGTCATCAAATGCACAAAATACTACATGGAATTTCGACAGATCACATTCATCAATCAAATTCTCAGTGAGCCACATGATGGTTTCAGAGGCTGATGGAAAATTTGGTGATTTTTCAGTGAAAGTTGCTTCTGACAAAGAAGATTTCTCTGATGCAACAATCGATGTATCTATAAAAGCAACATCCATCAATACTGATGATGCAAAGCGTGATGAACATTTGCGCAGTGCTGACTTCTTTGATGTTGCAAATCATCCGAATATCACATTCAAAAGCAAATCAATGAAGAAGACAGGTAATGGCACCTATAAATTATCTGGTGACTTCACGATGCGTGGCGTAACAAAGCCAATCACACTTGATGTGAAATTCGGTGGCACACAAAAAAGCCCTTGGGGTCAAACAGTTGCAGGTTTCAAAATTACGGGTAATATCAACCGTAAAGATTTTGGAGTATCTTGGAGCAAACTGCTCGATCAAGGTGGTGCAGTTGTAGGTGATGTCGTTGAACTCGTCGCAAATATTGAAATCACAAAGTAATATCATTTCCTGATAGCCAAATGGCGTCATGTATTTTCACTGAAAATGCATTGACGCCATTCTTTTTTCAGAATCAAAGTTGTGATTTTGTAATTTCGAATATTACTTCAACGGTACATTATGTCAAAGCAAGAATTGTTGGTGTATTCACCATATTCTCGAGAACAAATAGACAGCATCCCAATGCATGATATGCAAGATGCGGAGACAATGATTGCCACTGCATATGCTATATTCAAGGACTCAAAGCAATATATCCCATATCATGAAAGAATTGCAATACTGGAAAGATTGATTCCCATGATGGAGAACTCCATTGAATCATTGGCAATCATGGCGACTAAAGAAGGCGGTAAACCATATCTAGATTCCAAAGTGGAAGTATTGCGTGCAATTCAGGGTGTGAAATCAGCAATTGACACCATGCGTACGATGCATGGAAATGAAGTGCCGATGGGTTTGACGCCATCATCTCAGAATAGACTTGCAATGACAATTCATGAGCCAATCGGTGTGATATTTGCAATTAGTGCATTCAATCATCCACTGAATTTGATTGTTCACCAAGTGATACCAGCCATTGCTGCAGGTGCTCCCGTGATTATCAAGCCGGCGAGTTCCACTCCAAGAACATGTTTGACATTTATCAAGATGATTCATGATGCAGGACTACCAAAAGAGTGGTGTCAGGCATTAATCTGTCAATCTTCCATAGCGCAACAAATGGTATCGGATTCTCGGATTGCATTTCTATCATTCATCGGTTCGGGCGAAATCGGTTGGAAATTGCGTTCACTGCTTGCTCCCGGAATGCGCTGTGCATTGGAACATGGTGGAATGGCACCATCAATCATAGCAGAAGATACAGTTGTGGAGGAATATCTTGAGAAGATTGTGAAGGGTGCAATGTATCATTCAGGACAAGTTTGTGTGAGCACGCAACATATATATGTACATGAATCTCAGAGCGAACAACTTCTTGTATCTTTAAAGCAAAGAGTGGAACAATTCAATATCGGAGACCCACTTTCCGCTGAGACCGAGGGTGGACCACTCATTCATCCAAAGGAAGTACAAAGAGTGCATGCCTGGATTAATGAAGCCGTGAATCAGGGAGCACAAAAAATTTGTGGAGGAGAGAGGCTATCGGAAACACTCTATGCTCCAACTGTGTTATATAATTCGTCAGAGCATTCCTTCGTAACAAAACAGGAAATATTTGGTCCTGTTCTTTGTGTACATTCCTATACATCGCTTGATGATGCAATCAGTAGAATCAATACATCGGCATTTGGGTTTCAAGCATCAGTTTTCACTAAGAATACTGATATTGCATTCAAAGTGATGAAATCGCTCAATGCAAGTGCAGTGATGCTCAATGATCATACAGCATTTCGGGTTGACTGGATGCCTTTTGGAGGTCGCGATGAATCAGGATTGGGATGGGGTGGAATACCTCATTCAATCAAGGAATATTCCAGAGAAAAAATGCTCATATTCAATTCACCACATTTATATCGTTGAGGCATTCATGAAATGTTTTATGGTCAATATCTCATTGCCTGAAGAATATACGCCGGAATTTCTTTCGCTTATTCCGTCACAGAGATCATATATCAATAAATTGATGGGAAGAGGAGTGGTTTCGACATATACTTTGTCATTAGATCGCACCACCTTATGGGTGACCATGTTTGGTGACAGTAGCGTGGACATCGAAGCATATCTTGATAGATTTCCAATGAAGGATTTTATGGATTTTGAAATTGTGGAGGCTATGTTTCATCACAATGCTGCGCATTATGTTTTTCCAATGTCGCTCAATTGATGTCACATTCATTCTCACTTGAAGCAATTCTTGCGATTGCACGGAATAATGCTATTGGACTTGATGGGAAACTCCCTTGGCATCTTCCTGTCGAATTGAAATTATTCAAAGAAGTTACGATGCATCATGCATTGATCATGGGGAGAAAAACATTTGAATCATTACCTGGAATATTACCCAATAGAGAGCATATCATATTATCTCAATCATTGAATTCCATACATGGTGTCCATATTGCAATATCTGTTGATCATGCTTTATCAATCGCCGAATCACTTGCTCCGCAAAAAGTGTTTGTGATTGGCGGAAAACGCATTTTTGATGAGTTGATTCCGCAATGCAATGCGATTCATGTGAGTAGAATCATGAAGGAATTCCATGCCGATACATTCTATGATTTGAATATTCAAGGATATACAATTGAACAATCACGCAGTTTGCGCGATATTGAAACTGCAACTGATATTCTCTATCAAAAATTGATTATTTGAAAAGCATTGCTTTCGTGGGGGAAATACGCGATGCAACAAATGCGGGGATGATTGTTGAGAGGAGTGATAATACAAGAGCTGAGCCACCAACCAGATAATAATGCCATGCTTTCATGGAGACAGGGAGAATATCGATGAAATACAAATCTGCATTCAAGGTGATGATGCCATAATTCTGCTGAATGGTGCAAAGTGCGAAGCTACTAAAGCAACCAATTGTGATACCGATTATTCCAAGTACGATACCCTGAAGAGAAAATATCATCATAATCGAAAATTGCTTCATACCGAGTGATTTCAAAATTCCGATGCTGCGCGTTTTTTCAATCACGATTATAAGTAAACTCGTGAGAATATTCATGATGGCAACAATACCGATCAAACTGAGAACAATGGGTATGGGTTCTTTCTGTAATTCAATCCAATGAAACATTCCTGCATGCAGATCATAGACTGTTTGCACGAATAGTGGATAGGGAACTTGATCCTGAATTTCAGTACTTATGGCATTGATATCAAAGCCTGGTTTCACCATCAATTCATAATGCGATTTTGCATCTTTTGAAGTGCCAAGTAGCTGAGATAAAGTCATTCGAGGAAGAAATACATATAACTCATCATATTGCGACATGCCGGTTTTAAATAAACCCCGAATCTTTGCTTTCATCGTAACAGGAAGAGGAATTGAAGATCCTGCCGGATCGGGAATCATGGAAGTGATGATTGCAGTATCGGACACTTGAAATCCCATCGATGTTGCAAGTCTTTCACTGATGATGATTTCTTTTGATGAATCAGATGAAAAAGTAAAACTACCTTTGCGTAGCTCTTTGGGTCTTGCGATGAACTCTGTTTCATCATCAATTCCTTTGAGCAAGATACCATCAATATCTCCACCTCTTTTTCGCAATAATCCCTCTTTTTGCAATGCAATTTCAAATGAAGCAATAGCAGGATGATTGATGAGATGTTTCGGCATCGGTGGCGGAATATCACCATTAAATGATTGGACTCGAATATGCGCCGTGAATTTTACTGCATTGTCTTCCAATGCTTGTTTGAATCCATCCAGTATTGCCATTGAAAGGAGCAAAGCCATACATCCAATCGCAATGCTGAGTATGGCCACTATACGCGTAAACGCAATAAAACCTCGTTTCTTCAATGAGGTTCCAAAGCGATGGGTAAGATAAATGAGTCGCAAAAATGACATGTTAATTCGCTATGAAGTTCACGAGCTTCCCGGGCACTATGATAGATTTTCGAATTGTGAGACCTTCAAGATGCTTCTTCACAAAGTCATCGTTCAATGCAATCTCTTTCAGTTCATCTTCGGTTGCAGTAGCGGAGACAGTAGCACGAGAGCGAATCTTACTATTGACTTGCAATACAATTTCGACAGTGGATTGTTGCATCTTCGATTCATCATATTGCGGCCATAGAGCATTAACGATTGTATCTTCATGTCCCAATATCTGCCACAATTCTTCAGCGATATGAGGTGCGAAAGGAGCGAGTATGCGAATGAATGCACTCATCGATTCATGAGAGCGAGTCTCGGATATAGTATATTCATTCACTACAATCATCATCTGTGAAATGGAAGTATTAAAACTCATGGATTCAATGTCATCACCAACTTTCTTGATTGTAGTATGCAATGTATATTCCAATGCAGGAGAATCCTGATGTCCTTTCTTCACTGCATCCAGCAATTGTCCATCTTCATCGGCGATTAAACGCCATGCACGATTCAAAAAGCGATTCACGCCTTCGACGCCTTTGGATGACCAAGGTTTTGTTGCTTCAAGGGGACCCATAAACATTTCAAACAAACGCAGTGAATCGGCGCCATATTGTTTGACGATATCGTCGGGATTGACAACATTGCCGAGTGATTTCGACATCTTTCTACCATCCTCACCGAGTATTAAACCTTGATGAAATAATTTTGCAAATGGTTCTTTGGTAGAAACAAGTTCATGATCGAATAGTACTTTATGCCAAAAACGCGCATAGAGCAAATGAAGAACGGCATGTTCTGCTCCACCGACATATAAATCCACCGCACCTGAATCAGGAATATTGCCGGACCAATACTGTTCTATATTTCTATCGCAGAATGTATCCTGATTCATTGGATCCATATAGCGCAGATAATACCAACAAGAACCAGCCCATTGAGGCATTGTATTCGTTTCAAGTTTTCCAACTTTATTCATTTTCGGATCATGCCACTTGATCCATGCATCAACATTTGCAAGAGGCGATTCACCCGTTCCTGCGGGTTTATACTCTTTCACATCCGGTAATGTGAGCGGTAATTCATCATAGTCAAGTGCGCGTTTTGTTCCATCTTCGAAATACACGATTGGGATTGGTTCGCCCCAATAACGCTGTCTTGAAAAAAGCCAATCTCTCAAACGAAATTGAATTCTGCCATGTCCGATGCCCGATTGTTCAAGCCATTCGATGCATTTCTTTTTGGCTTGATCTGTTGGAAGACCCGAAAAGGAAACTGTATCAGGATGCTCGGAAGCCACTGAAATGGCATAATCTGTAAATGCTTGTTTTTGTACATCGATCTCGGAATCATCTACTGATTTGACCACTTGGATGATGGGAAGTGAAAACTGTTTTGCGAATATATGATCGCGTTCATCATGACCCGGAACAGCCATGATGGCTCCTGTTCCATAATGCGCGAGTACATAATCAGCAATCCAAATTTGAATTGGCTGTTGATTGGCAGGATTGATTGCGAATGCGCCTGTGTTCACACCGGTCTTTTCTTTCGACAATTCAGTTCTTTCCAAATCACTTTTGAGGGATGCAATTTTACGATATTCTTCGATTGCATTTCTCTGTTCAGCTGTCATAATCATATCAACAAGTGGATGTTCCGGTGCAAGCACGAGATAGGTGGCACCGAAGATTGTATCCGGTCTTGTCGTGAAGACTTTCACCGCATGTGCATCATTGATCTTGAAAGATATCTCCGCACCTTCTGATTTACCGATCCAATGCTTTTGCATTTCTTTTGTTGAAGCCGGCCATTCCACGAATTCCAAATCATTCAAAAGTCTATCGGCATATTTCGTGATGCGAATCATCCATTGTCGCATTGGTCTGCGCTCTACGGAATACCCTTTATCTTTCCATTCATCTACTTCCTCATTCGCGAGAACTGTACCCAATTCCTCGCACCAATTCACGGGAATATTCGCGGTATAGGCAAGACGCTGTTCATCTCTATATGCTTCGATATCCACAGAATTTGTGAGATGCTGAGGAATTGGTAATTCACTAATTGGACGAGCTTTTTGAAGTTCTTCATCGTACCAAGAATTATATATCTTCAAAAACATCCACTGTGTCCATTTATAATACGTTGGATCTGTGGTATTTACAGAACGATTCCAGTCATAGCCTAAACCAAGAAGATTCAATTGTCTTTTGAAATTATTGATATTGGTTTCAGTAGCAATTGCGGGATGAATTCCTGTTACCATGGAATAGCGTTCTGTGGGCAAACCAAAGGCATCAAAACCCATAGGATGAAGAACATTAAATCCACGCATTGTTTTATAACGAGCGATGATGTCGGTGGCGGTATATCCTTCGGGATGCCCGATATGCAAACCCGTACCACTTGGATAGGGAAACATATCAAGGATATAATATTTGGGCTTTGAACTATCTTCCTGAACAGCATAGATATTCTGTTTAGTCCAAAAATTCTGCCACTTTTCTTCTATAACTGAAAAAGGATATGCCATGTACATTCCGATTGATATTGATATATTTTATGCATCAAGTGATTGCAATGCACACATTGAAGCATATATTCCGCCATGTGCGAGTAACTGTTTGTGAGTACCTGATTCTATGATGCGACCTTTCTCGAAGACATAAATTTTGTCTGCATCAATGATGGTTGATAAGCGATGCGCGATGATGAGTGCGGTTCTATCTTTCAATACATTCGCTATCGCATCTTGCACGAGTTTTTCAGACTCGGCATCCAAGGCCGATGTTGCTTCATCAAAAATAAGGATTTCGGGTCTGCGGGCAAGAGCGCGAGCAATGGCAAGGCGCTGCCTTTGTCCACCGGAAAGCAATACTCCGCGATCTCCAATCACTGTATCATATCCATTTGGCAATTCCATGATGAATGAATGTGCATGAGCAATCTTCGCAGCTTCGATGATTGCATCACGATCCGCATTGGAACCAAAACCGATATTCGCAGAAATGGTGTCATTGAAGAGAAATGCTTCTTGAGAAACAATCCCAAAATGCGAACGATATGAATCCATTGTAAATGATTGAATCGGTGCATCATCAATTGTGATATTTCCGGAAATGGGATCATAGAGTCGAATCACAAGATCACTCATCGTTGATTTTCCTGATCCGCTTTGACCTACCAAAGCGATTTTCTCACCTTTCTTAATGGTGAGTGAAATGTTCTCCAGAACATTATGATTTCCATCATAGGAAAAAGTGACATCATTGAAACTGATATTGGATTGTAGTGATGGACATATTGCATGACCGTCTTTTACTTCTGGTGATTTATCAATCACGGTAAATATGCTATGCGCGGCAACCAAACCTCTTTGAATCATTGCGGGTGTACTGGTGATTTGTGCGATGGGTGACATGATGCTGAATAGAGCAAAGAGAAATGTCATGAGTTCATGTGCTTTCATCTGACCCGAATACACTTCATTTCCACCGATGAACAATACTGCGCAAAGTGATGAAATCGCAAGCATTTCATTGATGGCCGGAACGAGATCTACAATCTTCTGATTTTTGATTGTTGCTCTCACATAGGTATTTGTTTCACCATGAAAGATCTCACTCGCCTTTTTCTCACTGCTTGTTGATTTCACGATGCGAATACCACTCAAGAATTCCTGTAGTATATGGGTCAACTGCGACATTGCAACTTGCATGCGAAGCGCATACTTTTTGATTGGAGAAGTGGTGAGTTTGATAAGAAGTATACTTCCAATGCTCGTGCTAAATGCGATCAATGTGAGATATGGGGAATAGGTGATGAGTACGACAAGAAAGAGTGCAATTTCAATGGGTTGTCTGAACAGCGTGAAAAATAATGGAGTGATTGCTCCATTCATCACACCCACAGAATTAATCATCAAAGAAATGCCATCTCCTACTTTACTTTTATTGAAATGCTCCATGGATTGTGACATCATGCGCGAGAACAATTGATCGCGTATGGACTTGATCACACCTTCGCCGAGGCGTGTATTGACATTGTTCCCTAGATATTTCGCAAGATTCTTGAATGCAAAGAGCGTGATGATAAGAATGCCGAGTTTAAACAATGTTTCCGAATGTGAAGCACCTTGCACAATACTCATGACATGCGTGAAGAACCAATTCTTCGCTTGTCCTGAAAAACTATCATTGGATGCAATGGCATTTGTTTTTTGCATCGTTTCAGGTTCGAACAATGCCTGAAGGACAGGTTGAATCACGATGATTGTCACCGCGCTCAAAATTGAGAACAGCGTATTCAGTATGATGGACAATATCAATAGTAGTTTGAATTGTCCGAGATATCCTAGAACGCGAAAAAGCAATTTCACGAAATGTCCTTAATGTCTGAAATGTCTCATTCCGGTTAGCATCATCGTCACATTATTCTCATTCGCTGCAGATATGACTTCCGCATCTCGAACCGAACCACCCGGTTGAATCACAGCTGTTGCACCGGCTTCCACAGCTTGCAACATGCCATCGGCAAATGGGAAAAATGCATCGGATGCAACCGCGCAACCTGTAAGATGTATACCTGCATCTTGTGCTTTTTTCACGGCAATGCGTGCGGAGTCGAGTCTTGACATTTGTCCGGCGCCAATCGCAAGGGTGCGATCGGAAGATGCATAGACAATTGCATTTGACTTTACATGCTTTGCAATGCGCCATGCAAAATCCATCGCTTTGGATTCTTCCTCGGTGGGATGTCTTTCCGTTACAATGTGCAAAGCTGCTTCATTTAATAATTGTGCATCTTCATCTTGAATGAGAAGTCCACCGGCAACACTGCGAATATGCTTTCCTGTAATTGCTTGTTTCAATGCATCATATCTGCAAATGAGAAGTCTTCTGTCTTTCTTTTTCATGAGTAATGACAAAGCTTCTTCGGTAAAAGAAGGAGCGATCAATACTTCGGCAAACAATGAATGAATTGTTTCAGCTGTCTCAAGATCCATTTCTCTATTGAATGCAAGAATGCCACCGAAAGGAGAAACGGTATCTGTTGCGAATGCTTTGTGATATGCTTCGGATAATGTATTGCCGATACCGACACCACATGGATTATTATGCTTCACGATAACTGTGACTGGTTCCTCGAATTCAAGGGCAATCCGTGATGCAGCATCGATGTCCATGATATTATTATAGGACAATTCCTTTCCATGCAATTGCGTGAAAATGGATGAAAATGCTCCATAGAGTTTTGCATTCTGATGTGGATTCTCACCATATCTGAGCGATTGATCTGCTGGCATGGAAAGCGTGAGCACTTCAGGAAATGCAATGCCTTGTCTTTCTGCAAACCATCGTGCAATCATGGAATCATAAGATGCCGTATGCGTGAATGCTTCGCCTGCCAAATGCTTGCGGAGTCCAAGTGAAATACAACCCGTATTGTTCAATTCACTAAGCACTTCATCATAATGAGTCGGATTCACCACGATTACTGTCCATTCAAAATTCTTTGCGGAGGCGCGCACCATGGCAGGACCACCAATGTCGATATTCTCGATGCAAGTATGCTCATCATTAGTAGGTTGTGAAATAGTTTTTTCGAAGGGATATAAATTCACAATCACAAGATCGATGGAATTGATTCCATGTTCATTCATTGCTTCCACATGACTTGCATCATTGAGTCTTGCGAGCAATGCGCCATGTATCTTTGGATGCAATGTTTTGACTCTTCCATCCATGATTTCAGGAAAACCGGTGATGTCCTTGACGGGAGTGACGGGCAAGCCTGCCTCTTTCAGCATTGATGCTGTTCCGCCAGTGGAAATCAATTGTATGCCAAGAGCATGGAGTTGTTTGGCAAAATCGAGGATGCCTGTTTTATCTGAAACACTGATCAATGCTGTCTGGATTTTATGCAAATCGGGATTCATGAGCTCTATGAAATATGAATGATGAGAAAATTACGAAATCGTTGTTATATCCTTGAATATCATGAGTTTTTGCGTAGTCTGGCGCAGTAGAAACCATCGAAGCCATCTTTGGCAGGACACCATCTTCTGTCTTCTTCCAATGTCCAATCTTTGCCATTCTCAGATTGCAAAAACTTCTGAATGCGATCTTCACCTTCGGAGGGAAGTACGCTACATGAGGCATAGACTAAACATCCACCGGGTTTTACCATGGAGTTATAGGAAGATAGAAGTTCATCTTGTATTGCCATCAATTCATCTATGGATGCATTCGACTTTTTCATGAGTGTATCGGGATTTCTGCGGAGCACTCCCGTACCCGAGCATGGCGCATCGATCAATACTGCATCTGCCGAGGCCTTTAGTTTTTTGATGTCTTTGGATGTTTCAATGAGTCTTGTCTCGATATTCCAAGCTCCCGCTCTTCTTGTTCGCCTTTTGAGTTCATCCAATTTATACTGATGAATATCCATCGCGATGAGTCTGCCCTTATTCTCCATCAATGCCGCGATATGCAATGTCTTTCCGCCTTCTCCGGCACATGCATCAATTATGCGGAATTGTGGTGTGGCTTTTAGCATCGGCGCAATCATCTGTGAAGCGATGTCTTGCATTTCAAACATTCCTTTTTTGAATGCTTCACTTGCAAAGATTTTATCGGGCGATGAAATTTCCACTCCGGTATCATTCGCGGGAATGACAATACCTTTGATATATTGTTTTGAGAGTGATTCAATCAATTCTTCACGCGTGCATTTGAGTGTATTTGTACGAATAAATGTGCGTGGCTCGGTGATTTGCGACATTGCGATATCATGCCAGAGATCCTGACCCAATTCTCTCTCGCATCGCTCATTGAACCAATCTGGGAAGAATGCAAAAACACCTTTCTGTTCCAATGTCTTTTCGCAAGCAATGAGCAATGATTCAATTTCTTCTGGAACATAGCGAATGCGCAATTCACCTGGAATGACGCCACCGGCAAGGGTGAACCAGAGTCCAACGATATGTATCGGCTTGGATTCTCTCTGCCATGGAGCTGACCGAAGTACTTCCCATGAACGAAGCAATGCATAAGCGGATTCAACAATCAATGTTCTTTGTTCGGAAGAATAGCGATGTGCTCGTAAAACTTCGCGAATGGAGGTATCGGGTCTTTGCTCCGCAATGAGTATTCCATGCATGATATCCTTCAAAGCACGGAGTAATACATAGACATCTTCAGTTTCGATGCGGGGGAGTTGAAGTGGATTACGCATAGACATCAGAATGACTCCGGATGGAAATTACCTGCATCGGTTGAACTCCATTCTTTACCGAATGACCTACCGGACAATGTCAGTGCAGCCGCCGCGATGGATGGAAGTGCGTCGGAAAATGCGCATACATATGCATCAGCTGAAACAGATGAGTGCAGATATGGACTACCCAATAAAAAGGCGATGGTTTTCTTCTCTTTTGTGAGTATTTCAATTGCTTGAGCTATTTCAGGATTGATGCCGATTGTTCCTTTATATGATTGTGGTTTCACGAGTAATCCCAGAATCACAGTATCCACATCTTTAATGGTCTCGGCGAATTCCTCTGCTTCTTCTATCGTGATATCTTTATTGATAAAACCCAAATCACATTCTTGCTCAAGCGATTGTGCCATCACGCGAAAGAGTGATATACCTTTTTCGAGCGTTTGTTCGGACTCATCTCCCAATACTGCAAATGCAGCAAAAGATGCAGTTTCGGGTATTGGCAATAATGATTTGGGATCATGTACGCGCAAACCTTTTTTGGCCATATTGAGTGCATGCATTGCATGTTCTTCCATCACGGAAGAATCAAGTGGAGTATGTAATATTGGTTTGTCACTCAAATTGCACCATTCTTTTTCGACAAATATGCGCTTAACATTCTCGATGAGTACTTCTCTGAATTCGGGATATGTATTCACATATTCAATCAAACCATTCAATGCCTCAATTGCATCATCGGGTACAAGCGCGAGGGTTGCGCCGGCTTGCAAACAAGCAATGGTCGCTTCAGCAGAAGAATATGTGTTGCTGATTGCATGCATATCGAGTGCATCTGTCACGATAATGCCGGAATATTTCCATTCTTCTCGCAGAAGATTATGCATGATTATGCGTGACAAAGAGGCAGGTATTCCGGTTGGATCAAGAGCCGGTATGGAGAGATGACCAATCATGATGGATCTCACGCCTGCATCGATTGCAGTCTTGAATGGGAGGAATTCGCGTGATTTCAATTCATCGAGAGAGCAGTCTATAAGTGGCAATGCAGAATGTGAATCAGTGGAAGTATTGCCATGACCCGGAAAATGTTTTGCACAGGCCATCACACCAGCAGATTGAGTACCATGAATAAATGCAGTGATATGTGCTTCCGCCTGTTCCGGAGATTCAGCAAATGCTCGAATATTGATGATAGGATTATTCGTATCGGTATTGATATCACAAACAGGGGCAAAATTCCAATGAACCCCAACTGTTTGTGCTTCTTTGGCAATATATCCAGCCGCTTTTTTTGTTGCATCCGGATCATGTGCTTGCATCATGCTCATTGCATGTGGCATATCCGTTCCGCCTTCGAGTCGCATCGGAAGACCATGCTCATAATCTGCTGAGAACAATAATGGAATCTCAGACTTCAATTGTAATTGATGCAAAAGCAATGCGGTTGGATCCGCTTCTCCCTGAAATACACAAAATCCTCCTATGCCTCGCTGAATGAGCTCGGAAATTTCTTTCTGTAATTCTGGATTGTCGGCATAATCTCTCGGAACAAGTCGTGGCATGATGCATTGCGCGGCCAATAGTTCATTTGAGAGTGATTCTGGATTCGGAAGCATAAGATTTCAATGAAGAATGATGTCAAAGATAAGCAATTGAGAATGGCGAGAGAATCAGGAATGTGCCATGACTGATTGAGCAGCAAATTGACCCGATAAAATCACGAGTGGAATGCCACCTCCGGGATGCGCGCTGCCTCCGCAATGATACAGATTTTGAATATGAGGATCTGTATTTGTGGGTCTGAGGAATGCACTAAACATGGAATTCGACGAAGATCCATAGAGCGAACCGCCCGTAGCATGAAATTCCATGGAAAAATCATCCGGAGTGATAATGAAAGGTTCCTCGGCAATATATGACTGCATGCCCGGCAGGAAACGCTCAATCATAGTCAATATGGAATGTTTATACCGCGCTGTCTTTTCTTCACTCCATTCCTTTGTACCGGAAGTTGGGGGCGTATTCACGAGGACAAACCAATTTTCTTTGTCATCGCACACTTGCGATATATCCGATTTTCCAGAAACGCTGATATACACAGTCATTTCATCGGGTGATTCTTTGTCTTTGAAGATTGCAGTGAATTCACGCTCATATTCATCAGAAAAAAGAACGGTATGATGCGACATATTAAATGGATTTTTGTGCATCGGAATAAGCATCACAAAACCGGATGTTGAAAGCTCAGGTTTCTTTTCTTTTGATTTTCGAAGTAAGTCATGCCGGGCATGATAGACATCCGCATTGGAAATCACATGTTGTGCTTCATATAGAGTGCCGTCTTTTGCTTTCACGCCCTTTGCTATGTTCTTATCAATGATAATCTCGTCAACATCTGCATTGAAGATGAAATTCACTCCTAATTCCGTGCATCTTTTGTGAAATGCTTCTGCGATTGCATAGATGCCACCTTCCGGATACCATCCACCATATTCAAATTCGATGAATGGAATTACCATAAGAGTTGCGGGCGCGAGATAGGGCGATGATCCATTATATGTTGCGAATCGATCAAAGAGTTGAATCAATTTCGGATTGGTAAAATACTCTGCATTGAATGAATGAAATTTTGTGGAGAATTTCAGTGAAGGTAGTGCAGGCAGAAGCGGTAGATTTTTCTGTTTAAAAAATTCTTTGAATCCATCGAATGGATTGAAAAGAAATACATCTTTTGTTGCATGATAAACCTTGCTTGCATGCGCCATATATGCATTCATTTCCTGCATGCTTTTTCTGCCAAAAATCTTCTCCGTTTCTTCATTGCGTTTGAAGGGATTGGAATGACAATCATAGTGTTTGCCATCGAGCCAGCGATAATGACAAATGGGATCAATCGGGAGCAATTTCAGATATTCATCAAGCACTGAACCTGTTTGCGCGAATGCATCACGAAGAATAAATGGCATGGTGATAAGTGAAGGGCCTGCATCAAAAATACAATCCCCATAAAAAACGCGTCTCATTTTACCACCTGGTTCGGAGCGTTTCTCGAGAATGGTCACGGAATATCCTTGCGATGCTAATTGCATTCCAGCATTCATTCCACCAATTCCCGCACCGATGATGATCACATCATTCTTCATCAATACCGATCCTTTTATTCCGAGTTCTTTTTCTTTCGCTGGTGATATGTTTTGTTTGCAATCTATCCTCTTTCGAGACTCTCGTAGGGTTTGTTGCTTTTCTAATCTTTGGGACAGTCAATGCTTTTTTGATATATGATTTCAAGAGCTTCACTGCTAATTCTTTATTCTCATATTGACTTGCACCACGCTGTTCGGTGATCATGACAAGACCGTCTTTTGTCAATTTGATATCAGGGAATGCCATCAATCGGAAGCGTACATCGGCGGGTAATTCTTCATGTATGAAGATATTATAAATGAGTCGGACTTTACTTTCCACTTTATTGACATTTTGTCCGCCCGGACCTGATGACCGAGATGTTTTGAATGTTAATGCTTCTTCGGGAATACTATATTGATCATTGATGCGCAACAGTTTTTTGTCCATGATTACATTCCTTTTTTCTGAGTATCAGTATGTAAAAATCCAAATATGCTACCACAAATCCCGCCCATGATATGTGCAAATTGCGAAATGGTATCTGGTCTCAAAGATGCCAAAAATTCTTTTCCCAAAAACAGTACAACAATAATGATGAAAGTAAGTGGAATATGTCCACTTCTGATATTTGCAAATGAGCTCAAAAGGATGAGCATAAACACTATTCCACTTGCGCCAAGAAGTCCGGTATTCATAAAAAAAACAGAAATAATTCCAGTGATGAGAGCTGTAATAACCATCATGACAAGCATTGTTTTTGAACCGTATTTTTCTTCCAGTAATGGACCGATTAGCAGGATGAGCGTAAGATTGCCGAAGAGATGTTCCCATGATGCATGACCGAGCACATGGGTGAACATCCGTAGATAACTCAGTGGATTTAATAAGCCTGAAGGCCAAGCCGTGAAGAGCAGGGAAGTACTGGTTCCTGCAGTGATTATAGAGAGTATCATCACTGCAAATGCCATGAGTGAGAATGTGAGAATGACCGGTGAATTATAGTGAATCTTCATGTCAAGGGACTTCCACTTCAATGATTTTTCCTTTGGTATCAATCAAGCCCCAAGTGGCTCTTTGATAATCATATCGCTCATCATCGATGTCAATATCTGATTGTGTGGAGTCGAGATTCACACGCATTTTTCCATTTTGAAAAAACCCATAGTCGAATCCGCAGCACCCTTCGTCGATGGCGCCGAAAGAGTTATTGATTGCTCTTTCACCTTTCGCATTGATGAACATGACGAGTCCTTTTTTGCGTACGGCGGCGAGGCCTTCACTGAATCGATGTGCTTGATCAAATTGTGGTGGAATGACCCATTTACCGGTATGATCTATATAACCAAACTTATATTTGTCATGTGCCACGCATAATCCATCATGGAATTCAGGAAAATAATATGTGGCTGCTCCACCGAGTGTCCCTTCAATGATTCTATCAAAGACTTGTCTTCCATTTTTGTCTATGAATATATAATATGAATCAGTCGAATCAATCACTGCGCATATGCCCTCGGAAAAGCGGGGTCTTGCGCCACCATCACCGCCATAGATTGCGGGAATGCGCACATTACCTTTGCGATCGATGAAACCGATACGATTATTCTTTCTAAATGAATACATGCCCTCACCTGCGAACCACAAATCAGGATGGGAATATGGTAGGATGATTGTGCCTGTTGAATCGATGATTCCGCAGACTTCATTCGAATCACCAATGATTGCATAGCCATCTTCAAACTCAGAGGCATAATCAAATTGATCCACAAATGCTTGTTCACCTGATGGAAGAACATATACATAATGCTCTCCGTCAATGATTTTGGTTTTCAAATCAGAACAAGGAAAACCTTTCTTTTGAATTCCACAAGAAAACAGCAATGGTATGAGTAATGCGATTATGCCAACAGATTTCATAATCATCTACGAAAATGTATTGAAGAATTCAATCACAAAGGTATGTTTCCATGCTTTTTCCAAGGATTTGAATCTTCTTTGGTTTCAAGCAACTCGAGTGCGCGAATGAGTTTTTTGCGTGTATCCGATGGTCTGATCACATCATCGATAAATCCTCTTTCCGCAGCGGCATATGGATTGCAAAACTGAGCATTATATGCGGCTTCGAGTTCAGCAGCTTTGGCAACTTTGTCTTCCGCATGTTCGATTTCTTTTTTGAATAAAATCTCAACCGCACCTTTTGCACCCATCACGGCGATTTCCGCTGTTGGCCATGCAACATTATAATCACCACGAATATGTTTGGAATTCATTACATCATATGCTCCGCCATATGCTTTTCTTGTGATGACCGTGACTTTAGGTACTGTTGCTTCGCAGAATGCATAGAGTAATTTCGCGCCATGTCGGATGATGCCACGCCATTCTTGATCTGTTCCTGGGAGAAATCCGGGGACATCTTCAAAGACCACGAGTGGAATATTGAAGCAGTCGCAGAAGCGCACAAATCTTGCGCCTTTCGAAGAACTATTGATATCCAAAACGCCGGCCATTGAAGCAGGTTGATTGGCAACGATACCCACGGGACGACCATTCATCGTTGCAAAACCAACCACGATATTATCGGCAAAGTCTGCATGAATTTCAAAGAATTGTGATTCGTCAACAACAGTTTTGATCACATCTTTGATATCATAGGGTTGATTCGGATTTGCAGGGATGATGGTATCGAGTCTCGTGCAGATTCTATCGGGCAGATCTACGGTTGGAATATGTGGTAAAGTCGCAGTATTGCTTGATGGCAAATAGCGCATGAGATCGCGAACGCGTGTGAGCGTATCGACTTCATTCTCGCATGCAACATGGGCCACGCCTGATTTTGAGGCATGTGTATCTGCGCCACCGAGTTCTTCGAATGTTACTTCTTCATGCGTCACGGTTTTGACCACATTGGGTCCGGTGACAAACATATAAGAACTGCCTCTTGACATGAATACGAAGTCGGTGATTGCGGGTGAATACACTGCACCGCCAGCGCAGGGACCGAGAATCACGCTGATTTGCGGAATCACACCGCTCGCCAATGTATTACGAAGGAATATATCAGCATAGCCACCGAGCGAAACCACGCCTTCTTGGATGCGTGCGCCACCTGAATCATTGATTCCAATGACAGGCGCGCCGATTTTCATGGCGAGATCCATGATTTTACAGATTTTTTCAGCATGGGTTTCGGAGAGAGAGCCACCAAAAACGGTGAAATCTTGGGAGAAAACGCAGACTGTACGGCCATGAATGCGACCAGTTCCGGTGATCACGCCATCGCCGAGAGGTCTTTGCTTCTCGAGTCCGAAATTCGTGGAACGATGTCTGACAAACATGTCGATTTCTTCAAAAGAATCCGGGTCGAGCAGAAGATCGAGTCTCTCACGAGCCGTCAATTTTCCTTTTTTGTGTCTATCCGCGATTTTTTGCTCTCCGCCACCCAGCATGGCCTCTTTGCGGAGTTCATCCAGTAACTGAAATTTGTCTGACATTATTTGTTTTCCATAGTGATATTCAGGGATGCAATATGCGAAATTGGAGGGAGACCCTTTTGAATTCACAACTCAAATTTCTGAATCTTTTATTCATGGCTTGATTTTTGTAGGAATAAACTACTCAGTATCCGTGAATATGACATGTCCATGAATTTTCAGGAAGCATTCAGGCATTTCCTTTCGGCATGTGAATTGCAGAAAGGATATTCCCCGCATACGATTGAAACATATCAATGTGCCTTGCTTGAATTTCAGGAGTATTTTCTTGCGGAGTATGGCGTAATACCTGAAATAAATGCCATAGAGCCGGCGGATATACGACCTTTTTTAGGGTATCTGCATGATCGCGGATTAGCCAAAAAATCAATTAGAGTAAAAATTTCGGCAGTAAAGTCATTTTTTAAATTCGCTTATCGGCAATCGTGGATCGATCGCAATCCCGCAGCGATTGTATCCACGCCGAAAGCGGAGAAGAAATTACCGTCATTTTTACAGCCCGGCGAAATTGATTTGCTCATGGATTCCTTTGAGTCGAAATCAGCGTCTGGAGCAAGAAATATCGCTATTGCGGAATTGCTGTATAGTTCCGGATTACGCGTCAGTGAATTGATTCAACTTCCGATGTTGAATATTGACTTATCAGCTGGAACCGTTCGCGTGATGGGTAAAGGCAAGAAAGAACGCATTGTGCCCATTGGACAAAAAGCTAATGAAGCGATTAAGAGATATCTCGAAAAACGAGGTGAATTAGCTTCTATGAAGACGGCAAAAACCGAAGGTAAAGTCTTTCTGAGCGATAGAGGAAAGGTAATGAATCCAGCAGTTGTATATCGCATCATCAAAAGAGCAATGAATCCGATCACGGAATCATCTCAGAAAAGTCCGCATGTGTTGAGACATACCTTCGCGACGCATTTACTCGATAATGGAGCCGACATTAGTTCCGTAAGTGAAATGCTCGGACATAGCTCTCTGTCAGCAACGCAGGTCTATACGCATGTGTCCGTGGACAGACTCAAACAAGCATATCAAAAAGCTCATCCAAGAGCATAATATGAAAGGTCATAATGAAAATACATGAATTTGAACATGGTCTGAAAGATAGAGTGGCAATCGTCACCGGTGCAGCTTTCGGTAATGGTAGTGCATTTTGTGAACGACTCGCCGAAGAAGGCGCCATTGTTGTGATTGCTGATTTGGCAGATGCAAGTGAGACAGCTGAGAAAGTTCGGCAAGTCGGAGGAAGAGCACTCACCGTAAAAGCCGATTGCACCAAGCCCGAAGATGTGCAAACATTGATTGATGCAACGCTGAAGGAATTTGGTACAATTGATATTCTCGTGCATAATGTCGGCATCTATGATGAGGCACCATTGGAATTGATCACTCATGAACAATGGAGCCGAATGATGGAAATCAATCTGACCAGTTTATTTCTTGTCACGCAAGCCGTTTTACCAATCATGAAAGTAAAAAACTTTGGTAGAATCATCACAATGTCTTCCAATACCGTATGGCTTGGAACACCATTTCTCTCTCATTATGCCGCCGCAAAAATGGGTGTGATAGGTTTTACGAGATCACTCGCATCGGAAATTGGTAAGCATGGAATCACGATTAATGCAATTACCGTTGGATTGACCGCAACACAAAGACCGAATGATGCGAGATTGTCAAAAACAATACTCGAACATATTCTTCCGGAACAAGCCGTGCAAAGACCCGATGAACCCGAAGATATCGCGAATCTAGTTGCATTTCTCGCTTTGCCGGCATCAGGAATCATCACAGGACAAACCATCAATGTGGACGGCGGAGCCGCAAGACATTAAGCCATGACTTCACTCTTCAAAGAAATATCGAATCTTGCCACCGAGCAAAGAAATCAACGATCGAAAGACATCGATCTCATGAACACTTCTGAAATACTCGAGCTCATCAATAGCGAAGATGCAATGGTTGCATTGGCAATCAAAGATGAACTAGAACATATTACCGAAGCGGTTGATATCATCACCAAACAATTCAAAATTGGTGGTAGATTATTCTATATTGGTGCAGGAACAAGCGGAAGACTCGGCATCGTTGATGCATCGGAATGTCCTCCGACATTTGGCACCGATCCGGAGATGGTACAAGGCATTATCGCGGGCGGAGAACAAGCAATGTTCAAAGCACAAGAAGGTGCGGAAGATTCTCCCGAATATGGTGCGCAAGCTTTGCTGGACTATCATGTGAATCAGAATGATGTCATTTGTGGAATCGCAGCATCAGGAAGAACGCCATTTGTGAGAGGTGCATTGGAAAAAGCAAGAAGCATAGGATGCCATACCATTCTGGTGACCACGAATTCAAGGGAACAACTTGATGCTATCGGGGTTGAAGCTGAAATTGTGATTGCGCCAAATGTTGGACCCGAAGTCATCGCCGGCTCAACACGCATGAAAAGTGGAACGGCTCAAAAAATGGTACTGAATATGCTCACAACCGCATCCATGATCAGACTCGGCAAAAGTTATGGAAATATCATGGTGGATCTACAATTGACAAATGCGAAATTGCGTGAAAGAGCAAAACGCATCATCATGGAAATAGCGGATGTGGACTATGATAAAGCAGGTGAAGTTCTTGAGATTGCGCAAGGTCATGTGAAGACCGCACTCATGATGATACTCACCGATATCGATGCTCAAACCGCAAGAGAAAAATTGCAAGATGCAGACGGATTTATAAAAACTGCCCTACAAGGATGATATCGTGAAAAAGAAAGAACATGCACCGAAAACAGAACAATTGCGCAATGCTGTGAAAACGCATCGATTGGAACATCTTCATCAAAACACGAAGATTCTGTGTACGATGGGTCCGGCAATAGCATCGCAAAACAAAATCATTGAATTGGTTTTGGCCGGTGCAAATGGGTTCAGACTCAATATGTCACATGGATCACATGAAGTGCATCTCGAGAATATCAATATCATTCGTTCTGCTGAAAAAAAACTAGGCATATTTCTTCCAATCGTTGCCGATTTACAAGGTCCGAAAATCAGAGTTGCAGATCTTAAAGATACAGTGATAGATCTTGAAACAGGAGCAAGCTTTGCGATTGCTGATAGTCAGAAAGTAAAAAAATCAGGTTTGAAGATTCCTGATAAATTCATTCCTGTTGAATATCCTGAAATCGCTCAAGATGTGAAGAAAGGTGATGTTATGCTGTTCGATGATGGACTCATGAAAGTGACAGTCACATCGGTGAAAGCTCCATTTGTGCATGTAACAGTATTGAATGGCGGTATTCTGAAGTCGCGCAAAGGAATCAATCTTCCGAATGTGAAAGTGAGTCAACCTTCTATGTCTGACAAAGATAAGCGCGATGTGAAATTCGCTGTTGAACAAGGCGTGGATTATGTGGCATTGTCATTTGTGAGAAAATCCGAAGATATTCTTCATATCAAAAAAGTGATTGCTAAACTTGGTGGAAAGCAGTGGGTGATTGCAAAGATTGAAAAACCCGAAGCCGTTACTAATATCGATTCCATAGTTCAAGTTTCTGATGTTATCATGGTTGCTCGTGGTGATCTCGGCGTGGAAATTCCTGCGGCGGAAGTTCCAACGGTGCAGAAGAATATCATTACAGTGTGCAATCGTTATGCAAAACCCGTCATCACAGCAACGCAAATGCTCGAATCAATGATCAATAATCCGAGACCAACAAGAGCCGAAGCGAGTGATGTGGCAAATGCCGTTTTGGATGGTACCGATGTGGTGATGCTTTCCGCAGAAACAAGCGTTGGTGCATTCCCGGTGGAAGCCGTGAGTTATATGCGCACAATTTGCAGCGAGGCGGAATCCCATTATAAACAAGATGATATGCGGATCAGAAGAAGAACATTGGGCTTGCCGAGAAAAGAACACAATACGGATTTGATCGCAACAGCCGCGGCGACGATTGCTGAGAATCAAGATATTTCCGGTATTTCTACATTGAGTTTATCCGGTGAAACAGCATTGCTGATTTCAAATAGAAGACCCAATACTCCCATCATCGCAATGACTGAATTTGCCGAGATCGCAAGAAGAACCGGACTATTCTGGGGAGTTACTGGCGTTTTAATCGATAAAGTCGGTGGTACGGACTTCACGGTTGAACACATGAAACAATTCTTGAAGAAAGAACAATTTTTCAAGTCTGGTGAATCAGTTGTGATCACCATCGGTCGACCCCTCGTGGCGCGCTCCAGAACAAATATGTTGACGATTGAACAGATACCGTGAAATTGAGAATGAGCAGTTTTGCATTATTGATCATATATTTCCTGAGTATCAATACACCGGAAATATGTGGTAGTGATGCAGGTATAAAAATAACCACTTCGCTTCATGGAGAGGCATATCTTCAATACTCATTCAGAAAGGATAGTGAAAGATTGCCTGAATATATGGTGTCTCAAGTGGATTTCAATTCACCTGCAGTAAATCTTCTATTGGGAAAAATCGCCTTTGATGCAACATCTTGGAAAGGGGAATTTTCCATGATGTCCGGCACATATTCTCGCGATAATCTGGCTCATGAAATTGGAATATTGAAAAATATCAATTCCATGTGGTTATCCTATGCGCCTTCTGAAACTATGGACATTCTTGCCGGTATATATTCATCTCATATAGGAGTTGAATCTCCGATTGGAAAGGAATGTTTGGTCCCCACGCGAAGCATCGTCGCTGATAATTCTCCTTACTATGAATCAGGAATACGCATTCGACATCAAGCGAATAATGCAACATATGCCATACATCTTCTTAATGGTTGGCAAAGAAGCAGTATTGATTCCTTGGGTATTCTGCCCGCAATTGGTTATGAGTATAGTGCAAATACCGAACAATTGAATTATCGCTTTTCAGGATTCATAGGTAAGATAAGTCATGATACATCGGATGGAATACGATATTATCAACATCTCGGTGCTACTTATCAAATTGATCCGAATTTCATTGTATCTGCAAGCTTGGATATTGGAATGCAACAAAAGAAGGAAATCCAAGCATGGATATTTGCTCCGCTAATTATGGGACAATGGAGTTTGAATGAGTCATTAAAAGCACATGGAAGATTGGAATATTATCATGATCCTGAAGGAATGATCATAAGTTCATTAAGTGGATTATCAGGGTTCGGTTATTCCATGGGAATTGATTGGTCATATTCCAATGTAATCCTCTTCCGCGCTGAATGGCGACAGATTCATGCAATGCGTGATAATCAAGATGTGAATATCATGGGCATTCACGCTCAATGGGCAATCATGAATGAATTATGACATCATCGTTGCGGACCATTCGGTGAACTGATGATTGCTTGTCTCAATTCACGCAATGTTGGATTGTCTGATTGCACTCTCTCGGCGATATTCAAATATGCATTCGCCTCTGCAGATCTTCCCGTCATCCATGCATATTGAGCGAGATTTAATAGTTCATTTGCAGTGGTGGTTGAGAGTCCTTCATATAAATGACCCGATTTACCACGTATCGAATTGATCAATGGATCGAATGATGTCTTGAGTAATGGCAGAGGTAATTCAGGTAAGCCAGATGGTGGTGAATTCATGATCCGAAATGACAATCCTTGGGGAATCTTCGCATAAGATTGGGCAATACTCACTTCACTTTGCAATACTTCCGAAGTAATAAAGACGGGTCTGCGATAAGCGAGCGATGTATCAATCATCGCATTGATCACATTCACATATCGCTTTTGAAGAATCTCTGCTGAATATTGTCCTCCCTGCTCAAATACCTGCAATTCTGTCAGGAATTCATTCATCTGCGAATCCACTTTCGCAAGAAAAGGATATTGTCTTTTGAGCTGTGATGGATACCAAGTTCTTCGCAATAATTCCTTCTCAATCATGATGATGTCTGGTCTGTAATTCTCCACGATCTGCTTATACATAAAGCCCGAACAGAGATAATCCCACTGTGATGATATAATAACAGAATTTTTCGGCAGCGGATCAATCACGAGTGAGATATATGAAGGAACCGCATAATCTTCATGCTTATTATTCTCAGCATAATTTAGCGTGAGATTGAGCAGCGGCAGAAATGGAAGAACATATAATAAGGGTGTATGCTTCATCAAAGCAAGTAAACCCAATGCGGCAAAGATGAAGACAGGAATGAAACCCGAAAGAAAATATGTTTCAATATCATGGATGCCATAATTGAGGGCATAGACAAGATTACCTATGATGAGTGCAATAAGAAATAAAGAGAGAATCTTGCTTTTCTTGAAGGATATATATATCCCATAGATCATTGGAATAAGTACAATCCAGGATGTCATTTCAGTAAGTGCATTCCAGTATTTCGGAAAATTCTCTTTTGTCGTTCCCTCATTGAACATCCATACTTGATATTGTTTGCCAAATGCATGATAAGCGAATGCATCCCAATTGCGATGCACTTCGCCCCAATTCACTATTGGATACTGAGCGCTTCGAAGTGGAAGATATATCCACACTAATAATCCCAGTACAAACCACGGAATGAGGGGAAGCAGACCACGCAATGCACCTGTTGAATAAGTGAATGTCTTTCGTTTCCAATTCACGAAATACCCCAAAATCATTGCAGGCGCAAGTAGAATTGTTGTGCCATGATTCGTGAACGATAATCCAATCAGAAATGACCACACAAGCAAATATTTTGACATCCCTCCATGCTTCATTGCTTTCAGGAAATACAAGATGATCAGCATCATGAGGAATAATTGAAGTGAATAGACTTCAAGCGCGGTGCCTTGCGACCACACAGTCGAACCAAAACCAAACATCAATGCAATGGATGTTGAAATAATTGCTTTATGTGTGGAATCTCCTTCAAACATTTCGAGTATTTCATTGAGAATCAGAGAGAATACACCTACTGACATTGCAGTGAAAATCCCTGCAAGAAGATTCAAATCATAGACTGTTGAAAATGGCGAGATGAGTGACCACACATGCGCGATGATTGTATAGAGCGGATATCCCGTTGGATGTGCTATTCCCAATACATGCGCAGCTGCAGCTAATTCACCTGAATCAGTGAAGCCGAGATCAGGCATCATCGTGAGGAAATAGACAATGAATGTCAGAAAGAAAATGGCAAAAACACGCCATATTGGGGAAAGGAAAAGAGCAATCATGATGAATCTCAATTGTTCAATCGTGCATACAATGTTCTTGTCATTTGTGCCATTGCCACATCATGCACGCGAATGATTGAGCAATGTTTATTCAGCAATAAGGCATGTAAAAGATGCGTAGGAATATCCCGCTCAGCCGGATTTGTAATATCCAAACTTTCTCCGATGAATGATTTTCTGGAAATACCCAAAAGCATCGGATAACCGATTTCATGAAATTCATGGAGTGAGCGCAGCAATTCCCAATTATGCTCTATTGTTTTACCAAAACCAATACCGACATCAATGATAAGTTTCTCAGCTCCATGCTCTTTTGCCAATGCGCATCGTTCCATGAGATGTACCTTGACTTCTTCAACAATATCATCATAAGTTGGATTCTGCTGCATGGTCGCTGATATGCCCTTGCGATGCATGATGATAAGTGGTACATCATACTTGGCGGCAATGATCGCAAGTTCGGGTCCATTATCCAAACCTGAGATATCATTGATGATATGTGCTCCGGCTTTGATTGCAGATTCAGCAACTTCCGGCTTTGTGGTATCAATTGAGATTGTGATTTCAGGATGTATTTCATGCAAACCTTGAATCACAGGAATCGTACGATTGATCTCTTCATCAATAGAAATAATATCCGCACCCGGTCTTGTGCTTTCTCCACCGATATCAATGATGTCTGCACCTTGTTCAATCAATCTGCAAGCATGTGCTATGGCAGATTGATGTTCGGTATAGAGTCCACCATCAGAAAATGAATCAGGAGTGACATTGATAATACCCATGATTGCCGGAAATGTATAATTCATTCTTTGATCTCCGAAATGAACCAAGATTTGTCTGATTTCAATAGGGAGAAAGTAAAGGTATGTAGATAATTGAATGAACAGCGAATGTCATATGCATTGGCATTGAGTGTATCTGTTGTGAAATATGCAATGTCTGTACCCTTGATTGTATGCGCTATCCTCTCCAATTGCGGAAATGTAGCATGTCGATCTTTGGCAATCATATGAGTACCACTTTTTTGAATGAGTAATTCCGAAGCGCCAATCAGATTAGCGCTATCTAGTTCTGCCTTGAATAAATACACAGTGCCGATTGCATTCTCCTGAGTTGAATTAATGATGCCGGAATTTCCTGAACCAATTTTGAAAAGTTCGCAGGAAGCCATGAAAAACAGTGATATGATTAAGAGATATTTCATGTTGAAAAGAATGCAGTGGTTGTATCAATTGCATCACGCAAAGATGATGTCATTTCAGTGAAAGGATGCGTGCATCCGAAAATATGCCCTGCCTGCGGAATAGAATGCATGTGCGCAGAGTGTGATTTCTCTTGCAATGCATGTGCTTCTCGGATCGGTACTGTCATATCTTGTTCCGCATGCACAATTAGTATATCGGCCGACACTTCGGTGATTGCACGCAATGGTGAATATTCGTCACTATGGAATTCCAAGTCGCTGATATAGGTATAATTCATCGCAATGACTTTCCCATCTTCTGTTTCATCGATGGGAAATGTACCAGTTTCAGACCAGAGTTTCTTTTGTCTCTCGGTGAATCT
>CANLII010000022.1 GCA_947491315.1 Ignavibacteria bacterium
TTTTTCTGTTATTCCCGTAAATTGTGTCCTATGAAAAGAATGACTCGATATATCACGCGCCCAATATGGCTACTTTCTTTGGTGAGTTTATTTTCGGATATCACCTCTGAAATGATTTACCCAATCATGCCGATATATTTACAATCAATTGGGTTTTCGATAGTATGGATTGGAACTCTGGAAGGTATTGCAGAAGCTATTGCAGGTCTTAGTCAAGGATATTTTGGCAAAGCGTCTGATTTAGCTGGGAAGAGAATGCCCTTTGTGCGACTTGGTTATGCCTTGACTGCTTTGTCAAAACCAATCATCGGAGTATTCAGAGATCCATTTCTCATATTGCTGGCAAGATCAGCGGATCGCTTTGGGAAAGGCATTAGAACAGGTGCTCGTGATGCGATTCTATCCACTGAAACGACTAATTCGCATAAAGGGAGAGTATTTGGATTTCATCGTTCCATGAATACCACTGGTGCAGTGATTGGATTATTACTTGCTTTGGGTTATTTGTATTATAATCCTGGAGATTATCAGGCATTGTTTCTTTTTTCAGCAATTCCGGCAATCATTTCTGTCGCACTCTCTTTTTTTATCACTGATTCACAAGTTCATCTTAGCAAACCAAATCCCGAAATATCTGCTTTTACTTTTCTGAATTATTGGAGTAAAAGTTCGAATGAATACAAAAGAATTGTTACTGGATTGCTTGCCTTCACACTATTCAATGCTTCAGACTTTTTTCTTTTGCTCAAGATGAAGCAAGATGGACTGGATGATATTTCCATTATTTCCATTTATATCTTTTACAATTTGGTCTATGCTGTTACGGCATTGCCACTTGGCATATTGGCTGATCGCATCGGCCTCAAAGCGATGTTGATCATTGGCTTATGCGCATATGCAGTTTTATACTTTGGAATGGCTTTGATGTCCGGTGGAACCCCATTCTTGTTTCTCTTTTTTGCATATGGCATATATTCATCGGCAACCGAGGGAATTAGCAAAGCATGGATTTCAAATACATGTGAATCGCAAGATTTGGGAACTGCACTTGGCACATTTCTTGGATTTCAAAGCATCACTCTGATGATTGCGAGTATTTTGACGGGGATTTTGTGGTCATTGATTGGTGCGAATACAACCTTCCTCATTGTAGGCAGCATTACAACACTCTTGATATTCTATTTTCTCACCCTGAAAAATCCGGGGCATGTCTGGTTGGCACAAGACAATCCGGATCCGCTAGACGATTGATTATTTCTTTTTCAAAATGAAAATTCCGCAACCATAATTGCAGTGACAATTATGTGTAATCATTTCATCTGTCACATGAATGTCTTCATGGAATTCTCCTACATCATCTACATAAGAGAATGAAGAAATATCAAATTGTTCGCTCAAGAGATTTTGCAAGTAAGCCAATGAAAAAACGCGATGTGCATTGAATTCTATTCTTTGAGGTCCGATTGGAACCGAGAAATAAAAAGTCCCTCCCTGTTTGAGCATCATCGTAATATTCTGAATCGCTTTGAGATATCCCCAATAATCAATTGGATCGCCATATCGTCCCAAACCGAAATGCTCAATTGCATGAAGCGAAGAAATCGAATCTGTATAACTCAATAGATCTTCAGGTAATTCCATGAGATTCGCCTGCCTGAAGGAGATATTTTTCACCGAACGTTCAATTGGTCTGATATCGAGTAATTCAATGTGTCGATACGATGCAACATGCGCAATGAAGCCATCGGTTCTTGACCCGATATCGACATGCTTTTCGGGACTTGCCTCATGTATTTTTCTTGCGATGAAGAGATCCTGATGGAAATAATGTCCTTTCATCACTCCGCCTTGATCATCCTTATCGGTCAAAATCGGAAATGGCGTTCCGAAAGAAAAAGTCTGATCACTTCCCTTTTGTTTCTTCAATTCAAGGAAATCATGCTCATACCAAGAGGACTTTTTAGGTGATAATGCTTCAAGAAATCTCTTGGCATCAAATCCAAAATACAGGAGGCGCTTATAAATAGTGCGGGCAAAGCTCATCAATCATTCCGACAAAGTAAAGACCGTTCATTTCTTGCAATTTACAGAAAATGAACGGCGAATACATAGTACCTAACGGGATTCAGTAAAATATCAGTGGAGTTGAAGTGACAAAACGAAGTTTCTGCCTGGGGAGACAATACCCGAGGTATATGGCCTATAGCGTTGATCGGTTATATTCTCAATACCTGCATTCACTCTCAAAGTAGAATGAATATCATAGCCAACTTTAAGATTCAGTGTATACCAAGCGGGTGAATATGGTTTACCATTCATATCCACGGCATAGATCTCAGGTTTTCCAATTTCCTCAAATGGCATAGTTTCAAAAGATCGTTCAGCGGAAAATTGCACTCCGAAATCCACTATAAACGAGCCCTTTTTATAGCGCAATGAAGACATACCAAATAATGGAGGCGCATGACGAGAAGGTGATTTTGTACCATCATCCATTTCTTCCTCACCAATTTGATAATTGATATCTGTATGAAAGGACAAACCATATCCAAACTTGGCTTCAAGTCCACATTGTAAGCCCCAAACAAAAGCCGTGGCAGCATTTTGAATTGCTTGAACGCGACTCAATTCTCCATCATACAGTATGCTGTCTTGTCCATTGAGTGTATAATCTCTACGAACCAATGCATCATTCAATATGGTATAGTATCCCGCAATATCAATCTTTACTTTATCAGAGAAAATTTTTGTCAATCCAATATCTCCATTCAATGCATGTTCTGCCTTCAATGAAGGATTAGGAACTACTACATATCCTGCTTGTATATCAAAGACCTTCCCCATATCATCGATATTTGGGGATCTGAATGCAGTAGCAATATTGGCAGATAGGGACAAATCACTGGATATACGATGCACTACTCCTGCATTACCTGTCAATGACATATTGCTTAGCGATGTAGCAGTGAATGGGAATGGGTAAAAAGTCGTATCAAATGTCGCATTGATACCATAATGCGAGAATCTCAAACCGGATTGAATATTGGTTTTCTCATCCAATGCATAATTTCCTGTTAGATAAGCTCCGAAGCTGAGCCAATCTGAATTTGGATACCGTGATGGACCAATAAATGTATCCCCATTGACGATATTTTGATTGATACCCATTGATTGCACATCATTCAATACACCTTCCAGTCCATAATACCATTGTACTTCACCAATGGACTTAACCATATCAATATTGAATGAATAAGCATCAACTTGTTCTGTGCGAATTTCGCGAATATTCATATGTATATCCCGACTGATTCGGCTTTCTTCAAAAAATTGATAAGCCAATCGAATCTGCATGGAATCATAAAATGCATGATGTCCTGCATGCTGAATGGACAAAGCATGCATATTCCAGATTTGCGGACCATATTTCCATTCCCCATATCTTGGAAGTCCGTTTTTATAGCGAATATGTCTGTCATATCTGTCATATTCACTTGTCTTCGAAAGATGTAATCCATATTCAATACGCCAGTCTTCATGTGGAGTATAGAGGAATTTTTGCATGATATTCAATTGAGAATAACCCGATGGAATCTGCAATTGTTGATCAGGATTCTGTATGATGCTATCCTTGTCACCTATTCTCTTCACTGAGAAAGGCCTGAGATATTCACTTGGTCCATAAGAACCCATGGACAAATCACCATAATTGCTATGAGTGATGCTTGTCACGCTTGCAAATTCTTTCCAACCGATTCTGAAATCGGCATGACCCGTCATTTCATTATTGGCCGAAGAATATCGTGAATGAACATTCCAATTCATATTGGGCGAATCATCATCCGACAGCATTGGTGATAATGTCTGAAAACTCATCACACCGCCAATTGCATCGCTCCCATAGATCACAGAACTTGGGCCGAATAGCACCTCTGTTCTTTCGATTACAAATGGATCGAGTGAAATCACATTCTGAATATTCCCTGCTCTGAATATCGCAGTGTTCATTCGAATTCCATCAATGCTATAGAGCAATCTATTCGTGGCAAAACCCCGTATCATGGGACTTCCACCACCTTGCTGACTTTTTTGTATAAATACTTTGCCTGAAGCACCCAGTAAATCAGCTGCCGTTTGTGGATTTTTTAAAGCTACTTCCTGCAGTGATATGCTTATGCTTTTTTGAGATTGATCACTCGATTGCTGACTCCACCTACTTGCCGCAATCACAATATCATCGAGAGAAATACCCATTTCATCCAATGCAATAATGGTATCGGTCATTGGTATTTGAGAGATTCTAAAACCTTTTGTTTTAAATCCATGGGCTCGAATCGAAAAACTATCTTGTATTGATAATGCTGAAATAATGATGGTACCATCCACATTCACGCGATGCCATTTCTTGGTTGAATGGTCAAGTAGAATAGCATGTGAAATATGGCTTTGATCCTCGGCATTGACTATGGTGAGCTTTTGCGCATTGATTTGCACGCATATGAATAGCATCACCAAGAAGCTAAGTAGAAAGTTCATGTTGACTCCAAAAATGAATAAGCTTGATGCACTTTAGCATCATATATGTAAGCTTATATCATCCTTGGAGGAGGAATGGAAGGTTGATTGAAATATTGAGGATTGGTGGAATCATCATACCCGATGAAAACGGACCGCACTTCCATCAAAGTATGTTCATCAACACATGAGGAAATAGGAGGATGGAGGACTTTAAAAATATCTGAATAGACAATAAGAGAAGCATCGCTTCCTGCTTCATCTTTCAGATAACTCTTGATGAATGAGAGTATCCGCTTATTGATGGAAGTTTCTTTTGCATCATGAAGACATTGATAGATAATGCTATCACCCATTATTTGTGATGATATCACATCATACATTATACCGGATAATTCAAATTCTCTTTCATGTTCCCATGCGAGAATTGTGTGAATTTGATCTTTATGTACAATGATATCAACCACATCTTTCTTTGCATATGCTTGAAGACATTCACTCATTTCATTTTTTGCAATTCCTTTTTCATGTTGCAAATACATAATGGTTCCTGTAAAAGGAATACTCATTGATAAAAGCAATATGAATGATATTATGACTTGCAAGGATTGAGAAGAATACTGAGAATATGACTATTGCGAGAACAAAAATGGTATTTTTTCGTAAATTCGCATCACAAATTTAATTGCCCGGATGGCGAAATTGGCAGACGCGCTATATTCAGGTTGTAGTATTCGAAAGGATGTGCAGGTTCAAGTCCTGTTCCGGGCACGCTATGTTCCAACCCGAACTGAAAGGGTTCTACTATCGGGGATATATTTCTTTTTTCTTCTGATTCCATTCTTTTCTTCCTACTCTCAAACTCCTGATCTTCGCTCGGCTTTCCAGAAAGGCAAACAAGCCATGAGTATTGGTGAATATGCCAAAGCAATTCAGTATTTCGAAACATGGACTCTCGCCATGCCAAAAGATGCTCAAGCTTTCGTTCATCTTGCATCATGTCAGGCAAGAATGGGCAAAGACAGCGCAGTTATTTTCGCGCTTGAACAATCATTGCAGGCCGGACTCAATGAAGTGTTTTTGATTGAACAAGACACCATTCTCAGACAATTCATTCAATCGAAATCGCAACTCGCAATGAATTTGTCTTCGGCATTTTGGGGTTCAGACAATGCATGGACCGCTTTGATTCAAAATGCACATGAGCAGTCTGATCAAAGGCGATTTCCCATTGCTTTCGCGGAACAAAAAAGACTCGCCAGATATCGCATTTTATTTCCCAAGAACTATGATTCAACAAAAACATATCGTGCCATAGTACTTTTGCATGGGAATGGACTCGAACCTGTTTTTATGCTGAAATGGGCCGAACGATTTGAATTGAAGGATCATATCATCATCGCTCCCGAGGCACCCTATATGGCATTCAAGGAATCCATCCAATCGGGAGCCATGAAATTATCGGGTAGAGGTGAGGATCTTTCTTTCCCGGATTCCTTGCAAGAGAATGTGATCAATCAAACGGCAGAATGGTATGTATCAACACTGAATCAAGCGAAAAAAACATTACCAATTTCAAATGATCCACAGATTGTGATGGGTTTTTCCCAGGGCGGATTCTTTGCATCTGTTTTGATGAGCCGATATCCTGAGTCATTCTCAAGTGCCATCACATTATGCGGAAGCATGTTTCCAGAAGGAAGAATCGAGGAACATCTCGCAAAGGTGAAATCTCTCAATCGCGATATACTCATTGTGCATGGTCGGCAAGATGCAACTGTCCCCTTTTCGGTTGCCGAATCATTTTCCAAGCAATTGTTGAATGCACAAATCAATCATCGATTCATTCCCTTCGATGGTGGACATTGGCCGGCTGATGATCTCTTGGATGAAATCAAAGATTGGATTGAATCACATTAAATCAAACCACTTCTTTTGCGCAGGAACCATTCGATGGCAAAAGCTGAAATTGCAATCATCAAGAGCCACAAATTATTCCACAATGCTATTTCTGATTCTCTCACGATCGATGTTTGATTGAATCTTGGATGCTTTTTCAAATCTTCAATAAATCCTGAAACCGTATTCGGGGTATAGAATTTCCCTCCCGTGATTTCAGCCATGGATCTTAATAATGGAGCATTCATTTTCAGATTCAGATATTCGGCTGATTCTGCTCCGATGATGAATCTACCATCATCCTTTCCTAAAACACCGCCTTTACTTGCCGATCCTTGATAGAAATAATCACCTGCAGGTAAACCTGAAATGGATGCCGAATATCTACCTGCGCCCATATTTGCCAGTCTGATTTCTCGCTTCGTACCGGGTCCGGAAATATTCACAGATACTGTTGCATCATCCACAGGATCAAGAGAAGCATTATATACTTGTGCAATCATCTCAACCTTTTCTCCACCGATATAGAATTTTCTGGAAGATCGAATCTTGACGAGTTTTTCTTTTTCCGAAGCACCAATCCATTGAATGCTCTGATCAATGAATGAGGACAAAATATCGGGTGATTCACTTGATCCACGAGCAATATCGGGTGCCATGCCGAGTAATTTCCAGCGATAGATTCCATAACCAAGAACAGCAAGAGAACGATTCCCCGCAAATGTGCGCGTCATGATCAGTGGCTCGGGTACAGGAGAAGAACCGATGCGAATGCTCGAAAGAATCTCAGATTCTGGCTTTACATCAATGAATGTCTCTGTCTTGAAAATCGGCGGTAGCGAATTCCACAATTCTTTGTCACGCTCATCACCATTGATGCGCATGATCGGACTCGATATTCCACTTTCTTGAATATCGGGAGTTACACTATATTCTTGCTGAGATGAAGAAGTGACCGAAAATGGAAGAAATGGTTCCAAGACTTTGAGTTTCTGATAATCAACGGATTGAGAAGCTATAAACATGATCGGCTTTCCCTGCTCCATTTCCTTCTTGATCATCTGCATGATCGAAGCAGGTGTGGAGGCAATCGGAAATCCTATAAGTATGACGGACTCAGCATCTGCAAGCGATTGAGCAGTTGGCGCAGGAGGATAAAATTCGGTTCCCTGTTTATGTATATGCATCTTGATCGTGGATTCCGGTATGCGTTCCAAAACCGATTTAATGAATGTGACATCAGGTGAAGGCGAACCGGCAAATACACTGATGATGCGCTTTTGCTTAAGCACTTTCATGAATTCCGACAATTCATTGTTTTTCAGCGTGAGTTCATTGCCTGATGTAGAGACTCTTGCGGTGATTTTGTGAATTCCCTGCTGAGTCGGAATGGTTTGGACAGATACAGAATAAGTTGAGATTCCGGGTTTTAGTGAGATTTGTTCTTTGCCAATCTGCGCTCCATTATCATATACCGTTACTATTGCTTGAGATTCATTCGGAAATCCTGTCGCTCGAATGGTCACCGCAATTGGTACTTTCATTCCGGCATAGACAATTTCATTCACCAAAATAGACTGTACTGAAGCATCTTTAGGGTCGAGTGAATCGCCAATTCCAACAGTGAATATTGGTTTTCCAAAATATTCAGACTCATACATCGGATTGGCTCCGGCATTCATAGCTCCATCCGTGAAAAGGATTGCGGCCTGGACGGCATCGGATTCATCAGCTTCATTGAGAAATTTGAATGCCTTAGTGATATTGGTATATAAACTCTTTGCGGGGATAGAATCAGCTTGTGAAAGCGAAGAAATATTCCCTTTGACATCTTCGCCAAATATCACGATTTCAATATCATCTTCATCCAGACTCTCCAGTTTTGCCGATGCCAAAGCTTGTTTCATGGCTTTCGCTCGATCAATGCTGCCATCCTTTATTGCCATTGACAAAGATTTATCAATTACGATTGCCAATCGAGGATCCGATAGTGAAGCGCGAATCATCGATAAGACAGGTTCAAATAAAGCAAAGAGAATCAGCGACAAAGCCAAAGCCCGCAGAAAACCAAGCATGAAGCGCCTCATTTTTCCGAGTGGAGGATTCGTCACATGATAAGACCACCAGGAAAGAGCAATTCCTGCCAAAGCACAAAGTGCAAAAACCCACCAAAAACCTGTTATGCCGAGTGTATAGGAATTCATTGTAACTATTGATTATAAGGAATGATTGATCGCTGAAACAATCAAACAGGATGACCCATTGCAAAGAATACGAAAAGCAATTTGAGAAATTTATGTGGAATCTTTTCAAGTACCATTTTTTTTCAGTGTTTATGGGTCATTTTGATTAGTTTTGCAGTGCAGCATTTACCCTCTCAAATCGTTACAGCATAACGATAAAATATTATGTATAAGCGTACCTTTTCGCTCAAGAAGATCCTTGTTCCTGGAAGCACGACCGAGGTATTTTCTCTGGCAGCCGTTATTCTCGGTTTGCTCATCGCTATTTTTATCGATGAGATTCCAATTCGTCTGATTGGCGCTTGCGTGGCCATTCTTGGGGGAGTTGGACACTATATGATTGTTTCACAGAAGCTCAGCGATTCATTTGACTCGCATAGAGTGAGCTCCTCTATCCCACCTGAATTTCGGGTGACGGTGATTCCTGGTCAAGGTGGAAAGCGTATGGTCTTCGATGGTTTCGAAGGCACATTCGACGATACGCGCGCCGCGGAAATGGAGAAGAAACGAAAAAAACCTTTGCCTGCCGTGCAATCTAGACTCTTTGACAAACAACCTGAAATCACGGAAAGTGTGGGAGAAGAACAAGTTACATTGAAAGTAACCCTTAAAGCACCCCCGACTATTCACACTGAAACAGAAATCGAAGAACAAGTCATTCAATCAGATGATTTCACCGAGGGTGTGAGGATCATGCGCAAAGAGCCGGAGATTCCTGCCGGCATGACGGTGATTCCGCAGGAACGAGTGTCTATTCGGGAAATAGTGGATACAGCACAAGATTCCGAGTTATCTCTAACCGAAGAGATCAATCAAGTAGCTCCGGAATTCATTTCGGAGGAAGAAATCATTGAGGAGCAATTCGAGACCAGTCACCGCAGAGCCGTTTTGGACATCTCCCTTCAGGATTTCATGGAAGAAGATATCGTCATTCCAACCGAGCCTAGGAAGGAATTCGATCATCTTCTTTCGAGAGTATTGATGGCGATTCGATCAGTGATTGATGCAAGAACCGCAGGTTATGCATGGATCAATCATGAAAAGCAACAGCTCGTGATTGAGTCTTATGTCACAGAAACTAAAGAACAATTCACATCGCAGAGAAAATTACCATTCGGCAATGATGTCATCACGCAAATCGCTATGTCTGGCAAGCCGGAAATTCTCACCGAAATTCATCCTTCTTCAGAACTCGACCTCTTAAATTATTATACCTCGAATGCCAAAACGATGTCATTCATCGGGGTACCCGTATATTTCAATGGCATGGTCATTGGTGTTCTCTTTGCCGATTCCGATCAACAAGATGCCTATGATGCGCTCAGTGTGGGCTTCCTTGGACATTTCACAAAATTGATTGCCGGTCTTGTTCAGAGTTATACAGGAAAGTATGATCTCTTGCAATCCAGCAGAGCATTGGATGCCATTACGCGTTTCAGATCCATTATTTCTTCTTCGGGAAATGGCATTGCGGATCTCAGTTCTGCATTGCTTGAGGCAACAAGTGAAGTCGTGGATTTCACTACGATGGGAATTGGGATGTTCGACTATGAGCAAGGCGCTTGGACTATATTTCAGGTGTATTATCGCAATCCCGAAGCCGCAAATATGGCGGGATCTCACATCGATTTGGAATTATCGCTGATAGGTCAAACAATCTTGAGCGGACAGTCCACAATGATGTCCGATATCGATGAAACAATCATGCGCATAAGTCCAGGTGAATCACCAATGCATGGCGGGTTTTTTGCCGCACTTCCCTTGCGTTCACAATCACATAATTATGGCGCATTGTTTATAGAAAGTCAATCAGGAATTATTCCACAGCAAGATCTCACAATCGCGCAAATGTTGGCAGAACAAACAGGCACAATCATTGAGCAGTTGCGATTCCATGAACTATTCAGATCCACAGCACTTCTCGATGAAACACGTGGAATATTCAATGAAACCGCATTTTTACAGCGCATTCAAGAAGAAACGGCAAAGACCAGAGAATTCGGTTATCCATTATCATTGGCACTCATAATGATGGATAGATATGATTCATTTGCGGAGTCTGAAGGTCTCAAAGAATCATTATTGCTACATATCCTCAAGAAAATTAAAGCTAATGTGAAGGATTTCGACATCATCGGTGAAATCGATGAATCCACGATTGCAATTCTACTTCCCGGTCAAACACTGGATAAATCTCAAATGTGGGGCGAGCGTGTTCGGAAAGACATTGCATCAGCGATTGCCGATATTGATGGCAAGCGCTTGACAGTGACCATCTCGATTGGTCTCGCTCAGGCAAGTTCATATGATAAAGCTGATGGACTATTGCGCAATGCACAAACCGCATTGAAACTCGCATCCGACAAAACTAATGCAGTGGTGGTGTATAGTTGACATGGATATACTTGATGCAATTTTACTTGGAATAGTGCAAGGTCTCACGGAATTTTTACCCGTGAGTAGTACCGCACATTTGACCATCGTTGGAAAGATATTGGGTATTGTTTTATCAGGCGAACAGTGGACAGCGCAAGTGGCAGTGATGCAACTCGGAACGCTTGTCGCTGTATTGATTTATTTCAGATATGATATTCTCTCCATGCTCACTTCTTTTGTCAAAGAAAATGTGAGTGGTACTAGATTACCGGTTAAAGAACAATCTCAACATTCCCGCATGGCATGGCTGATCATTTTTGGTTCGATACCGATTGTGTTTTTTGGTCTATTGCTCAAAGACATCATCGAGGGCGACATCACCAAAAATCTCTTTCTGATTGGTTCGATGCTCATCATCGTTGCTTTTTTCATGGCACTTGCCGAGAAGAAAGCAAAGTATACTACATCAATGCAGAATATTAAGCTCAAGGATGCAATGATCATTGGTCTTGCTCAGGCGATGGCATTAATTCCGGGTACATCCAGATCAGGAGCCACGATTACGGCAGGTTTATTTCTTGGTTTGGAGCGCGAAGCAGCCGCAAGATTTTCATTTCTACTCAGCATTCCCGCAATACTTGGTAGTGGATTATTGCAAATGGTGAAAGTGATTCCGATGCTCACCGATCAGAATATCGTCTCGCTTGCGATTGCAACCATTGTTTCCGGAATCAGCGGTTATGCAGCGATAGCATTTCTTCTCACATATTTGCGCACCCGATCCACCGGCGCATTCATCATCTATCGAATCATACTTGGCGTGATATTATTCATTGTAGCCGGAATCGGACTCATCCAATAACCATGAAGCTTACCTCAATCATACAAGTGGACGACAAAAACATGGAATGTGATTTCATGCAGGGGATCAACTGCTCATTTCATGTGAAGTCCGGGACCGATAATCCTAATGCATTTCATCTTCCGAATCCGGATTTCAAACCATTTCAAATTGGTGATTTCATCGGCTCAACAATGGAAGGTGGTTCTGTCAATTGCTCGATCTTACATTTGGCTCCTCATGGAAATGGCACACATACAGAAAGCGTTTGGCATATCGCAAAAGAGGAATTCCCTATTTCGCAAGTATTCGAGCGCTGGCATTTCATATGTAAGCTCGCAACGATTCTGCCAACAATGAATAAACATGGACAATTGCATATTTCCCGACATGATATTGCGAATGTATTGCAAGATTCCAATCCCGAAGCACTCATCATTCGATCATCTCGAAAGTCGGAAAAGACAATGTGGTCAGGGAATAATCCACCTGCATTTGAACCAGACGGTTTGGCACTTCTTGCGCAAAAGGACATTCTTCATCTTCTAACGGATTTACCATCTGTTGATCCCGAGATGGATGGTGGCGCACTTTCGGCTCATCGTACATTTTGGCAATATCCCGAGAATACAAGAACCAATGCCACCATCACCGAAATGCTGAATGTACCCGAATATGTTGAAGATGGAATCTATCTCGTACAATTCGGTATTGCCCCATTACATAGCGATGCCAGTCCAAGCATGATCACACTCTATCCACTCAACGATATATCCTCATGAGTATCACAAAAGCACAATTTGCTCGCATGATTGATCATACTTTGCTTAAAAATACTGCGATTCGCAAGGATATTGAATTGCTATGCTCGGAAGCTCTGGAGTTTGGATTTGCCAGTGTATGCGTGCATCCTTTTTATGTGGGAATGTGTTCGAGCATTTTACATAAGTCTTCGACAAAAGTGTGCACCGTTATCGGCTTTCCCCATGGCATGCATAGAACAGGTGTAAAAATCGCCGAGACCAGGCAAGCAATACATGATGGAGCGCAGGAGATTGATATGGTGATTCAAGTCGGTGCTCTCATTGATGGTGATAAAGATATAGTCTGGAATGATATTCGTTCAGTGGTCGATACAGCCCATCAATCCGGTGCCGTCGTGAAAGCAATCATCGAGACATCCGTGTTGAATGAAGAACAAAAAATCAGTGCATGTGAAATTGTCTCTGATGCAGGTGCCGATTTCATCAAAACATCCACAGGATTTGCAGGTGGAGGGGCTACCATCGAGGACATACGATTACTCAGATCATATGTCGATCCCGATATTCAAGTAAAAGCATCAGGTGGAATTCGCACATTCGAACAAGCATTGGCAATGATACAAGCAGGTGCAACCCGAATCGGCACAAGTTCGGGTGTGGCGATGCTTCGTGACCACGAACCCATGGTTTAAACCATGGTTAATATGGGTTTGATGGGATATTCGTATTTTTGAGCATAAAGTTCCATTCATTGCGGAAGCATATAATTCATGGTCGACAATAAAATCATTTTCTCAATGATCGGTGTGAGCAAGGTTTTTAAACCAAGCAAAACCGTTCTTAAAGATATTTATCTTTCCTTTTATTATGGCGCAAAAATCGGTGTACTTGGTCTGAATGGCGCCGGTAAATCATCTCTACTCAAAATCATTGCAGGTATGGATCAGGATTATCTGGGACAAATCACAAGCAATAAAGATGTGACTTTCGGTTATCTCTCTCAAGAACCGGAAATGGATCCCGAAAAAACCGTCAAAGAAATTGTTCAAGAAGGCGTTCAAGAAACCGTAAATCTTCTGAAAGAATATGAAGAGATTTCCGCCCAATTCGCAGATCCCGATGCCGATTTCGATGCACTCATGAATAAGCAAGCCAAATTGCAGGAGCGTATCGATCATGTAAATGCATGGGATCTTGATTCACGACTTGAGCTGGCGATGGAAGCGCTGCGCTGTCCACCGGGAGATACAAAGATCGATCTACTTTCCGGTGGTGAAAAAAGACGCGTCGCATTGTGCCGATTGCTCTTGCAACAACCATCTGTTTTGCTCCTCGATGAGCCGACGAATCACTTGGATGCTGAAACGGTTGCATGGCTTGAAGTACATTTACATAAATATCCCGGAACTGTTATCGCCGTAACGCATGATCGTTATTTCTTGGACAATGTTGCCGGATGGATCTTGGAACTCGATCGTGGTCAAGGCATTCCATTCGAGGGAAATTATTCTTCATGGCTTGATCAAAAACAAAAGCGTCTAGCCGTAGAAGAAAAGCAAATCACTGCCAAGCAGAGAGTCATGCAACAAGAATTGGAATGGGTGCGCATGAATCCAAAAGGAAGACATGCGAAAAGCAAAGCCCGTATAGCATCCTATGAGCGCATGGTGGAAGAGCAACAAGAAGTACGCAATGATGACATGGAAATCTATATTCCACCCGGACCACGCCTTGGTTCTACCGTCATTGTTGCCAATGACCTTGCAAAAGGTTTTGGTGATAAACTGCTCTTTGAACATTTGAGTTTTGATCTTCCTCCTGGTGGCATCATCGGTGTGATCGGAGCCAATGGCGCGGGTAAATCAACATTATTCAAAATGATCACCGGACAAGAAACACCGGATGGTGGAACAATAACGATTGGTGAAACCGTGAAACTTGGATATGTGGACCAGAATAGACCACTTTCCAATGAGAAAACAATATGGGAAGAAATTTCCGGTGGCGATGATCTCATCAGACTTGGCGCTAAAGACATGAATTCACGCGCCTATGTATCAAGATTCAATTTCAATGGCACCGATCAACAGAAAAAATGTAGTGTGCTTTCCGGCGGTGAACGCAATCGCGTGCATCTTGCGAAAATGCTCAAAGAAGGTGCAAATGTGCTCTTGCTCGATGAGCCGACCAATGATTTGGATGTTAATACACTTCGCGCACTCGAAGAAGCATTGCTCAATTTTGCCGGTTGTGCCGTTGTGATTTCTCACGATCGTTGGTTCCTTGACCGCGTGTCTACACATATTCTCGCATTTGAAGGAGATAGTTCTATTGTTTGGTATGACGGTAATTATTCCGAGTATGAAGAAGATCTTCATAAAAGACTTGGTACATCTGCTGATCAACCACATCGATTGAAGTATCAAAAACTCACACGCGATTAAGCATGAATATCACGAGCGGTCGTTTGAAAGGAGCAAAAATCGGTCCGGTGAACCATGACGGAGTGCGCCCGACAACCGACCGCATGCGACAAGCCATATTCAATGCGATTTCGCATCAAATAGATCTTGCAAGTCCAAACATGGAAGTGCTTGATCTTTGCGCGGGAACGGGAGCGCTCGGACTCGAAGCCCTCAGCAGAGGAGCAAAGCGATGCATCTTCGTGGAGAAGAATCCACTCGTGGCTGAAGAAATTCGCAAAACAATGAATGCATGCGGAATCAATAAGGAAGAATCTCCTATTGCCATATCAGATGCTGTCGCATTTCTTGAAGGCATTGATTCACCAAAGTATCCGGCTTCCATACCCAAATCTTGGGATTGCATTTTCTGCGATCCACCCTATGCGGAGCGATTGCTCAATCCTGTGACCGATGCAATTATCAGAAAAAATGCATTGAAAAAAGGTGGAATTTATGTGGCTGAACATGATCTCATCGAAACAATCACACACAAAGAACTCACGCTATTGACCACACTTACATTTGGTGTGACACAGGTGGACATTTTTCAATCACTCTGAAACAATCATGGATTTTGCATCTCTCATAGATATCTTCTTGCATCTCGATAAACATTTAGCTGATTTATCAATGCAATATGGCATTTGGATGTATGGTATTTTGACGCTCATCGTGTTTTGTGAAACAGGACTCGTCGTCACTCCATTTCTTCCAGGTGATTCCCTACTCTTCGCGATTGGTACGCTCTGTGCGGGAGGTACTTTGAATCCACTCATCATTGCACCATTATTGTTGATTGCAGCAATTGCGGGTGATAATGTGAATTATGCAATGGGAAGAACGATTGGAAACAAAGCATTCTCGAATCCAAATTCCAAGATTTTCAGAAAATCCTATCTTGAAAAAACGCAATCTTTCTATACCGATTATGGTACCAAAACAATCGTCATTGCACGCTTTGTGCCTATCGTCAGAACATTTGCTCCATTCGTCGCCGGTATCGGTTCCATGCCTTATTCAATATTTCTCGGTTATAGCATCGCAGGCGGAATATTGTGGATCGTTTCTTTGATCACTGCCGGATATTTTTTCGGAACGATTGAGATTGTCAAAAACAACTTTTCACTCGTTGTTCTCGCCATCATCGCACTCTCAGTTCTTCCGGCAATCATTGGGGCAATCAAACATAGAAGAACAAAAAAAGTATCATAAATTTCATTGGAGTTCATCATGGCAAAGCATTTGGGTTTAGATGAGAAAGACAGAGATGCAATTATTTCAGGTTTATCGGCATTACTTGCAGACACTTACTCTGTATATCTCAAAACACATAATTTCCATTGGAACGTGACGGGTCCGATGTTTGTTACCCTGCATACATTATTCGAAACGCAATACACTGAGCTTGCTCTTGCAGTTGATGAAATTGCTGAAAGAATTCGTGCCTTGGATGCCTTTGCTCCCGGTTCTTTCAAGGCATTTCAAGAATTGACCTGCATCCCTGAAATGGATGATATCCCAAATGCAGAAACTATGGTTGCATTGCTCGTTGAAGATAATGAAGCGATTGTTCGCACCGCTAGAGCATTGATTCCAATTGCTGAAACAGCACATGATACACCAACTGCGGATCTTGCGACCAGTCGTATACAAATCCATGAAAAAACTGCATGGATGTTGCGATCACTCATTAATGGCTAAAGCATGAAATTCATTCATTGCATGATATTATTGTTGATTACTCTGGCTTCCTGCAAAGCAGAGACTCCACAAACACACATCTTAACAGAAGACATGAGCATTAAACCTGAATTCACCGATACAACCGCAGTTGCAACATTCGGAGCCGGATGTTTCTGGTGCGTGGAAGCAATCTTCCAAGATCTCAATGGTGTGTATTCCGTAGAGAGCGGATATATGGGTGGCGAGAAAAAAGATCCAACCTATAAAGAAGTCTGCACCGGCACAACTGGTCATGCCGAAGTGTGCCGAATCGTCTATGATCCACGCCTATTGACATTCAAGGATTTGCTTGAGGTGTTTTGGCAAACCCATGATCCCACAACGCTTAATAAACAAGGCAATGATGCGGGAACGCAATATCGCTCAGCCATTTTTTATTATTCCGAAGATCAAAAGAAGGAAGCGGAATTTTATACATCAGAATTGGACAAATCAGGCGCATTTTCCGATCCTATAGTGACCACGCTTGAACCGGTTGACACATTCTATCCCGCAGAGGAGTATCATCAGAATTATTTCAATCAAAATGGTGATCAACCCTATTGTTCATTTGTGATCAAACCAAAAGTTGAGAAATTCAAGAAAGCATTTTCTTCACGATTGAAGCAATAATCATGCATCATGCACTCATCACGGGAGCATCTTCCGGAATTGGTTTGGAACTAGCCCATATCATGGCGCGTGAAGGACATCATTTGATTCTCTCAGCAAGAAATGTTCTTGCCTTGGAAGAACTCGCGAGTACATTACGCGAGATGCATCGTGTGGATGTGCAAGTGATTCCATGTGATTTATCTAATTCGCGTTCAGCATTTGCTTTTCACCAAACAGTTAAAGAGCGCAATCTCTCCATTGATTGTCTGGTCAATAATGCCGGATTTGGTTTGCTTGGTGATTTCAAAGATCAAGACCCCGACATGCTTCATCGCATGATTGAGCTGAATTGTTCATCGCTCATGGTATTGTCCAGACTCTTTGCAGTTGATCTCATCGCATCGAAAGGCAGAATTCTGAACATTGCATCCGTTGCGGCATTTTATTCGGGTCCTCTCATGGCAGTGTATTATGCCACGAAAGCATTTGTGGTCAGCTTTTCGGAAGCACTCAATTTTGAATTGCAAAAACATGGCGTAAGTGTAACCGCCCATTGTCCGGGACCCACTCATTCCAATTTTCAAGAAAGAGCCGGCATGCATAATACTTCGCTCTTCACTCTTCTTCCCGTCCCTGATTCCAAAACCGTTGCAGAACATGCCTATCGCGCAATGATGAAAAGAAAATCTCTTGCGATTCACGGCATTGTCAATCGCATGATGTTGTCTTTCGGCGCACTTAGCCCGCGTTCACTTAAAGTACGGATGGTTCATGCATTCCAATCCTCCAAGTCCTGAAACGCCAATTCTCCGCCTCATTCTCGGCGATCAATTATCACACTATCACTCATGGTTCAAAGAAGTGCGTGATGATGTGGTCTATCTCATGGCTGAGGTACAAAGTGAAGCGAGTTATGTTAGACATCATATCCAAAAAGTTCTCGGCTTTTTTCAAGCCATGCGAATATTCGCCGAGGAATTGGAACAGAAAGGACATCGCATCATCTATGTGAAATTGGATGTTGAATATAATCAGGGATCTCTTTCAGCGGAATGTCTGCATCAGATCAAACTCATCAATGCTTCGCACTTTGCCTATCAAGAACCCGATGAATGGAGATTGAAAGAAGAATTGCGCAAGATGTGCGATAAACTCACATTCCCTTTTGAATGCGTCTCAAGCGAACATTTTTTGAGTGATGATGAACTGTGGAGTAAAGTGTTTAAGGGTAAGAAAACACGCATCATGGAGAATTTTTACAGATTCATGAGAAAGCAGCATGGAATCTTGATGAATGATGCTGAACCTATGGGAGGTGCATGGAATTTCGACAAAGAAAATCGTAAATCAATTCCAAAAACTATTGAAATCCCCGAGCCATTCTGTTTTGATCATGATGTCACCGAGCTTGCTTCCATGCTCGAGCGCATGCAGATTCAAACAATCGGGAGTGTTGATTACAAGCATTTTCCTTGGCCGAAGAATAGAGATGAATCACTGGAATTGATGCGCTTTTTCAATGAGCATTTATTACCAAATTTTGGTCGATATCAGGATGCAATGACCAATAGATCTTGGTCATTATTCCATTCCCGAATCTCCTTTTCTCTGAATACGAAAATGTTGCATCCGCTGGAGGTGATCAATTCAGCGATCGATGCGATGCATGCGAATCCCGCATTGATTTCCATTGAGCAAACCGAAGGTTATGTTCGCCAGATTCTTGGCTGGCGAGAATATATGCGAGGAATCTATCGCGAGTATATGCCGGAATATGCCTCGCTGAATGCATTCAATCATCAGCGTGCTTTGCCGGAATGGTTTTGGACAGGTGATACTCCGATGCATTGTCTTTCCATGACCATCAAGCAATCACTCGACCATGCATATGCGCATCATATCCAAAGACTCATGATAACTGGCAATTATGCATTGCTTGCGGGCATCAATCCCGATGCGGTGGATGAATGGTATTTGGGAATATATATGGATGCAATCGAATGGGTGGAAATGCCGAATACACGCGGCATGAGTCAATTCGCCGATGGTGGAATCGTTGGCACAAAACCCTATGTCTCCAGCGCATCCTATATCAATTCAATGAGTGATTATTGCAAGAGTTGCAGATTCGATCCCAAGAAAAAAATCGGCGAGGATGCATGTCCATTCAATAGTTTATACTGGCATTTTTATCATCGCAATCGCGAGATGCTCGGGGGTAATAATCGAATCGGGATGATGTATGCAGTTTGGGACAAAATGCAGAACAAAGAAGAGATTCTTGAGCAGGCGGAGTTGCATCTCAAAACACTTTGATCATTTCATCGAATAGAGTTTCCACCAAGGAGTGCGGGGCGATGAATGATGCTCATGATGATATCCAAAGAAATAACATGTGAGCATGGCATAGAGATGATTCTTTTTGAGCGTTCTCGCATTATGCGGTTCCATATCATGCGTATGAGGAGTGCGATGCGGAATATAAGTGCCAAAAGTGAATAATTGCAAAGCGCCAAGAAGAGAAGGAATAACCCAGAATATCCAGATATTGATTTCCGGTGCGATAAATTTCAGAAGATTAAAGAGCGCTCCCATGACAATGAGCTGAGAGATTGTCGTATAGCGAATCATGAATCGCAAAAACCAGATCACATAATTCTGCGAGATGTCATAATCGGGATCTTTTTCCGTTCCGGGAAAAGTATGATGCGCCATGTGATTTGTGATGAGCCGCTTATAATTCATCCCCGCAAATAAAAAGCAGGCAATCCAACCGAGAGAATTATTGATCCGCTTATTCAGAGATACCGTTCCATGCATTGCATCATGAGCGGTGATGAAGAGTCCGACACTCAGATAAGTCTGCAAAGCCACATGAATCCACATCCACATGGAAAGTGGATTCCATTCCAGCATCAATAACATGTATGCCGAATGAGATAACCAGGAGATGACAATGAACAAGGCAATGAAGACACCCATGTTCGACCTGTGGATACACTGTGGAAAATCTTGTATAAAACTCCTACAATCAGCTCACAATGCGGATTTCAGATTATACACATGATGTGGATTATTTGTCGATAAGCATACTCAACACTGAATGCAGTGTTTCTCGCATGTCTTTTCTGTGCACAATCATATCCAGAAATCCATGCTCGAGCAAAAACTCTGAACGCTGGAAACCTTCGGGTAGTTTCTTGCGAATGGTTTGTTCAACCACGCGGGGTCCGGCAAAACCAATGAGTGCTTTCGGTTCTGCAATGATCAAATCTCCGAGCATCGCATAAGAAGCGCTCACTCCACCCGTGGTTGGGTCCGTGATCACGGAGATATATGGCAATTTATGTTCGGCTAGCTCACTCAATACCGCGCTAGTCTTAGCCATTTGCATGAGTGATAATGCCGCTTCCTGCATCCGCGCTCCACCAGAAGTGGAAATCACGATGAATGGTAGCCTTTCCTTGATTGCTCTTTTTGCCGCTCGATAGAATTTTTCACCGACCACAGAACCCATGCTGCCGCCCACAAAACCGAAATTCATACAGGCAAAAGAGATGCGTCGAGCATGAATATTTCCATAACCGATCGTAAGTGCATCATGCAATTCAGAGCGTTTTTTTGCATCACGCAATCTATCCACATAGGACTTTGTATCAACAAATTTCAAAGGATCCGTTGAAGTCACATTGATATCTGTTTCCGTGAAACTTCCTTCATCAAAGAGAATATCAACATATTCCTTGACTGTGATTCGAAAATGATGATCGCATTTATTGCATGTATAGAATTGCTCTTCGAATTGCTTGCGATAAATCATGTCATTGCAGGAAGGACATTTCACAAAGAGTCCATCTGGCATATCCCTTTGCTCAGTCTGCTCGATATTCTTCTTGGATCGCAAAAACCATGACATAACTATTCTCTCTTCTATTGATTATCTAATTTCAACTTCAACGGCATCTTCACCGTAAATTTCCTTGAAACGCTCATCGGTAATTTCTTTTGGATCTCCATCAAACATGATAATGCCATCTTTGAGCGCTATGGCTCTCGTAGCATATCTTCTCACAAGACTCATGAAATGTAAATTACAAAGCACTGTCTTTCCAAGTTTTTTATTGATTGCCTCAAGATAATTCATCACGGAATGTGATGTTGCCGGATCCAAACTCGCGACCGGTTCATCCGCCAAAATGATGGAAGGATCTTGCATCAATGCTCTTGCAATGGCAACGCGCTGTTGCTGTCCGCCACTCAATGCATCAGCTCGGATATGTGCTTTCTCGACAATGCCAACAATTTCAAGATTTCGTAGCGCTCTTGCACGATCTTCATCGGAAAATTGACCAAGTATCGAACGCCATATAGAAGCGCTTCCAAGCATTCCACTTAGTACATTATCCAGTACGGAACGCCTTTTCACCAAATTGAAATGCTGAAAAATCATTCCGCATTCTTTGCGATGCTTTCGCAATTCCTCGCCTTGCAATCCGGTGATGTCTTTTCCATGAAACAATATCTTACCGGATGTGATTTCATGCATGCGATTGATGCATCTCAGCAAAGTGGATTTACCACTTCCGCTCAAACCAATAATGGCAACAAATTCGCCTTCAGCAACATCAAAAGAGATCTTTTTCAATGCTGTATGACCATTCGGATAGGTCTTGACGATATGTTGAATGGAAAGCAGAATGGGATTCACCAGTGACTACAATAACAGGTGGCAAAATTACGATTTTTTTTTCAGCTTGTCCCATGCCATTGGTTTTATGGCAATGCTCTCATACAAATACCGTAATATTGTGGTGTTGTAGCATATATTTCGATTGCATTTATGGCAATCAACCTCATAAAAACCCATGTCTTCCACGGAAACTCTTAGTCAAAAAGCCATCTTTCGTTTTTGGTATCCTTTATCGGCCACTTGGCTTATGATGGCAGCCGAAGGACCTTTATTGACATCCATGATTGCCCGTTTGGATGATCCCAAACATAATCTTGCTGCTTATGGAGTGGCCACTGCAATTGCGATGATCATTGAATCTCCGATCATCATGATGCTTAGTGCATCGATTGCACTCGTAAAAGATTCCGTATCATATTATGCTCTTCGTGGTTTTCTCATCAAATTGAATATTCTGGTAACAATTGGCATGCTTATCACGCTGATTCCACCAATATTCAATGCACTTGCCTATTCTCTTTTGAACGTATCGCCCGATGTTGGCGAATTGATGTATGGATGTCTTGCCGCAATGGTCTTTTGGCCCGCCGCAATCGGCTTTAGAAGATTTTGGCAAGGACTTCTGATTAGGGCACATCAAACGCGGAAAGTGGCGATTGGAACAGTGGTTCGACTTCTCACCATGTTCTTATCGGCAATTACGCTTGTGAATTTCTCTGATTTTCCAGGCACATTGATTGGTGGGATTTCACTTACGGTTGGGGTAATTTGCGAGTCCATTGCAACGCGCATCATGGCGCATGAGACGATTCAGGCAATCAAGAATGAGCCGGAACATTTCACGGAAGCACCGCTAACAAATAGGTCCATGATTTCGTATTATACACCCCTTGCACTCACATCATTGATCGGTATGGGGTCAATGCCCATCATTACATTCTTCATTGGAAGAAGTCCGATGTCGCTTGAATCACTTGCTGTATTACCCGTTATCGAATCCTTCGTATTTATTTTCCGTAGTGTGGGATTTGCATATCAAGAAGTAGGATTGGCACTACTTGGTCCGAGAAATGAGCAGAATAAACCACTGCGGAAGTTTGGTTTGAGTGTTGGACTCACCGCTTCAAGCATTTATGCTTTGCTTGTCTTTACTCCGCTGATACATCCCGTTTTATCGGGTTTATATGGTCTTTCCGATGAATTGGCCTCATTTGCAATAGTACCTGCAAGGATTGTATTCTTTCTCCCATTCCTCGCCATCAGCTTTGCATATCTTCGATCCATCATGATGAATAATCGTAGAAATGCAATTGTTACTTATTCCACAATCATTGAAGTGGGCGGAATGATTACATTGATTTTTCTTACCACGACATTTTTTCACCCCGTTGGAATCATAGCCGCGTCGATTGGATTGAGTTTCGGCAGACTCGGCGCACAGTGGTTTTTATTGTGGATGTACAAAAAAGTGATGCGCAAAGATTTAGAACAATAAACCTCTTTTCTTCTGAACGGCCACCACACCTGATTTATCCTTGCAAGGAAGAGCAATCGTCGAACCATTCAAGACAGCTGGAAATGGAAGGAAATCGGCTTGGGCTGAATTTCCTTTGTCTGCGAATGAGAATTGTGATTCAAGAATTCCATCCTTATCGAACAAAAAGAAATCCGCCGCAGATTGCTCATGTTTTGCAAGCAATCCGATATTCGTTTTACTGATGAGCAATGGAGCGATTGCTTGCGCGGAAACATATACATGCCAGCGTTTTTGTCCATCATGCGTATAACCCATTAGCAATGTTCTTGCCTTTTCGGCTATGCGAGGTTCGGATGAAACGATATAGAGAGATGAATCATCGGAAGAAAGAAAACGAGGTGTTTCCGTGAGCACTTTTTCCCAGCATTTGGTGCCTTCATCGCGGAAGCAGAAAAGCGCCGGTGTTTTTCGACCATTATCCATGCATTGACCACCAACAAATATCCTATCATTATGTACAACAGGTTGCGTGGTGAGTCGTACAAATGGCAAAACTGCTTTCCAGCGAGTCTTTCCATCGGGATTATAACAAAGCACTGTATCAGTACCTCCAACTTCATTCATCGAATGTGAAGCATACAGATTTCCTGATGCATCAGCACTGATTGTGCGCACGGGAGTTGAGGCGCGGTCTTGTCGCCATTTGACTTTACCGGTAAAATCCACTTTGAAGAGCGTGGTATCACCAGAGGCAACGATGCCATCTTTCACCGACAATAAATCCAGCCAAATGATTGGTCCTGCATGCGCCGAAAGCAATTTCTTGCGCCATTGCATGATGCCATCAGGAGAAACTTTAATCATATAACCGGTGGTGCTCACGCAATACAAATTGCCGGATGTGTCGCGACACATTCCGGATGCCACAAATCCATTTCCTTCGGATACTTTCAATGTCCATTTCACAAGCGATGAATTCCCCACTCCTACAAAACCACTTTCGGTTGCAAAAGCAACATTCACCTCATCAATGGCCATGAGCGAAGATAATCCGAGAGAATCACTCACGGGAAATTGCTCAAATATTGCTGTTTCCGCGGTGAATCTTTCGGCAACAGACATGAAATTGTTTGAGCGATCAGCTCCACCGCCAAGATTAGTGCGCACCATTGAAATGGCATCATTTTCCGATTGATGTTTACTGCAGGAAATGCTGACAAAAGCTGTGAAGACCCATGCGCAAAGAAGGAGTATTTGCATTATTGTGAACCTTTCAAGGGTAAGGCATAACTGAAATTTGCAATGGCTTCACCGATTCTGTTTTCGAGTTGTTTATACTCACCGACAGATGGACCATTCAAAATGATGGAGAAAATCAATTGTTCACCGTCTTTTGTATAGGAATAACCCGAAAGAGCACTTGTATTACTCAGAGTGCCTGTCTTTGCGCGCAAATTACTTGCCGCATAGGTGCCTGACATACGCTTTCTCAATGTTCCGTCCACTCCCGCAACGGAAAGTGAATTTTTGAAATCCTGTCCGAATGGCAATTTCAAAGCGCGATTCAGAAGCATAGTTTGTACTGCGGCGGAGAAAAGATTCTTTCTGCAAAGACCGCTTCCATCATAGATACAAATACCATCTACCGGAATTCCATTGTCAGAGAGCACGCGTTTAACGGTTTCCGTCGCAACTTTGCCCGTATTTTTTTGTCCACCTGCCGATGCACCCACAAGTTTATACACATGTTCTGCGAGGAAATTATCGCTGTTTTTATTGACCAATCCAATAAGATAACTAAGTGGATGCTTGAATTCTCCAATGATCTCTGCATTCTCAGGCATAACTTTTCTTGCAATGATTCCTTTGACAGAAATACCCGCAAGTTTTAATTGATGCTTGAGCACGCCTGCCACGAACATATCTGGATATTTCATTGTAAGATAGGATGTGGCCGAACCTCTTCCACTTACTGAAACAACCTGCATACCATTTGTAGAGCCACTTGTAGAAATACTGACACGCGCTTTTTTACCTTTGCGAGATTTAGGAGCTTTTGGAACATCACCCACATAGGTTGAAAGTTCAATCAAATATGGATCAAGAAAAGCACGCTTTTTGCCTTTCTTTTTCTCTTTTGTTGATTTCTTCTTTTCGGATTTCTTGGATTTCGCTGCTTTGCTTTTCTTTTTTGAAGGTTTTGCAACTTCTTTTTTCTTACTTGATTTCTTGCCTTTGACTTCAGCTTTTGTACTCTTTTTTGCAATCACCGGTGCTTTTGAAGAAAGACCCGAGCGAGATAGTGCAATCCCATCTGATTGAGGGATAATAGATACTTCCCCGGAACGAACTTCAACGGCAAATCCATTGCGATTCATGCCTAGAGCAGTAATTGGAGCGAGTGGTTCAACGATTTCATTATCACCGCTATAAATATGTCTTTCGGTTATATCATCAAAATAGGTGGCATCCGCATAGATATTCCCTTCAATTGCCGTGATTCCTTTCTTTGCAATTTCTCTCACCAAGTCTTTGATGTCTTGCACCGATAAGGTTGGATCACCATAACCTTTCAAATACACATCACCCTTCACGATGCCATTCTCAATAGGAGCATTAGTACATACTCTCGTTGGCACCATATAATCCGCACCGAGTAATGCATAAGCAGCAAATGTAGGGAAGAGCTTGGTGGTAGAAGCAGGAGTCAAATACTGATCGGGATTCTTCTCATAGAAAATCTCATTCTGCTGAGAAGACATGATGCGAATGCTGATTTTGCTGTTTTGGGTTATGCCCGATTGATCAATCAGTGATTGAATTTGCGATCTGAATGCAACAATGGAACGAGTACTGTCTTCAGAAGTGAGTTCGGAACCTCTTTTTGTGATGCTTTTGGTTGGGATTGGTTCAGGAACATTACAAGATGCACCGATGAGCGGAATTTTATCGGCTACGACGATGGATACGATCACCCCGAGGACGATTGCAGTGGCTATTATTCTACCCCATGCAATTCTGCTCGAAAGCGAACGGGTCTTGCGGGATGTCCTTGTTTTTTGGACACGACGGGACCTTGACTTTGAAGTCATTCTATCTCAGATTTCGTATGTAAGTATCGATTGGATTATGCCTTTCGGGTGCTGCTTCCTTCAAGGCGGTGTACAAACTTAAAATTTTTTTTGAATAAAGGCCATATTTCCTAGAATTAATCCCATTCTTCAGACCCCGCACAGAGCAAAAGATTTCGTATTTTTGCGCTTCATAATTTGAGTTCATTCAAAGTCCGAAAACCATTTCACACATGAGCGAATTGTCCAAATCATATGATCCCTCGGGGATTGAACAAAGCACCTATGAGCGCTGGTTGCAATCAGGCATATTTTCATCAAGTCCAAATGCAGATAAAAAACCCTATTCCATTTTGATGCCTCCACCGAATGTGACGGGTGTACTTACGATGGGACATGTTATAAACAATACGATTCAGGACATCTATATCCGCAGACATCGTATGGAAGGTATGGAAACATGTTGGTTCCCTGGCTTGGATCATGCGGGAATTGCCACACAGACTAAGGTTGAGCAACAGCTTCGCGAATCGAAATTGACTCGTCATGATTTGGGCAGAGAGAAATTTCTCGAGAAAGTATGGGAATGGCGCAATCAATATGGCGATATCATTCTCAAACAAATGCGCTCCATCGGGGTTTCATGCGATTGGAATCGCACCTTGTTCACGATGGATGAATCAGCTTCCAATGCCGTTCGCGAGACATTCATCAGACTATTCGATGAAGGCTTAATTTATCGCGGAAAGCGCATCATTAATTGGTCGCCCATGGCTCAATCAGCCTTGAGTGATGAAGAAGTATTATTCCGTGAAGTCAAAGAACATATTTATACGCTGCGCTATCATTTTGAATCTGGAAGTGGCTGGCTGAATGTTGCAACCGTTCGACCCGAAACGATTTTCGGTGATGTGGCCGTTGCGGTGAATCCAAATGATGAGCGTTATAAGCATCTGATTGGGACTAATGTCATTGTTCCAATCACAGGCAAAGCAATTCCGATCATTGGTGATGATTATGCCGATCCAACATTCGGAACTGGTTGTGTGAAAATCACGCCGGCACATGATCCGAATGACTTTGAAGTTGGGATCAGACATTCCCTTCCCATGCCGAATGCCATCAATGCGGATGCAACGCTCAATGAATTAGCAGGTGAATTTGCAGGTCTTGATCGCTTCGATGCACGCAAAAAAGTGATGGAACGCTTGAAAGAACTTGATCTCATCGAAAAAGTGGAAGACTATACGCATAATGTTGGATATTCAGAAAGAGGCGGTGAGCCTGTTGAACCATATCTCAGCGATCAATGGTTCGTGAATATGAAGCCACTCGCCGAACCCGCTCTGAAAGCCGTTCTTGAGGGAGATATCAAGTTTTATCCGAATCATTGGGTGAAAACCTATGAGCATTGGATGTCAGGAATTCGTGATTGGTGTATTTCCCGTCAATTATGGTGGGGGCATCGCATTCCCGTCTATTATGCCGAAGATGGTACATTCACAGCAGCGGCATCCGAAGAACAAGCACGCCAAAAATTAGGTTTGCCAATAGATGCAAAACTCGTGCAAGATCCCGATGTACTTGATACATGGTTTTCTTCTTGGCTTTGGCCGATGACTACCATGCATTGGCTTGCCGATGGAAAAACAGAAGATACTGATGACATGGCATTCTATCTGCCATCGAATTTACTCGTCACCGGACCCGATATCATCTTCTTCTGGGTTGCCCGAATGATCATGGCTTCTTTGAAATTCACCGGAAAGATTCCATTTCGCGATGTGTATTTTACGAGCATCATTCGTGATAGCAAAGGCAGAAAGATGTCGAAATCACTCGGCAATTCTCCCGATCCACTCAATGTGATTGACAAATATGGCGCTGATGCACTTCGCTTCACGATTGTGTATCTGGCTCCTCTCGGAACAGATGTACGACTCGAAGTAAAAGAGCAAGATGTGCCCCAAGTTGAACTTGGAAGAAATTTCGCGAATAAAATTTGGAATGCCGGACGCTTCCTGATGATGAAGCGCGAGGAGAATCCATTCGCCGGTGAGAAATCAATTCTTTCCGAAGATGAATTGACTGCGGCGGATAAGTGGATTCGCTCACGCTATCATTCCACGATCAAGAATGTGGGCGATCATTTGAATAATTATCGCATCACCGAATATTCTCGCACATTGCATGAATTCATTTGGAGAGATTTCTGCGATTGGTATGTGGAGATACTCAAATCACAAATCAATGCAAGTGAAGATTCAGAAGCCAAAGCGCGCATGGTGCATTTTGCGATGAGCATATTTGATGGAACAATGCGACTTCTCCATCCCGTGATGCCATTCATATCAGAGACTTTGTGGCAAGAGTTAGCTACAGAAAAGTCAACAGACATGATTTGCAATGCGCTCAATCCGCAATTCAAACAAGAATATGTGAAGCAGGATGTGGAAGAATCGTTTGCACTTCTCCAAATGCTTGTTGAAGAAGTGCGTAAAATGCGTTCACTTGCCAATATTCAAAATCACCAGAAATTACCCTTGATTTTGCGTGTTCCCGATGCCGAACTTTCCGCATTTCTCATGGCACAATCATCCACCATTTCCTCACTCGGAAGAGCAAGTGCGATCACGATTGCACCGAATGCAGACAAACCGGACAATGCTTTGTCATCCGTTATTCGAGGTATCGACATCTTCATCGAAACAGCCGGTGCGATTGATCAAGAAAAAGAAAAAGCGCGATTGACCAAAGAAGCGGATCGTCTTTCAGGACTCATTCGCTCGATCGAAGGTAAACTCAATAATCCTGGATTTGTGTCAAAAGCGCCCGAACAAGTCGTTAAAGCAGAACAAGAAAAACTAGATTCCATCAAAGACTCTTATGCAAAGATTCTAGAAAATCTTTCATCACTAGGATAATTCACAGAGATAATTTCATAAAGCCCATTATGCAAAATCAACCACTCGACAAACGCAGTATCATCGGATTCGTACTCATTTCGCTCATCCTCACCGGATGGCTTTTATGGATGAGTACCAATGAAAGAAAAGTCAATCCAACAGAAACCAAAACCGAAGTGAGTAAAAAAGCTCCAAGTTCGGCTCAGGAAGCCAAGAAGAAGTCTGCAGCAACGCTTTCTTCGACTTCGACCGGTGGACAAGAAGAAGATTTCATTCGCATTGAGACTGATCTATTAAAGATCATGATCAGCACAAAAGGTGGTTCCATTGCTCGATGGGAAATGAAGAATTACACCTCTTGGCATGATAAAACCTATCCCGGTTTTCCCGTGCAATTGATTTATCGTGGTCAGCGTGAAGCCACAATTTCTTATGTGAACAATGATGGAAAGAAAGTTGACTCGAAGTCCATGCACTTTGCATTCACGAATGCAGAGCGTTCCTACACATTGAAAGGTAATGAGTCCATCACGATCACTGCTGTACATGAACTTGCACCTGGTAGTGCGATTGTCAAGACATTCACCATCAGTGGTAATTCCTATGCATGCACGGCGGAAGTTGAGCTTCAAAACATGGAGCAATTCATGCCGCAGCGCACTTATGACATCACATGGAAAGGTGGTTTGAAATTCCAGGAACAGAATTCCGTGGATGAATCAAATACAGCAATTGCTCTCACAAGCGTGAATGGCACGATCGATGAATTTGATGCAACGGAATATGCTCAGCCAACTTCCGTGCAAAGTGCCGGCGAGATAAATTTCATCGCTACAAGAACCAAATATTTTGTTGCAGCGATCATTCCACAGAAAAAAGATCCCAATGCAATTGCCTTCATGGAAGGTGTCAAAGAAGGAGCGCCGAATGAAGGAAATCTCGAAAAATACTCACTTGCCTATCGCAATCGGTATAAAGGTGGTATACAAAAAGATGCATTCACGATATTCATCGGACCTCAAGTTTACGATACGCTTCAGGCATATGGTCTGGAAAAGACAATCAATTTTGGAACATTCTATGGCGTGAAATGGCTCGTGGCACCGATTGGTGAATATGTCATTTTACCGACGCTTTCCTTCTTGCATACATTCATTGCCAATTATGGTATTGTAATCATTCTCTTCTCTTTCCTCATGAAAATTGTACTGCAACCATTCAGTGCTTCGCAGATGAAATCCATGCAGAAGATGAAGGCCGTGCAACCATTATTGCAGAAAGTGCAAGAGAAGTACAAAGATGACCGTACGGAGATCTCCAAAGAAACAATGAAAATTTATTCTGAATATGGTATCAATCCTGCGGGTGGCTGTTTGCCGATGATTATGCAGATGCCGATTTTGATTTCCTTGTGGTCAGTGCTTGGCAGTTGGATGGATATTCGTCACCAGCATTTCTTTGGTTGGATCAGTGATTTGTCCGCACCTGATGTGATCCTGGATCTTGGTTTCAAATTGCCACTCTTCCAAGTTGACAAACTCAGTGGATTGGCATTGCTCATGGGTATTGCGATGTTCATACAGCAAAAGATGACTGTGACAGATCCGAATCAGAAGTCGATGGTATATATAATGCCCATCATGTTCATCTTCATGTTCTCCGGTTTTCCATCCGGTTTGAATGTTTATTATTTTATCTTCACTGTTCTTGGAATTCTACAGCAAGTTTGGATCACAAAATTCTCCAAGAAAAAAATTACTTTGGAAGATATGAAGCGAGCCCCTAAGAAAGAAGGTTGGTTTGCTAAGCGCATGCGCATGGCGCAAGAACTTGCTCAGCAGCAACAGAATGCACAAGCGGGTGGTAGCAATAAGCGTAAACCAATTGGAAATTCCTTACCAAAAAAGAAGAAGTGATGAGCATGTTTCCTACACTTAATGAACAGATGGACATATTGAAATCCGGTGCTGCGGAAGTATTACCGGAGGATGAGATTGTCAAGAAGATTGAATATTCATTAAAGCACAATAAACCCATGATTATCAAATTGGGATGCGATCCATCGCGTCCGGATTTGCATATCGGTCATGCTGTTGTACTGCGCAAGATGAGACAATTTCAGGATATGGGACATCATGCTATTTTGATTGTGGGTGATTTTACCGGCATGATTGGCGATCCCACTGGTAAATCCAAAACGCGACCTGCTCTTACATTGGAGGAGACGCGCGCGAATGGTCAGAGTTATTTCGATCAGGCATCGCAAATTTTGTCGGAGAATAATCTCACGATTAAATACAATTCCGAATGGCTCTCCGAGATGTCCTTTGCGGATGTAATCAAACTCTCCTCACAATATACTGTTGCCCAGATGCTTGAACGCGATGATTTTTCCAAGCGTTTCAATGCGAATGAACCACTCAGCATTCATGAATTTTTATATCCACTTGCGCAGGCAATGGATTCGGTTGCGATCAAGTCTGATATTGAGCTTGGCGGAACTGATCAAAAATTCAATTTGATTGTCGGCCGAGAAATTCAGAGGGCCTATGGCGTGATGCCACAAGGCATTATCATCATGCCTATTTTGGAAGGCACCGATGGCGTGGAGAAAATGAGTAAATCATTGGGAAATTATATTGCCATCAATGATACGCCGCGTGAGATGTTCGGCAAGGTGATGTCCATACCCGATACCATGATCACTCGTTATTATCAATATGCCGCTATGGCTTCGCAAGAAGAAATCACGAATATGTCCGCCGGTTTGGTAGATGGCTCCATGCATCCCCGCGCGGCAAAAGTGGAAACCGCGATGCGTACCGTTGCACTCTATCATGGAGCAGATGCCGGCAAAGCCGCATTTGAGGAATTCGAAAGAATCTTCGTGAAGAAAGATGTACCAGATGTGATTGATGATCATATCGTGAATGATCTCGGCGATAATCCCCTCATCGTGGATGTGATGGCACATACCGGCATGGTCGCCTCCAAAGGCGAAGCACGCCGACTCATTCAAGGCGGTGGTGTTAGCATTGATGGCGAAAAAGTGCAAGATATTGCGCAGACGATTGATCTTTCTTCACCTAAAATCATTAAAGCCGGAAAAAGAAAGTTTTTGAGAGTGATGAAGGGGTAAGCTCCTCGGCTTCGCTCGGAGTGCAAATCCTCGGCTATACGCATAAACTGCTCGTTGAGCGAAGCCGAGACGAGAATCTGATATGTATATGTACCCCTCGGCTCTGCTCGGGGTGCATAATAAAAGAATGAGGTTATGCATTCAGAATGCAAATGTATTCTGCATTAGGTACTTAATAATTTTCCATTTCATTCTTCAATTCATCTATTCTTTCATTTCATTGGATATTTAACATTCTTCATTCTGAGTAAGATCCCAAATCGCCATCCAGGCAACCCCTTTGGCTTAAAACATCAACAATATTAACAAGCTGTTGCAAATGATATAGATAGAAATTCATACAAACCAATGAAAACAATCAAGGTGTCAAATAGAAATAGTTACGAAATTCAACCATATTTAACTTAACGAAAATCTACTGTACTTTTGTTCTCACTATGATCTGGACTGTTCGACAATAAAAGCGGCCTTCAGGATGTTCATTATCATATAACAAAGTAGAACTACCAACCCCTTTTGCAATGATATCTGTTCTTTTCAAAAGTTTCTTTGTTTCTTGTGCTCGCTTGTCAGCTAGTTCTCTATTATATTCTATACTTCCTGTACGATCTGCATAGCCATAGATTTCAATTTCAGAGTTAAAACGTAATCTGTTTCCAATGAAATCTATAATCTGTTTATTCATACCTTCTATTTTTGCTTGATCAAAATCAAACAAAATCAGACTAAACCTCTCGATTTCATAATCACCTTCCATTTCTCTTCGTTTTTCTTGCACTGTTTTAACATTTACTTTCAAATCATTTGCAATACATGTTTGTATAGTACCACGAATATCTTCAACCGTAAAAGCACTTTTAATCACTTCTGGAAATTGAGGGGTTATCTTTTGATTCGATGATAATGCCCAATCTAAGTTTGTTGGTACATCTTTACCTTTTTTCACAAAGGTAAGATTCGGCATAGATGTTTGATTTGCTTTTATACTCCAATTGGCAATTGGTAATTCATTCTGGACAGAAATCTTAAAGCGTGCTATTGGAGGATTTGCCGTCCTATCAACTTTTTCAATAAAGATGTATTCAAGTATCTTGGGATTATCCGAATACAATTCAACTCTTCTATTTTCAGCAATTTTATCCGGTTGTCCAATGGGCGTTGAGGGTTTTGAAGGAATACCAGTAGCTGAAAGTTTGAGTCTATCTTGACTGATTCCCCATACATCTATAAGATAATTCTCTACGGTATTCGCTCTCGCAATTGATAATTGCATATTCCCTTTTTCACTACCTAAATCCGAATTACAACCAGTAATAGTTAATACCGCGGTTGGATTCTCAATCATTCTCCTACCTACTATATTCAAAAGGTTATAATAAATGGGAAGTGTTGAATCTCTGAATCGATCACTTACAACAAATGTAGATGCTGAAGACTTGTCTAATTTATTATATCTATCTGGCAATGTGCTTGAATTGTCCTCAAAGAAGACATAGTTCAGTAATGGATCCAATTCATTTGAAACGAATTCTTCGATTTTAAAGGTTGGATCCGGGACTTCAACTCCTTGATCATCAACTCCAACTGCCAGGATACTACAAGAAATATTAGAAGGTCTTTGTGTATAGATAGTATCTGTTCTGACTGATGTTATTGTTTTCGTAGGTATACCACTTATATTTTTAATATCATTTCTTTCATAGACAAGACCTGGTACATATTCAACTATCACACTATCTACTTGTAAACGCAAAGTGTCGATTTTATCTATTCGGACTATATTCTCAATTAATTGTTGTTCTACTTTTGGTAATTCTTTGGGCGGCTCTTTTGGTGATACTGTAGGTGAATACTTTATCGATAATCCAAGTGATAGTGAATTAACGCTCCAATGTTGAACTAGTGGATCATTGATAATATTTGTTATGCCATGATAATACGTCAATTCAGGTTCAAGCAATAATGTTGAAGATGAATTGAGTGGCAGAACATATGATAAAGAAAGGAGAGGAGCTACATATAAGGTATTAGCATTCTGTATTTGTCCACTGAAAACATTTCTTTCTCTTGAGTAGGTATTTTGCCCATTTGCATTTATGAAAGTTCCAACATTTACAGGTGATATAATTCTTTCATATTGTTCATAGTCCTTTTGCAATAGATAAGATGCATTCAAACCAAGACTTATAAAGAAGTTATCAACTATAGAGTATCGTAAAGATGGCTCGATACCGAATATTGATAGGCTTGAATTTATACTATGCTTAAACTCACCAATAGTTGGAACACCAGATACTAATAATTGAATTGGCTCAATCACCGATAGCTCACCACCGATACTTCTGTACAATACTTTAGCTCCAAGAACTAAATCACTTTGTAAATGAGTATCATATACAAGGCCAATATTGATGCCAGATCCGAAGCCACTTCTATATCCCGGGGAGCAACTTGGACAGTCAGGTATTTTCATGAAATCCGCATCATGAATATTCAGTGAGAATCCACCATATATTCCATATTTATCCCTTACTGGTTCTTGACCAAAAAGAGAATAACATTGAAATACACTTATGAACAGTATTAGATGATATATTTTCTTCATTATTATGGACTTTACTTTTGTATAATAAATCGTTCAATTGTGGACTGTGTTGGAGTCTGTAATTGAATAAAGTACATGCCTGTTATAAATTCTAATGAATCATATTGAAGATTCATTGGACCTTGCTGCAAGTCATGAACTGATTCATCAATGAGGAATCCTCTTGAGTCAAGAATCCGAACGGTGTGCTTTCCTTTTTCAAGCATATTTATTGATACATTGATCATTCCATCACTTGGGTTTGGATTGATACTCATAAGGGAAGTGTTCTTTGAAGTACTCACTAGTCTGGCTCCACCTTCATAACATACACCAAGTAGTTTGAATGTTCCATTTTTGATTGTTAATGGTACTATTCCACTATTTTCTTTAACATTAAGTAATGTAAGTTCAGACAGTTCTGCATTTCCGAGACCAATATCGCATCTAAGAGTGATGATCTTTCCATTACCATTTGAAGATACCGGTACATCTTTGATTGATATTGTTGCCAATGTATCATTAATAAAGTTAATAGTATGACTTCGAGGTGACAATAAGGATGGATTAAAGGCTACATCAATACTCATGGAAGTAAGTCCAGATTGATTGATATTCTGAGAATCTGTCAACTCAATTGGAATATCAATGATGTCTCCCGGATAACCTGTGTAATTTCCGACCATAACTACGGCTCTCGAATTAGCTGGAATACCAGTTATTAGAACAGTATCTTTCAGGAAACATGGATCACCTGTAACAAAGATAGTTTGAGTAGCCTGAACAGTATCCAGTGGTAAATAACTAAACTTAATCTCTTGAACTGCATTACCTGGTAGAGTAAATGGAATATTTGGGGATTGCAAACTGAATGGATTTGAAACTCCAGATATTGTATTAACTGTAATATCTACATTTGAAAGATTCCTGATTTTCATAATACCCTCTCTAGAACTTCCAATTATAGAAGTAATAGAAAGATCATCAATCTCTACTTTTGGGGATATTATAGTACCATTAACAGTTACGGGATAAATATTTCCGCATGTGTCTGATAATGTAATTTGTCTAGTGAATGGGCCGGCATTTTGTAAACCTTTAAAAGTAAATGATAGATTCTTTTGCTGCCCAACAAATAGCGAATCTTTCAATGAAGTGGTTTCAATAGTGGAGTCAGGGAAAATAGATATTGGAGCAAGGATATTTCCAGTATTCTGAATGTTGACATCAAATCCTTTTTCTTCATTCGGACATAACGTTCCAATATTGACTTCAGAGCTTACACTTAACATAGTCTCATTTTTTCTGCCATTTAGTTGTAAGCTGAATATACTATCCTGATCAGCATTGGAAAAGATTACCAATTCAGCGGTTTTATCGCCTCTAGATAATGGTGTAAATATGACTTTCGCTTGATAATTACTATCAGGAAGAATTGATACAGTTCTATTCCCAATGTATCTGAATTCCGAACTATTGCTACCTGAAACAGTAATATTGCTGATATCTAAGGTTGCTGCTCCATCATTTGTTATTGTTACATCAACTGTATCTGACTGTTCACAGAGCAAAGTCTTTATATTTCTAATTGAAGTTAAAATTGAAGGACTCTTTTTGATACCTTCTCCGAATAATTGAACAGTCGCAGGACTACCCGGGCCTTTAAAATAAAATTCAAGTGTTCCACTAGTTCTTCCAAGAGAAGATGGTGTAAATCTGAGGTTCAATTTTCTCTCTTCACCTGGTGCAAGTGTAAATGCTCCCCCGCCAGAAAGTGTTGAGAAGTCAAGATCATTTGGGAATGAATGCTTTGTTGAATCTATAGTTATAGCAATGGATCCGATATTTTTAACTGTTCCAACATTCAATGAATCCTTATTTCTTTTCAATTCTACTTTTCCAAAATCAATCAAAGTAGTTCCAATGGAAATACTCTGTTGCACACCATTTCCAATGATATCATAAACCAATGTATCAGATTGGGTAAAAATCACAATTTCCGCGCTATGAGGCCCAACTCTTCGAGGCGTAAAACTAAACTCAGCAGCTCTGTTTCCACCAATAGAAATATCATACTTAGGGAAACCCGAAACTAACTTAAATGCACTAGCATCTAGCCCACGGAAATACAGAGAATCAATTCTTAATTTCCATGTACCTGTATTTCGAATATATCCAGTGACAACTGAATCTTTATACTTTGAAAGTAAAACATTACCCATGTTTATATTTGAAGCAGAAGCAGAAGGAGCAACAATACTAAATGTCGCATCTGAAATATCTTCTTGTAAGCCTATTTCATCTATGCTCCAGAGAGTTATGACTCCATTATCCCAACCATGAAATGCAATATATTTTCCATCTTTTGAAAACTGGATATTGCTCACCTTGGAATTGTGCTTAATTTCTTTCACTAATATTTGATTGGTAAAATCCCATACTTTGACTGTACTATCCCAAAAACAACTTGTAGCAAGATAAGTGTCATCCGGACTAAAAGAAAGATTATCTGAGTTTTTATGTTCTATTTCTGAATACTCAACTTTGGAGGTTAGCTTAGACCATATTTTGATTGTGTCAGTAAAATCTTGAGGTTTTAAGTGAGAATAACTCTGGTCTTTAAATGCAATAATGTTTCCATCATTATTATAAGCTATCGATCCAACTACCGAGTAACCCTGAGGTATATTTTGCAGTGTATCTTTTGCAACTTTGTATACCAAAGTTGGATTAATGCCTCCAATATTGAGAAAATATTGATTTATTCCGCAAAGTCCCTTTTGCGTTGAATTATAGTCTCTCCACCCATAAAGTCCCGCAATTGTTATCTCTTCAGGGTAAGTTGGATGAAACAATGTATGACTTATTAAATCATGCGTGGTCGGTGTAAATGGAATTGTACGACGCAAGTTAATACTTTGTAGATTGGAGATATCCCAGATATAAGCGTTTGGAGCAATTAAAGTATTATTAGGCGCCTCACCTCTTACAAGTAAATCTCCTGTGGAATTAAAGTTTAGGCTGGTAAGGTATCCATTTCTATTATTTGCATTTAATGGTCGATCTATAATTGGCCATGCTGATTGTCCATTTACTTTATAATTCCATATTTCTGTTCTTTGACCATAACCAATGGCGATATAATCCCCTTGAGGGCTAAAACTTACAAAATTACCAATTGTCGTTTGCGATCCACCTCCAGTACCGTATCCAGGAATAGTATCAAGAAAGAATGAATATTCTACTTTTTTAGTCTTTGTACCCCAAACATTCGCTTTATATACCTTTGAAGATTTTGTTTTATCAAAAGTGAAGTATAATAAATAATCACCATTTTTGCTAAAAGGTATGGGATTTGTATTAATAATCGGGTCTTTATCAACTATATTAAATGTTGTATTCAGATCTGAACTCGATAATTGAATTACTTTCACCAAGCACTTAGTTGAAGTAGGTTTCGGTATATTTTTCCATGTGTAACTGAGGCCACTAGCAGTATCAATAAATTTCCAAGAATTCCCATTATCAAATGAATATTCCAATCGAACAAGTTCATTTGGAGAAATACCTGTCCATGTAATAATACTATCAGTACCCACAACAAATGTTTCACCTCCATTTGGAAATGTAAGTTTCAATGTCTTTTTTGCTAGCTTCTTTTGATTTACTTTACCGCTTACAAAATATTCCATTGGGCAAGCATTATTGTCAAAAGTAAACTTCGTAAAATGATACCCATCATCTATTGCATTATAACTTACATTTCCAAATGGAGGTGAAACATTTGTTGTGGGTACTGATAGTATTATTACATGGACAGGTATTTCTCCAAATGAACTTGTTCAAATTGACACTATCACCTTTTTTTAAAGTGAAATTCTTTGGTGTGATAGTAAACTTGGTATCAGTACTTGTAATATTATTGACTACTAAATCACCTGCAGTAGCTTTTATTTTTAAAGTCTTATTGACAGATTGACCAATGATTGCATCATTGATACTCAGCTTTGAAGGTGTATACAGTATCTGAGGATTAACCGACTTACCATACATAACTTTTGCATTTGTCAGAACATTTGTAGAGTTAACCTTGAGAGTAATTACAGTTGAATCTAATTTACAATCAGGCTCCGAATTCCACTCTATTGTGCAGGGACTTCCACCTTGTGATAAATCTAAAATCTTTTTATAAACAGCTTTAGCATCTTCGATCGTTGTCACATTTTCGAATACCTCACCACCAGTTCGAGTTGAAATTTCTATCAGTGAACCAGGAGCTCTCATTCCAAGTGTTACACAATAAATAACACAGTTCTGATTTATTGCTTGGTTTACTATTTCATCAACGCTTGGTGGTCTATTAGGTGCGCCATCAGTCAGAAATACAATAACTCTCTGATATTTTCCTGACTTCGATATTCTAAGTCCGCCAGCCGCAGGGTTGAGTAAAGCCATATCATAATCAGTACCACCGATTAGTCGCAACTGATTCACTGCTTTCAGCAAAGCACTTTTGTCTGTAGTGAAATCTTGATTAGCATAATTATTATCACTGAAGCTTGTGATTGCACATTCATTATTTGTTCCTGGCAAAGCATTTATCCATGATATTGCTGCTGCTTGTGCAAGTTCTATATTGCTTGCTGAACCAAATGAATGGTACATGGAGAAACTGACATCCATTACGAGCACTGAAGACAATGATTTTTGTGGTGGTCCGGGAGGACAATCAACTTTCACAATTGACCGATTAACACCATTTTCAAGTATGGAAAGTTCTGATTTTTGGTGCTTTATCTGTGTACCCGCCTTGTCAAATGAATAGAACTTTGCTTTTATATTTGGATATGCACTTTTGTCAATATCAAATAATGAAATTGACTGAGACTGTATTGCTTGATATGCAAATACAACAAGAAAGAAATAGAGTATGTTTTTTTTCATATTCGAAAAATAAATTGATTATCAGATTATAATTTTCAGAACTAAAATTCAGATTACTACTTCACAAACCTTTCCATATACTCATCCTGCAGAGTCTTCACTTTGATCATATACATACCTTGCGACAATGATTGAACAGGTATGCGGATGATCTCTGTTGATTGATAGGTTTGCTTATAATGTCTATGTCCAAGTACATCGTAGAGTTCTATGTCTATATCACCTGTGATTTCTGCATCCATCTTCACATATAGATGATCTCCAGCTGGGTTTGGATACAGCGTAAATGGAGCTGAGCTTATTTCTCTGATGCCTGTGAGA
>CANLII010000023.1 GCA_947491315.1 Ignavibacteria bacterium
CAGGTCTTATCATCATGCCGAATCCAGCGCAATCGATGATATCCATCAATGGCATCATGTCATCAGGAATTGAATCAATTTCACTGTTTTCACTGATGGGCCGCGAGGTATTCACGCAGCAAGGACCATTCACAAATGAGAAGTTTGACTATTCATTGAATGATGTTCCTGCTGGTGTCTATATGCTTCGCCTGCACACACGGTATGGCAAGCATTTGATGCGACAAGTGATCAAACAAAATTGAAAATGAGGCCTGTTCACAAGACAGGCCTTTTTTTATGGCGTTTTTTGACGAATAACTTGAGAAAATTCCTGAGCAACTGTGTTTGGCATAATCTTTTGGGGTAAAGTATTGTCATTCTCTACATAAGGAATACTCATGCGTTATTTCATCATACTATGTGCTTTTGTAGTTCTATCTTCAAACTCACTATTTGCTAATGAACCGGCTAAAAGGCATACTGCTCGTTTTGCAGGCACATATATGTTTGGTTCGGCTATACATAAAGATGCTGATGAGAAAGATGATGATTATGTCGGTCCGGGTGGGACGGTTCTCATGTATCCCGAATCTGATTCCACGATGCTATTTTACATGGAAGTGGAAAAAGGTGAACCGGCAAATGCAATTGGAAGATTGACCGGCAAAATCTCCTTAAAAAGCAATAAAGGAATATTCACCATGAATAATCCTCAAGGTATTCCCATCTGCAAATTGTCATTCCAAATAGAAAAACGCTTTCTTGACATTCGCACAGTTGATGGTTTGAATGATTGTGGATTTGGTCCTGGTGTTCGCGCCGACAATCGTTTTTTCCGTTATAGTGGAGAGATTCCTGAATGCTATGAAGTTGAAGGAAAGAAAACATGTTTTGAGCAAACACCTGAAAAGAAAAATGGAACTGCTCAAACAACACCCGAGAAAAAACCAGTTCCAACACCGGTCAATGACAATCAATTATGATTCCTCAAGAGCGCAATTTCAAATCATGTCAGCAGACTATGTGATGAATGATCCTGAAAGCGAAGAATATGTCTTCATTCCCATTGCTCAATAATACATCCCATCAATTGCATCTTTGTATTTGGCTTCGACGAATTTTCTCTTGACTTTTTGTGTCATTGTGAATTCGCCTGCTTCTACACTGAATGGTTGACGCTTGACGATGAAATGTCTGACGCGTTCATATTTAGCAAGATCCTTTTCGAGTTTCTTCATATCTTGCTCGATCCAATCATGAATCTCTTGATCCGGAATAAATGGATCAGTTTCCTCAAAGAAAGCATCATTTTTCTTGAATGTCTCTTTGATATCATCTTTGGAAGGAACGATGATTGCCGTGAGAAATTCTTTTTTGTCTCCGATCAGAAATATCTGTTCAATCTTTGTACTTTTTGAATATTGATTTTCAATCGGCGTTGGATACACATTCTTGCCGAAGCTATTCACGATCATGTTTTTGATCCGATCGGTGATCTTCAGATATCCTTTGTGGAATGTTCCCACATCACCTGTATGAAACCAACCATCCATATCCATCACTTCTGCGGTGGCTTCGGGTTTATTGAGATAGCCATGCATCACATTCGGACCTTTCACAAGGATCTCGCCTTCAGGACATGTGAAATTCTTTTCGAATGATTCATATGTCTGAACCGTATGCAATTCTTTAGTATCGGGATTCTGAATGGCAACGGTGCATCCGGGAGCTACGCGACCAACTGTTCCATAGACTTGTCTTTCGAATTCATTCACAGAAACAAGTGGTGAAGTTTCGGTTAATCCATATCCTTCCAAGACGAGAATATCGAGATTCTTGAAGAAGATTCCGACATGTGGATAGAGCGCCGCCCCACCGGAAACGACGATGCGCATTCTTCCGCCCATGCGTTCGCGGATTTTACTGAACACAAGTTTGTCTGCAATCGCCAGTTTGAATGAAAGCAATGCACCGGGTTGTTTGCCATCTTCATTGAGTAAGCGTTTTGCATCACCTTGACTGAATGCCCACAAGAAAATCTTGGATTTCAATCCGCCATCTGAAAGCGCCATTTTTTGCACGCGATCATAAATTCTTTCGAGTAAGCGCGGAACCGATGCCATCACTGTTGGGCGCACTTCTTTGATATTCGTTGCGATTGTTTCAATGCCCTCGGCAAATGCGATTGTGCCACCGATATATGTTGAGAGATAATAGGTGGCGAGTCTTTCGAATACATGACAAAGTGGAAGGAATGACAAAAACACATCATCGGGTCCGATATTGCTCACGATGGTCTTTGCCGCTTTGGCATTGCTCATGAAATTTCCATGACTCAGCATCACGCCTTTGGGTATGCCCGTTGTGCCGGAAGTATAAATCAAAGAAGCAAGATCATGCTCATGAATCGAATTGAAAATCTCTTGAATTGCCGATGCATATTCGGATGACTTTGCTTTGCCATGTTCAATCACTTGTTTTGCACTCATCACTTTGTCTTGTGCTTCGGCATCATACACCGTGATGATTTTTTGCAAAGATGTTCCGCGAGAATCAATCGTCAAGATTCTGCGAAGAAGAAATGGCGAACCAACCAGAATTACTTTTGCATCACTGTCTTTCAGGATATATTCGATTTCAGATTCGGACAATGTGGGATAGAGTGATGCATTCACCAAGCCCAATTTCAGACATGCCTGATCGAATAAAATATATTCGGGAGAATTTTCCAAGATGAATGCCACGCGATCGCCTTTATGCAATCCCATATCATGCAAAGCGGCAGCAATAGCATCGATGGAATGGAGAACTTCGCCAAAGGTGATATTTGTGTATGTGCCTTGGACTTTCTGCATGAGGAATGGTTGATCCAAACCTCGTAATGTATATGCTGAATTGAGGAAAAATCCGTGTAATGATTGAGCTTGCATACGCATATTCCAAAAATGTGAATGATTGTAAACTACAAAAAATCAATGATTTGAAATAAGATAGGTTTCCACCATTGAATACATCAGAATGGTTGCGTATTTTGCGACTGTCAATCATCTTTTATGGATTTACATGCACACCTTACTACTATTATTAGCGCTACTCTGTAGCTCGTCGCTGCTTGCGCAGCATATACAACAGTTTACTCCGTATGATGAGGCTTTTCCGGGTATCATCAAAAGTCACAAACCAAGTTTTGACACTTCATATCCCGATTGGGCCAAAGAACTCTATGTGTTTCCGGCCAATGCCGATAAAGTACACAATGGATTAAACGATTACCTTCAAAAGAATCCCAATGCACATAGTGCAATCATTCGTTATGCAAAGCAGTGGTTGAGAGCCACTGCAGATAATGCGGATGCTCAGGGAATGGTTCAGCTTCCATCAAAGGATGTGCAAGTAAATGATTCAAAAGTCGAACAAGCTCTTGCAGGAAAAGGCAAGTGGACATTTTGGGGTCCGAAAGAAACATTCTGGCTCAATGAATCGGGTTCTACCACAGCACCAAAGTCATGTCCATGGCAAGTCAATATCTATGCATTCGATGTAGCTGAATCCAATCCATCGATTCTCTATGCAGGAACCGAGACCGGTTTTGTGGCAAAGACCACGGATAAAGGATTGAATTGGATTCAATCGGGAAGAGACTATTATTTCGGTAGTGGCATCACTGCAGTTGCCATTCATCCCACAAATCCTGCCATTGTCTATGTGAGTGGTGGAAGACAAATTCATAAAACCACAGATGGTGGTGCAACCTGGAAAGCAATGCTTACCGAGCGCTTTGGTGCTGATCGTTTGAAGATTGATCCCAAAGATCCAACTGTGATCATGGCCGCCGCACCCGAAGGAGTGTTTCGCTCTGAAAATCAAGGTTTGTCATGGCTCAAAGTATGGAATGCACCAGCTTATGATATTGAATTCACGCCCGGAAAATCGAAAAATGTCTATGCACTCGTAAAAGAGAATGGAAATTTCAGAATGGTGCAGAGTATTGATGGCGGTAGAACATTCACCGTACATTCTTCCTTTCCATCAGACATCGTTGAGCGCTCAGGCGGTTTGCTTGCAATGACACCTGCCAATCCCGGAATCATCTATGCGATTTTGCTCTCTTCCGATGATATTCCACATTTGCTCAAAGGCAGCGTTGGTGGTACAACGCCACAATGGACAACCGTAAGAAAAGGAAAAACAACAGAAATGCCGATGGACAATTGGCAAGGGTATTTTGATTTGGTATTGGATGTTTCGCCGAAAGATTCCAATATGATTTTTACCGGAACAGCTTCATTATATAAATCAACAGATGGTGGATCAACATTCAGCATCATTGGAGGTTATGGCGGGAATATTCCTGTGCATCCCGATCAGCAAGACATGAAGCTCATGCCGAATGGTGATTTCTGGATTTCCACCGATGGCGGTTTGACTTTGTCCACCGACGCATTTTCAAATCCGAATAATGCATTTGCAAGGAATAATGGAATCGTTGGTTCTGATTTTTGGGGATTTGATCAAGGATGGACTGAAGACATCATTATTGGTGGTCGCTATCACAATGGCAATACCGCAATTTCCGACAATTATCAACCCAAGGCATTGCGTATGGGTGGTGCTGAATCCCCGACAGGCTGGGTATTGCATCATAAAGAAAGACATGTTGCATTCAATGATTTGGGCAATGGTTGGATTTTGCCGAAAACAGCGACAGGAAAACCTGAAGGAAGATTTACTTACAGCAAATTCCCCAATATGGAAGAATATGGTGGAAGAAGAGGAAATCTTTTGCATCATCCTGAATATAGTACAACTGTTTTTGTTGGCGAAGGCAAAGGTTTTTGGATGTCGAAAGATGCAGGTTCCACTTGGGATTTGATGCATGCATTTGAGAATCCCGTTCGATTTATGCAAATCAGTTATGCTGAAAAAGATCCGATCATCTATGCAGATATCGTGAATGAAGGTATCTATCGCAGTAATGATCTAGGTAAAACTTGGGAAGCAAAACCTTCATTGTATGCAACACCAAATGGAACAAATGCATGGAAAGGAAGAACGCATATTTCAGTATCGCCGACAAATGGCAATGTGGTCTATGCAACATTTTCCAATGGAACATGGAGTGCGGATATTGGCAAAGTATTTCGCTCCACTGATGGCGGTGATACATGGTCCGACTTCACCGGTACAATGTCCGAATACTTGAAATGCACTGTTATTCAGCCTGATAAAGAAGGCAAAGACATTGCATATATGTTTTCGAATGCGAAGAATGAGAAATCAGGCAAAGTGTATTATCGCACTTCGGATATGACGGATTGGGAATTATTCAATGAAGGATATCCTGCCGGCATGAGTGTGAATCTGGCATTGCCATTTTTCCGTGATGGGAAAATTCGCGTTGCGGGAATTGGAAGCATTTGGGAATCACCAATGATTGATACGAGTTTTGCGCCTATTGCAAAAGCATGGGTCGGACCACAAGTAGTTTCATGCGGTGAGGACACCGTTTTCATGACAGATCATTCTCTCTTTATTAATCGCAATGCAAAGCACACATGGAAGATAGAGCCAGAGCCGATGTGGATCAGTGATAAAAATGCGATGAATCCAAAAGTAGTCTATGGAGAAAAAGGAACATATTCCGTGTCGCTGATTTTGGAGCAGGAAGGCAAGACATATGCTTCATCCATAGTACCTGTCACCGTCAGACCATGTCCTTCGATTGAGACATGTGATAATCCAGATTTGCTTCCCAAAGGTGATTGGCGCATCATGAAATTTAATAGTCAGGAAGTGAATGATCCCGGACTTGCAATCATGGCGATTGATGATGATCCAAATACAGTTTGGCATACCAGATGGAGTACTGGTAATGATACCATTCCACATGAAATACAGATTGACTTAGGTTTTCAGTATAAGGTATACAAGTTTGCATATCAAGGCAGAGCCAGTGGCGTGAATGGTCGCGTGAAGGATGCGGAATACTATTTCACGAATGACACATCAAATTGGGGCAAGGCATATCCTGTTACATTCGACAATAGCAATGCGATTCAGTGGTTGACATTGGACAGCGCTGGAATCACGGCACGCTATGTGAAGTTTCGATCTTTATCCGAAGTAAATGGTAATCCATGGACAACAGTTGCTGAATTCTATGCACAAGGTTGCATTCCGCCATTGCCAAGTTCCGTTACAGAAAGCAGTGAAGCTTTGTCAATCTATCCGAATCCAACTTCCGGCATGGTGACGATTCCGATCTCAGGTGTGAATATTGGCAACATTGACATCATTGATGCAAGAGGTAGAATAGTTCGTAGTTTTGCCGGTCAAATCAATCAAAATGATATCATGATTGATTGCTCAGGAATTGGAACCGGGATCTATCAAATTCGGTTAAGTGGCATCAATGGCGCTAGATATCGTTGTTCAATTGTCATACAGTAAGGATTATACATAATGAAAGCCATCATACATATTTGCATTGCACTTGTCGCAATTTTACATGTCGATCTCAATGCGCAGGGCTGTGTGGCCACTCGTGGCATGAGTTCATGCGGCGGTGGAACAGGCATGGGTATGGGAATCAATTTATCACCCGGCGAATGGAATTTCGTGACGGGTTATCGATATTTTGAATCATTCAGACATTTCCGCGGAGATCATGAGGAAGCTGAAAGAGTTGCTAATGGAACGGAAGTGTGGAATTGGTCAAGCTTTTTGGATATCACTCTGAATTATGGTATCACTGATCAGCTCTATGCAACCGCAACTTTGCCATATATGCAGCATAATCGTTCATCGATGTATGAGCATGGCGGAAATCCACCGAGTGGTCTTGGACAAAGACATTCCACAGCATCTTCAGGATTATCAGATATTCGATTTGGTGTGGGTTATTGGTTATTCGAACCATTTGAACATGAATTCAATTATGCGATTGGTCTTGGCGTGAAGCTTCCGACAGGACAATATGATTGTCAGGATCTGTTTTATAATCAAGGTGTGAAGCGTGATACCAATATGCTTCAATTCGTGGATCAATCCATTCAATTGGGTGATGGTGGAACGGGGATTTCAATTGATATGCAAGGATATCATCCCATCACACATGAAATTGCAATCGCAACAAATGCATTCTATTTGTTCAATTCGCGTGAAACCAATGGTATTCCAACTTTGAGAAAAGATGCATTCGGTAACATTTTGGAATATTCCGTTCCCGATCAATTTGGCGCTCGCATTGGAGCATTTTACAATTCAGAATCAGGTGTGAGCGGATATTTCGGCGGTCGTATTGAAGGCGTTCCTTCACATGATGCATTTGGTGGAAGTCGTGGATTCAGAAGACCCGGCTACTCAGTGGCAATCGAACCCGGAATGTCTTATGCCTTCAATTCTATGTCCGTATTTGTCAGTGTTCCATTGGCAGTCTATCGCAACCGCGTTCAGAGTTATGATGATCTCGAAAAGACCAGAGTGAATGGAACATTCACCAATGGCGATGCCGCATTTGCCGATTATGTCATCAATCTCGGATTCTCATGGAGATTTGGTGGCAAAGAACATGCAATGTAAACTCACTCAAATATTATGAATCTTCACATCATTTATCGCATTTCTGATGCCGGGTATTCCAAAGTGAAACCCGCATATATCACCAATGACCATTGTTTGAGAAATGCTGTGAAAGTATTTCCCGATGCAATGTTTCATGTGATTGCCGACAATGTGTCCGAGGATACATATGCGATGATTTGCAAATATGTACACCCTGAAAGGATTATGCGTGTATCTGTTGGACATGGCGCAGGAACATTCAATCTGGGTCTTGATGTGGCTTTGACATTACCTGATGAAGACATCGTTTATCATCTTGAAAATGATTATTTGCATCGTCCGGGTTCATCTTTGCTGATTCAAGAAGTACTGAATCATGGTGCATCATATTGTAGTCTGTATGATCATCCGGATAAATACAGAGCACCAGCTTTGGGAGGTAATCCATTTGTGGATATTGATGGTGGTGAATCAACCAAAATCTATTGCATAGGTTCATCCCATTGGAAGATTACAAATAGCACAACGATGACCTTTGCATCCACAGTGAAAACGCTTAAAGATGATATCAAGATTTTGAGAAAATGGACAAATAAGGGACAGTGTCCAAATGATTTCAAGATGTTTCTTGAACTTCGCAAAAAGGGGCGTGCATTGATGACACCAATACCGGGATATTCCACACATGGCGAAACATTGTATTTATCCCCGTTTACTGATTGGGAATCCATAGCTTTATCAGAAAGAAAGGCGTGCATTTCCTCATAAATCATTATCTTCGTGGCAATTATTTCATCAGTTATTTCATCAATTATTTTATACTAAGGATATTTCATGATCCGTTCAGCAATCATTGCAGTGGCATGCTTTGGACTATTCTCCGTTCAGGCATGTTCACAATCACCCGAAAAAGGAGCACCGATGGAACTCAAGACTCAACAAGACAAAGCAAGTTATAGTATCGGTGTGAGCATCGGTAAAAACTTGAAAGATCAGAAAGTTGAAATTAAAACTGATATTCTTGTCAAGGGCTTGCTTGATGCATATACTGGTGCAAAAACACAACTCACTGAAAAAGAAATGGGTGATGTGTTAACTCAATTTCAACAAGAAATCATGGCAAAAACTCAAGAAGAAGCAGCCAAAAAAGGTGGTGAGAATAAATCAAAAGGCGAAAAATTCCTTGTAGATAATAAGAATAAACCTGGTGTAAAAACAACTCCAAGTGGTCTTCAGTATACTGTCATCAGCGAAGGAACAGGTCCAAAGCCAACAGCATCTTCCACCGTGAAAGTACACTATACCGGTAAGCTTATCGATGGTACAACATTCGATTCTTCAGTGGATCGTGGTGAGCCTATTGAATTCCCACTTAATGGTGTTATCAAAGGTTGGACAGAAGGCGTTCAGCTCATGAGCAAAGGTTCGAAGTATAAATTCTTTATTCCTGCAGATCTTGCATATGGCGATCGTGGTGCAGGTAATGCAATTGGACCTAATGAAACTTTGGTTTTCGAAGTGGAATTGCTCGATATCGTAAAATAATGTGATATCATGAATATGTGAAGCCCGACCGTGAAATTCATAGTCGGGCTTTTTTTATCGATGGAATTGAACCTATGAAAGAGACTAGAGAACAAATTCTGGGTAAAGCATTTGACAGACATCTATCTGTTTCAGCAGGGGCAGGAAGCGGAAAAACAAGAGTATTGGTTCAAAGATTCATACATATTCTTGAACATCATCCGGGGATTGATTTATCATCGATTGTGGCCATCACATTCACAAGAAAAGCCGCCGCCGAAATGATGAAACGCGTCATGGATGCGGTCGAAGTGCGTTTGCAAGATGCAATCGACAATGAGCGTATATTGGATGTTCAGATGTGGTCACGCATCAGACAACATATAAGCTCCGCCAGAATCTCCACGATTGATTCTTTTTGCAGTCAAATCGTACGGAACTTTCCGCTCGAAGCACATGTACCTCATACGCTTATCCCACTCCCAAAAAGTAAAGCCGCAGTGATGCGGAAACAATGTATAGAAGATGCATTGATTCATTTTCTCAATGGAGAACATCCAGAATCTGAACTTATTCGCAGAATGTTTCACGCACATCATCATTCCACCATTACAAATGCATTAGAATATCTAATGATGAAGGGTAAATTGGCTCTTGCAACATTGGAAGAGATAGTGAAAAATGAAGATGATATCATCATACAGAAATCATGGAATTTCATTCGAGATGAGATTGGTGAATCATTCACTATCATTTTCCAAGCTATTGATCAATTGCCGGGATATCGCAATGCGGATTTCATAGCACAAGAATTGGTGAATAAGTGGGAAGAATTGAGGGTATTGAAAGATGACTTTACACTTGGTCAATTCGATGAAAAGACATTGCACTTTCTTCAATTGTTTGAATTGGTCAATAAGGAATTGATTAGCAAATACATGACACAAAAGGGTGAAACAGCCTCTCAATTCAAGAAATATTCAGATCAATCGATTGATGAATGGATCGATGAATATTTCCCGATCATTAGCTCTTTACGCAAGCAAGTTGAGGGATTATGCATTATCGGTACAATAGGCTTGAAACATGGGAACTCCGTAGTATCTGCTGAAAAAGAAGCATTGCAATTTGCCCGCTTGATACTCGATATAGCGCAGCATGCCACATCATCGTTTGAATCACAGAAAAGAAATGAGGGGACGCTTGAATTCAGTGATATTCAAACATTAGCAATGGAACTCTTGGAACATCCTGAAGCTGGTCCAAAAATCAGATCTTCTATACAATTTTTGATGATTGATGAGTTTCAAGACACAAATGCAATGCAATATGAATTGGCATCACGAATAGTACGATCATTGAAAGAAGAAGATGAAGATCACAAAGTGAATCTCTATATCGTTGGTGATCCGAAGCAAAGCATTTATGGGTTTCGATCTGCCGATGTGAGAGTATTTGGGATGGCTACGAAAGATATTCAGAAAGCGAATGTCAATAATGGGAAAATGAACACTAGTGAAGAATTAACCGAAGATGAACAAAAAGGAATGCTTTCTTTACGAGTATCATTTCGCTTATTGCCCGGGATTATTGCATTCGTGAATGATCTCTTTTCAACATTGATGGGGAATGTATCCATCGATTATGAAGTGGCCTATGAACCAATGATAGCAGGAAGAAATGTCTCACAAGAATTATTGGAATCAGGAGAAATAGGTAGTATCACATTTCTCATTCATGAAGTGCCAAAAGAAGATGAAAAAGGGATGGTCGATGAAGCAGGACTGATTGCATCAGCAATAAAAGACATAGTACAAAACAAGAGTAGATTGATATGGGATTCACAAAAAGATGTGGACGGAAAAGATAGTTCCTATCTGCGTGATGCAATGTATAAAGATTGCACTGTGCTCTATGAAAGAAGAACCATGGTGAATATCCTCATGGCCGCTTTGAGAGCAGAAGGTATACCATATTTCACATCAGGAAATAAAGGTTTCTATACTTCGCCAGCAATTGTTGATATCAGAAATTATCTCACTTTTCTCAGTAATCCAAATGATGATCTAGCACTAGCTTCTATCTTGATATCTCCCTTTTTTAGTGTGGGGGATGATGCTTTGTTTGCAATGAGAATGAAATACTCTGATGGAAGTCTTTGGCAAAACATGGTTGACTATATTTATGAACATGATGCTGCGAATGATATAAAAAAGGCATATGAAATTTTGCTGGGATTTCGTGATAAAGCACAAACCATGTCTTTACCCATCTTGATTCATTCTATGCTTGAAGCATCCCATTGGAGAAATATCGTCAAGCGAATGGATGATGGAGAACAATGGATTGTCAATGCAGAAAAGTTGATTGGAATCGCAAGAGAATTTGAACAAAGAGGATTTAGGCATATTCATGCATTTGTTGATGAATTGGAATTGTCCGCCGAATATGATGATGAACCCGAAGCACCAATTATCAATTCTGAAAATGCAGTGAATCTGATGACGATACATGCATCGAAAGGACTCGAATTTCCGATCGTGTTTCTGTATGATACAAATGCTAAAGAAAGAAGCACACAACCTGCATTATATGAGTCAGAACAGTTTGGCATCGGCCTTCCACTCATCAAGGAATACAGAGTTGCAGGATCGCATGAAACTGAGCCATCCCTTCTTTCATTAGCGATTACGATGGAGAGAAGGTCACGACTAATCTCTGAAAAGAAACGCTTATTGTATGTGGCATTGACCAGGGCAAAAGATCATGTGTATATTTCGACCTCGTATAAACAAGGCAAGTCATTTGCGGAAAGAAGCATGATACATATGATTAGTCAATACTCATCGGCCTTTGCATCATTGCCAAGTCTCGATCAAGGTATTTATACTTTTCAAACCAAGTTGATTGTCCAAGCTGATGAACCAGAGAAAGAAATATCAATCCCGATTTATATGCAAAGAACTCTGAATGAAGTACAATCCATACAAGAAGTGGAAAAGAAGTTATATCAAACTGATCTGCATTTGTTTGATAAAACCAAACAAGAATATAAAGATGAATGGTATTCCATATCCCAATTCATGATGCTGGAAGCAGATGAACAGGAATTTAGAAAGAAATATGTGTTTGGATTTCCAAATGCAACAATTGAACATCATGCAGGTTTTGTAAATGATGAACATCATGAAGATATAACTTCCGCACAATTCGGAATAATGATGCATCAAGCATTGGAGCATATTCAGAAATGGGTGAATGAAGACGATGTGAATGAAGGCATGATTGATTCGATCATCGATACTATCATACAAAATCATATGTCGCATTCTGTGGAAAAAGAAGAAGTAAAACAAAGAATGCGAAGACTATGTCATGCAATCGGTACATCGAATCTCATCCAAAGACATCATTCTTCACTCATCAATGTAAAAACAGAGTATTCTCTCACCATTCCAATTGAAGATGATTTTTTCTGTGTGATCTATGATCTCATGATAGAAAATCAGAATGGCGAATGGGAGATATGGGATTGGAAGACAAATGGATGTTCCACACAAGAGCAAGTGGACATACTTACGGAACGATATACTCTTCAAATGAGATACTATGCCTATGTGCTTTCACTTCTGAAACCGGGTCAGTTTTCTTATACAGCCAGATTACTTTTCACAAATATGATTGCAACATCAACAGATGAGTCAGAGTGGACAAGAATCATCAAAGTTGATTTGGTGGATATGCCACAGATCTCTGAAGAAATCAAAAGTCATATCTCACAAGCAAAGCAATCGGTACTTCTATAAAAAAAGCCCTGCTAATGGCAGGGCTTATCGAACGAAATCCTTGATTCGAATGTGGCACAATGTGCCGAGTTATTTTGTTGACATCAAATGCCATCCATTGGCATAGATATATGTGAACTTCTTCTCGGTAATGAAAATCGTACCATCTATTGATAAAAAGTCATTACCAATATGAATGACATACATAATTTGTCCATCTACACCTGTTGGAAGAGAAATCGCATCAATAGTAGTATTGTTATTACTTGTGATAAGTGCAACAGTAATCTGTTCCGATATGCTGTAAGAATCTCCAACCATTAAATGTTTTAGAGTACTAGGACTATATGATATTGTGTATGCACTATCTATTTTCCCATTTCCTGAAATAGAGATATTTCGACCTGCCTGAATTTTAGTTTCAGATCCATCTGTTATTGGCTTATTGATAAGATCACTATAATCTTTGTCCCATGCTATAAATAATGGATCTTTTTCTACTACAATTGAAGAGTCCCATCTTTTGACCATTGTATCAGTAATAGTGGAAGCAGGTGAAGCTTTAAAAATCGGATCTGCTTCTTCTACGATTGCAGTGTCCCATCTAAACATCATGTCTTCCGTCAACATAAATGCAGGTGAAGCCTCAAAATTGGGATCCAATTCTCTATCCAATTTTGCATTCCATTTTACCGTGTCTTGACTTGTTATTCCCGATGCAATTGAAGAAGAAAATAGTGGATCCAATTCATGCATAACAGAATCAGCATGAACTGCTTTCAGAGAATATAAAGCATAAGGAATGCTGAGAATCTGGCTAACAGAAGTTATGCCATATTCTGTTCCACCGAGGGGGTCAGTTTCAGTTCTCAGGAAATATGGTCCGCTAGACCAATTGATACTGTCATATACTCCAAACAATGATGTTCCTCCACCGATTTGCAGAGTCACCAAACCATTGCCATTTGTTCTGGCATTATGTGCTTCCACATATACGGGATTGCCAAATTCCGATCCTTTGATGATGCTGATTCGCACGCTAATTGTACCATTTACGACAAGACCTTGACTACCATTGCGAATAATTGCTTGATAAGACATTGTCTTGGGAATTTCATCCAATTGGGGAATTTGTGCGAATGCATTGAATATTCCTAAACAGAATAAACATAGAGTAAGTACATACTTTTTCATGTGTAATCCTCTTTATTACTTTAATGCTTGATAATCGAAAATGAAGAAACTGTTTTTGATTGCTGACTGATCACTACTGTATAAGTACCAATAGAATGCTGCATCAATGAAAGCAACATTTCATGTGAATTCAACTGATGCTTTTCCAATATTCCGCCTTTGATGTCCATGAGTGTGAGAGTGAAAGGACCTTGATACTTTTCAGGTATGATGATCTTCACATGATCGAATGTTGGATTTGGAAATGCCTCGGCATGTATTTCAGAAATTTCATCAATACCAACCGGGATTTTGAATAATTCTATCGGTATTTGAATTCCATGTCTCATCGAACCATTCTTAGTGGAATCAGATTTTACAATCAATTGTCCAACAGAATAATTGACTGTCCCAAAACCTGTTGATAGGTCATCGCCTGTCACAACAAAAGCTTCTTGAGCGGAAAGTTGTACCGAAACAAAGAGGAAACCAATAAGGAATAACCATTTCATAGTATGTTCCTGCCACCTGTTTTGTAAATATCAAAAGTAATTCCACAATTTTTGTGCCTATTTCTTAGATTACGAATTCCAATTGTATGTATATCCAATTATGAAATGGAATTATTCTCATGAAATCAGTAATCTTGCTATTGTTTGGCTTTGTTGTCATCATGAATTCTGTCAATGCCGGCATATCTACCGAATTACCGTCTAGCTATCTTGGGGAATATTCCGGTGAACCGTTGAATGTGAGGAAGGAATCAAAAGCACGAAATGCAAAAATTCTGCATTATGCCGATAATGTGATTATTCTCGGATCAAAACAGTCACTGCGATGGAAAATGACTGAACCGGTTACTTCAGAAAAGTATCAATACAAAGGGAATTATGGCATTGTCGATGAGAATGCTGATTCATATACGCTATTGTGTACAGCATCTTTTTCGCAGAAAAATACCACAACGACTGCACAATTTTATTTGATTGTCATGAAGAAGGGTGCTGAAATGAAGTTTCTTGAAATGTCAAAAGTGCGTTCATTCATGCTGAAGAAGAAGTGATCAATTGAGGGATAATTCTCAATTTCTGAAAAGTACACTATTATTTCTGTGAAATAGTGTCTTTTACATTTATGGTATGAATTGGAAATATTGTAATAAACAAAGAATGTACTCAGTAAATTATTGGACCCTATAGACCCTGTCCCGATTACCCTTTGAGAAATATTCTCAAATATTCTAATACTGCCTGAGCCACCGTAACAATTATCGATTCAATAAAGGCTGTGACTTCTTTGACTTGTTCAAATGAAATGAATTTGTGCAAATCAGCCCGACTGAAGTTTTCGCCTTGTACATGAAGATCATATAACACCGCACAAAAACTCATACATATCATTCCCAGTATCAAAGACATTGCTATGATGGTGATATTCTTATGAAATGGCGTCCTGAACTTCATGATTTTCTTCACAAAATGATATTCAAATTTACAAGTTTTTTATTTCCGCAATGAGATCTTGTAATACTTTTTTGGAGTCTCCGAATAACATCGAAGTTTTGGGTCGGAAAAAGAGCTCATTCTCAATACCTGCATAACCGGGTTTCATGCTTCGTTTATTTACAATGACATGCTTTGCTGACTCTACCTCTAAAATGGGCATGCCATAAATTGGCGAACTAGGATCTGTTTTTGCTGCTGGATTCACCACATCATTTGCGCCCAATACAAGCACTGCATCTACGGAAGGAAATTCATCATTGATTTCTTCCATTTCTTTGAGCTTCTCATAAGGAACATCGGCTTCGGCTAGCAATACATTCATATGACCGGGCATGCGACCTGCAACTGGATGAATTGCATATGTGACTTCTACGCCTTTTTCGGTAAGCAATTTTTCCAATTCATGACACACATGTTGGGCTTGCGCAACGGCAAGACCATAACCGGGGACAATAACGACCTTAGAAGAATAGGACATCAATACTGCTACATCGGAAATGGACATTTCTTTATGTGCACCTTGTACTCCCGTTGATTGACCGGATTGCGCACTTACACCGAATGAACCGATGAGTACATTCAACAGTGATCTATTCATTGCATTGCACATAAGAATCGTAAGAAGGGTTCCTGCCGCGCCCACCAAAATTCCACCTGTGAGCATTGCTGTATTGTCATATAAAAATCCACCGCATGCCGCAGCAATTCCGGTGAATGAATTGAGAAGTGATATCACGACTGGCATATCCGCGCCACCAATCGGCAAGACGAAGAGAATGCCATAGACAGCTGATAGAACCAAAGCCGCATAGAAAAATTCGATGGTTTCTTCGGGTCTTAGAAAGATGATCATAGTAGTCAAACCAACCGTGACAAGCAGAAGTAAAATATTCACGATATGCTGTCCGGAAAAGGCAAAGTCATTCAATCGACCATCCAATTTCGCCCATGCAATCATAGATCCCGTAAAACTCACCGAACCGATAATCAATCCTGCCATGATAACCAGCAGTGATACACCGTCAAGCGTAGAGAAATAGGTATAACCACCTCCAGCATAGAGTTCAGGTTGAAAATCGTGCACGAGATGTTTGAATTCAATGATTGAAATGAGTGCGGCACAAGCTCCACCCATTCCATTGAATAAACTTACCATTTGAGGCATGTCTGTCATCTTGACTTTTTTTGCTGACATAGTTCCCACGATTCCGCCAATCGCCAATCCGCCAAGAATCCATAGATGATTTCCGAGATGTTCACCGGATGAATCTGTATAGAATGCAATTGTTCCTATAATCGCGAGAGCCATGCCAGCTGCAGCGATTAAATTACCATTGCGGGCAGTTTTTGGATTGGAGAGCATCTTTAAACCAAGAATGAAGGTTATGGATGCAATCAGATAGATAAGTAGAAGGAGAGATTCCATGAGATTCATTTTTTCTTGTTAAACATTTCCAGCATTCTATCAGTGACGACAAATCCACCAACAACATTCAATGTACCAAGTATCACCGCAAGAAATCCAAGAATCAATGCAGTAATATCAGTGGTATCGGCATTGCCCATCACGATGATTGCACCGATGATTACAACACCATGAATGGCATTGGCACCACTCATGAGAGGTGTGTGCAATACGCTGGGCACGCGACCAATGATTTCTATTCCCACAAAAATCATCAGTATGACTATGTATATCATATCCTGATGCTGAGTAAACCAATTGAGGAGCTGGTCCATATTTGTTCTCTTTAAGATTTTAATCGTTCATGGATGATATTGCCGTCTTTCATGATGCATGTACCTTTCACGAGATCATCTTCAAAATTGAGATGATATATCGCCTGCTCACCGGTGATCAATTGCAGAAAATTGATGATGTTTTTTCCATATAATTTACTGGCATCAGCAGGCATCATACGAGCGAGATTACTATTTCCGATGATCTTGATCCCATTATGCATGATGGATTCATCATTTTTCGTGAGCGGTGTATTTCCACCGGTGGAAGCCGCCAAATCAATGATGATGCTTCCTTTGCGCATGGAATCCAGCATTTCTTGTGTGATCAAGATTGGTGCTTTCATTCCGGGAATCTGAGCGGTTGTGATGATGATGTCAGCTTTCGCTGCACTTTCAGCAATCCTTACATTTTGTCTTGCTTTAAAATCTTCTGTTTGTTCCACGGCATAACCACCTGCTTGGCTGGCATCGCCCGCGCCTTCCACTTCGATGAACTTTGCGCCAAGACTCATTACTTCTTCTTTTACTGCGGGTCTTGTGTCAAACACTTCAACAACTGCACCTAATCTTCTGGAAGTTGCGATGGCTTGAAGTCCTGCCACACCTGCTCCAAGAATCAGAATTTTTGCCGGAGCAATGCTGCCCGCTGCTGTCATTAACATGGGAAAATATCGTGAGTATTCTGCGGCTGCCAATAATACGGCTTTATATCCTGCGATATTTGCCTGCGAACTCAAGATGTCCATGCTCTGCGCGCGCGTGGTTCTCGGGAGCATATCCAGTGAAAACACCGTATTTCCATGAGAGGAAAATTGTTGATTCGATTCGGTATTGACCAATGGATAATATACTCCGATTAGCGTTTTGGAGCGTGCATTTGAGACCGGTTCAGGATGGATGGAAAGGAGGATTTCGCTTGATTGAATCACGGATTCAGCATTGGTGACCATTGCTCCCGCTTTTGCATATTCATCATCGGAAGCAAAAGCCAAAATGCCTGCGCCTGTTTCAACACTAACCGTATGACCTTTTCCGATGAGTGAAGCAACCGCTTCGGGTAAGAGAGAAACTCTTGTTTCACCGGAAGATTCTTTCATGATACCAATGTGCATTGTTCGATTCCTGCTTTGACGAATATTCTTAACTTAGGAAACACAATCAAATTTAACAAAGAAGTACATCATTAAAAAAACCCCAATACCTTTCAGTATCAGGGTTTTATTAGATTACAATAGAGATGTTCTTAATCTTCTTTTCTACTCAACATGTAAATCACAAGACCAAATCCGATCTTATTAACGGCATCACCGATATTATACACGATGTCCATTGAATATTGAGCCGCTTTTGGATCTGCAACCATTTGATTGCCAAACAATCCACCTGTTGTACCAAGGATATATCCCAATGGATAGATCGCCCAACCAACAAGCACGAACCAACCAAGATAGCGATTTGCTTGTGCAACTGCTGGTGAAGATGATTTTGCCAATTTGGCAATGTCACCCGCCCATACCAACCATACGATATATCCATATCCCACGGATGAAATTGTGCCCCAAATCCAGCTTGATGCGTCTTGTCCATGCAATGCTTCGCCGATATAACCAGTCACCAACATGAAAACCGAAGCAATGATCAATTTCCATAAAAGACCAATCGTCGCGCCCGCCTTCTTTGTGATGAGATAAAACTCAACGCACATCAGGGGCACTGTCAATAACCAATCCACATAACGGAAGAAAGTCGGTGATTCACCGGTTTCCAAATTATAACTGCGCATATAATAATAATGCACGGCAGCTATAAATGTGATAATACCGGAAACGAGAACAGATGTTCTCCAACGAGCAGGCGTGGTATTTAACTCTAAGAAGAAAAATACCGAAGCAGCCATCATTGCCATTGTGCCGATAAAAAATGTAAAGGCCACATAATTACCGGGAGCAATCGTAGCTAATTCATGTCCCATACAATACCTCTTGACAATTTGAAAAAAATTCTCCCAAATGAGGAGCGATATATCTATAATATGTAAGGATATTTGGTGTTAAGCCAGTATCAGAGAGCGATATCAAATCGTTTGTAACTTACTGAGAAAAATTGATTTCCACAACGCGAAATAACTCGAATATTTTATACTTTGTTCCCAAGAAGAACGCTAATTTTAACATGGCGATATTAGCTAAAAATGTCCAATAATAAAAATGACTCAACTCATAAAATCTACTTATGTGCTGTAATCTGTGGTACTGATATCTTCATGTACTGAAAAAAGATACTTGGGACTCATTATTTCAGTTGAATGAAACAGTTGTGTTCATTGTGAGATATGGAGATCATCCAAGATACAAGATTGATATTCATCCAGAAGAATGTAAAGTAGTGCGTGGATTAGGGATTTTAAGGTCCAAGTAATATGAGAGATTTGGATTAATTTTCGAGGTATTATGTATTTCTTAGAAGCATAATCCGAGATCTTTTTGGATAATTTCCTCAATCAATGCTCCGACAATCACATTTCATGGTAGTTTGATTACGATTGTACCTATATAGAAAAGCAGATTTTTCATGATAAAATGCAATCGCTTGGTATTTAAACCGAATACAGTGAATATCCGCATTTCATGGCTTTGATATCAGACAATCCGAAGATGTGATTATGAAGATGATTATATTTATAAAGCAATATTTGGAATAAGAGATGAAATACTTGTGTATCTACATAATGCTGACTCTTAGCATTGTTATCAATGCTCGTACTCTCGATGTCGGAATCGGCAAGACCTATTCCAATCCTCGTTTGGCATGCTTGGATGCAAAGCCAGGTGATACGGTGCTCATTCATCCGGGTATGTATCAAGGTGCTTTTTTCATTGAGGATATTGCAGGCACTGCGAATGCTCCAATCGTGATTCGAGGTGTCCATCGTGATTCCGTTATTTTTCAGGGTGGATCCGAATCCATGCACTTTTCGGAGTGTTCTCATATGATCATTGAGAACTTCACGGTGAATGGTCAGACAAGCAATGGAATGAATTGCGATGATGGTGGAACATTTGATACCCCAACGCATCATATGGTTTTTAGATATCTGACATTCTCCGGAATGGGAGCAAGCGGTAACAATGATCAATTGAAATTATCGGGTCTTGATGACTTCGTGATTGAACATTGCATCTTCGAAAATGGCTCACCAGGCGGAAGTGGTGCGGATATGGTGGGATGTCATAAAGGAATATTCAGAAATAATATATTCAGAAAATCAGGTTCGAATTGCATACAGGCAAAAGGTGGAACGCGGTATATCCGCATCGAACAGAATTCATTCATCGATGGTGGTCAGCGCGCTTTGAATTTGGGTGGTTCTACTGGACTTGAATTTTTCAGACCGCTCAATGCAACGCATGAAGCGGCTGATTTGATGGTCACGGGAAATGTGTTCGTCCGTTCCGTGACACCGATGGCTTATGTGGGTTCCGTGCGTGTGTCCGTCACAAATAATACGATCATCGATCCCGAACGATGGGTATTCCGCATCCTACAAGAAACCGTTGATCCCAATCGTTTTGAACCATGTGGAAATAATATCTTTCAGAATAATCTGGTGGTATTTCGTTCGACAATTTCCCGCCATGTGAATATCGGCGGTAATACCGCTCCCCAAACATTTCTCCTGAGAAATAATCTATGGTATAATGTCGATAATCCATCTGCATCCAAGCCACAAGAAGCGCAATTAACGGAATCAAATTCTCTCTATGGAATTGACCCTGAATTGGAATCGTATCAAAATGGTGATTATCGACTGAAGTCCACGAGCCCGGCAATTGGTAAAGGGTACTCCACGGGTGAAGGAATCAAAGATCATGAAGGAAAACCATTTGCCAATCCTCCTTCCATCGGTGCTTATCAAGCACAAAGCATTTCAGGAATAGATGAATTACTCACACAAAAGAACATAGAATATACTCGAACAACCGATGGGATCTGGCTGAATATTTCACACAATCAACTCCCGATGCAATTTGATGTATTTGATATTCGCGGTGCTTTTGTCAAAACGATTTCAGCTACCGAAACGCGCACATTTATTCCATTGGGGAGATATGAGTTTGTGATGGGAAGATGAGAAATTACATATGGAATATCAAGTCATTTGCCACTGAAATTCATACCGAATCTAAACATCATCTATACAATCATCTACAAAGTCAATAATTTCTCAGTATTGAGAGAAGGGGGCTTGATTTACTTTTAGGAAAATGTTGTCTGATAATGTAACTTTGTTTTGGGGTTGTATGGCTATGTTCAAGCAACGCGTATTGTTTTTCTACGAGGATTACTTTTGGGATGTATTTGAAACTTTAAATCAAGAGTCACAGGAAAAGTTCAATAGAATTTTACGACTAATTTCTACAACTGAAAATATTTCTAAATCTATATTCAAACATGTGACAGATAGTAGAGGACTATTTGAAATCAGAATTGAGACACTGACTGGTAGATACAGAGTATTTTGCTTCTTTGATAGGAATAACCGTTTGATTATCATAAATGGATTTTTAAAGAAAAGTGCCAATACACCAAAGAAAGAGTTACAAAAAGCAATGAGAATTAGAAAAGAGTACTTTACAAATGTTATTGATTCAAACTAATCAGGAATTGTACTATGAAAAAGAATCAGAATAAAATGGTTTCCTTTACAGATCATCTCGATAAGTATTATGGAAAAAGAGGAGAAAAAAAGAGAGAGGAATTTGAACAAGGTTTTGAAACCTTCAAACTTGGAATCATGATGAAGGATTTGAGAAAGAGCAGGGGATTGACTCAAGAACAATTAGCTAGTAAATGCGGTACGACTAAACACTATATCTCAAGAATCGAAAATAATGCAAGCGATATAAGAATTTCAACATTGATCAGAATTCTGCATGATGGACTTGGTGCTCACTTGCGTTTGAATATCGACCCATAGAAAGAGTGCATTTCAAGAACATGAGGGAAGCTCAGACATGAAAGAAAGACAAAGAATAATGGGGCGAATTCATGGATGGCGAGATTCCCGCTAAAGAAGAACAAGGAGAGAATTGCAAATGCTCCTAGAGAAAATGGAGCGGATAATTCTAATAATTCCAAGTGTGTTTTGTTCAGCCCTTTCTTTAAATGATTCCATCCGAGAAAACTATGATGAAACACAAAATACACTCCGAATGCCTGTAAGAGCGGTAAGAATATTCCCATTAATAATGAAGCAGTTGACAATATCGTGCTCTTTCGTGGTTGTATGAACACAGTCAGAATTAGCAACACAATTGATGATTCCGATAGCAAAGATGATGTCAAAAATCCGGCTGTATCGGGTATTGAGGGAATCGACAAAGCATTGATAATTACATTTGTCTCAGGAATATGCGTGGCAAGTATGAATGACAATACGGCAAAACCTCGGAGAAATAGAAGCCATGGATTATGGATATTTTCTTGTTCATATTCCGCCTGACCAAAATGCCACATGGAATAGAGCAAGAAGATGATGAGTCCAATCAGAGGAGACATAATCCAAATCGCCAACATGATCATTCCCTTCGCCACATAGCCGAGTATAAATAATGCAAGTGATTGTATAGATCTTTCGCCGATAGACAATACATGATCCATTGCTCCATGCGGAATGCCGATTAATATCATGCCAATGGCAAGTACACTCCAATTGATCCATTCTAGTTCATACTGCTTGGAAAGAAGAAAAAAGAGAGAAACAATCAATGGAAGAAATCCAAATGCATGTCGGGCAATTCCTGAGAATATATCCTTCACCGCATACTTCATGAATAGTAACTTGGGCAATGCTATGAATATGGAGATATCTTCAAGAAATGGAGTTTTTTCCTCGAGGAATTGTAGCACTATCTTTCTATCAACATATTGAAACAATCGTTCAAATATTTCTTTACCTCGGTGAGGATGTGATTCCAAAATCTTTAATAAGAGTCTATCATAGAAAGAAAACTTTCCGGAGCGAAGAATCACTCTCTGTTTGAAGTGCTGGGAATGTATTGAATCAACAATATGAATGGCATCCCGCGCCATTTCCTTGAAAGCATATCCTGTACTCGGTTTAACTTTTCCGGCACCACTCCCTGTTCTATAGAAAGTTTGTGATATACTTTCCTCTTGTAATGTGCAAGAAGACATCGGGATTATGCCTTGTTCTTCATGTTCAATAACATATAAACCAAGTTGTTTCTGCTGACAATATCTCGTTAATTGTTCTTGTGCATAGGTATGATCAATTGGACTGGATCCAAAGCGTGTCAATTCGATGAGTGCATGAGTTGGAGAGAAAGGAAGTACATAGACAAATTGCGTTGCATTCGATTGATCAACTGAAAAGTCCATCATCGTGAATGTTTCAATATCAAATTGTGGCTCTTCAGTTGTGATTCTCCAGCCGAAGAAGGATTGCAATAAAAATGTTTGATGTGATTGCGGAGGATTCCATCGAGGAGGCCTTGAATCAAACACATACTTTGTAGTGATTGTATGATTCTGTGTTGTGATGGTCAGGAGAGAATTGGCAGGATTATTTGACACAGTCTCTGCCCGCTCGCGGATGAATTGTACATTGCATGTAGAGAGAATGGACCGAAGTTCATCATACAATGTTATGCTAGAAATATGATGATAACTGTATGGCGAGACTGCTCGTGGAGCATCTGCATTTATTCCCAATAATTCCCATGAGTGATTAATGAGTGATGCAATACCCAACTCTTCAATTTCTTTTTTCTTTGCCCAAAAGCAGAATGTTTTGTCATTCAATAACTTTTCATCCGGATCAATGATCACAAATGAAGCATTATATAACATATCTTGAGCATGCATTTGGCGGATGATGAGGGAATTTGCGGCTCCCAAACCAATAAAGACATAATCTACTATGTGTTCAGATTCTTGCATACTAAAATTACATAGAAATGTGATAATAACAGAGTGATTTCACTATTTTTACTTATTGTTTATTAGGATAATTATCAGTACAAATGCAAAAACAACAACTCCGGTTCTTTGATATTACCATGATGGTCATTTCACTTGTGATTGGCATGGGTATATTTCGTGCTCCTTCTACCGTTGCTCAAAGAGCTGGTAGTGAGTTAATCTATTATGTCGCATGGATCACCGGTGGATTGATCGCTCTTTGTGGTGCCATTGGTTTTGCTGAAATCGGTAAGCGGATGCCTGTAAGCGGTGCATATTATTCGATTTTCTCAAAAGCATATTCTCCGACATTGGCTTTTGCGATCAATATCATCGTTCTTGTTTCTCATTCGGCATCAATTGCGGGCGTTGCAATCATTGGTGCGGAATATGTAATGCCATATGCAATGGGTATGCCAAGCACTATTATTGCATCGGTATTCATTATTGTATTATATGGACTCAATCTTCTTGGTCTGCGGACAAGTGCCACTGTACAAAATATCTTGATGGGTATCAAATTACTCATGCTTGGTGCAATTATTTCGGCATTGGGAATTTTGCCACCCACAGAAACAGTGACTGCCATACAATCACATTCTGGCGGAATATGGGAATCCTTCGGTCTTGCACTTATCGCTGTTTCATTCACCTATGGCGGATATCAACAAACAATCAATTTTGGTGGTGAGGTAAAAGACAATGGAAAGATGTTACCAAGAGCAATCATACTGGGAGTCTTGATCATTGTTGGAATATATCTTCTTGCAAATCTTGCTTATGTGCAAGTGATTGGTTTCAATGAATTGGCACAATCCAAATTCATTGCCGCAATGATGATGGATAAATTATTCGGAAGCACCGCTGCAATGATCGTGAGTATGGTCATCGTGATTTCGGTATTCGGCTATGTGAATATATCCATGCTGTCAAACCCACGAGTGATATCTGCAATGGGAAAGGATGGAGTATTGCCAAAAGTCTTTGCTCAAGCAGATGAGAGAAAAGGTGTGAGTGTTTCTGCATTGACTGTTTTCACTGCCATCAGTTTGATCAGCGTATATGCGGGAGAATCATTTGAGAAAATTCTGAATTATACAATCTTCATAGATAGCATAGGGCTCGGCGTGGGTATGGCCACTTTGTATAGACTCAAAGGCGAGAAATTATCTTTGTTCAGTCATATAGCTGCATTGATATTCATTTCAGCATGTTTGTTTACCGGAGTCAATATTTTTCTCTTTGACACAAATGCCGGGATTTATGGAAGCATGCTCTTTGCATGTGTTTTATTGTTGGGATATTTCATCACAAAAAAGAAGAAATCTCAACATGATTCATCTTCGAATGACGAATAAATTATCAAATATCTTTCCATTGCAAGTATAGTGTAATGTATAGATTCCTGAAGATACATTAGCTGTGCTGATTGCTAATTCTGATGAAGGCATATTATGATGCTCGAATATTAATCTTCCATCAGATGAATAACAGAAGATCGATGAATTGCCTCCACAGTCAATATTCAATCGGATGAGATTATTCTGTGAATCATATGTGAAAAGAGGGTTTTCATTTGTGGTTTCATTGATCCCGGTTGTCATGCAAAATCCACCCTTTCCAATGAGTTTGGTCATTTCTTGACAGAGATATGCATAATTATCTTGTTCAATTGGTGTAAGAACCTTTAACAACAAATCATTCTTCTCTTCCGGATCATTGATGAGATTAAAGAACTTCTGCGAGCCATTGTCGAAATCAATCAGCTTAAACTCTTCATTTCGCATTGTCTTTCCATCAAATTGCGCAGGCGTATTTTTAAATACTTCGCTAAAAGACCATTCTCTTATGGATGTATCCGAATATAAAATGATTGGTAAAAGACTTTTTGAATCAACCGGTTTCTCATTTGGAATCGCTTTCTTCCAGTCCATAAAACCAAAGAGCTCAAGTACTGTAGCAAAGATGTCTTGAGTATTGACCAAAGCATTGGAAATTCTTCCGGGATTGTTAACCGATGGACCCGATATGATGAATGGTACGCTAATTCCATCTTGGTACACACTCCCTTTGGCTCTTGTTGTCCCTTGATATACGCGAGGATCACTTCCATTGTCACCAATGAAAATGAAATCGGTACTATCAAAACGATTGATTGCTTTCAATGAATCAAAAAGTCGACCAATCTCTCGATCCAATGCCTCGCACATGGCTTTGTAATACGGTACAACACTTGTTGCAGTATCTTGTGCATTACCTTTTAGACTGGAATATGAGTGAAGATTGCTTGGTGGGAGATCAAATGGTGAATGTGGCGCATTATATGCCACCCATAAAAACACCTGCTTATTCGAAGGAATTGTTTTGAGCCAATCAATTGCATTATTGGTGGTTTCGATTGTTGCATAGGTGCTACATATCGCCACACTTCCATTCTTGATTTTATTCCACGCATAATAATTGGGCAATGTTCCGCCAAAACTACCCTCATAATAATCATATCCCATTTTGGTAGGAATGGTGAAATTACTTTGTGGCATTTGAGTATGAAGATGCCATTTTCCAATATTTGCTTTTGAAATTCCTTGGGGATTATAGGTATTCAGTAATCGGGGAATGGTAATCTCAGATGTGTCCAAGGTGTTTGAATTTTGCCCTCCAACTGCATCCCCAATACCCGTTCTGAAACTATGTCTTCCTGTTAGAATTCCCGCTCTTGTTGGTGAGCACAGTGGATTCGACCAAGCACGAGTGAATCGAATTCCTTTTGTAAGCAGTGATCTCACATTTGGCATGATGACAGTATCGCCATGCTGTTCATAAAAGCCACAGTATTCAAGTCCCAAATCATCGGCAATGATGAGAACTACATTTCTTTGTGCATATGCGGTTGAAATGCTCAGACAGAATGTGAGCAGAATAATATATAGTTTCATTATTATTGAAATATTTTATGAAATATGAATCAATCCATATGACTCATGATGATGCCGATCAATATACTGGTATAAGACAATGCGAATGCATAGAATGAAAACTTATCCAATACTTTGGAAAGATGAATAGACTTTGGGGTACCTTTCTCATAAAGATGTAGTGATATCACCGAAATAGTGATGATGAGAAAGATGTATACGAGTGTCACATTATGTATATCATCCAGCATTGTTACTTGATTTGTTGAGGGCACCATTCCTTCGATGATATATTTATTACCGATGGTTGCGAAAAGTCCTCCAACGCAGAGTCCGAAACGAGGATCGATATTGAATGGCTTGATGAAAAACACGCAACAGGAAATCACGAATGCAACTAATACACCCGTTATCAATTTGAATAAAACGAGAAATGATTCTTTTCGTTCAAGTTCAATCACCATATTGAATGAGGAATTATAACTCGTATTACCAATCATTTCTGAACCAAAATTTGTGGAATATTTTGATTCGGTGAGTGTAAATTTTGTTTCTTTGATATACCATTCGGGAAGTAATTTCTCAAGTGAATCTTGATATCCTGAATTCTTCCTGTCAGCTATGAAAATCATTTTGGTTGTATCATGTTTGGATGACTCAACGGAAATAACCAGTGTTTGTTTATCAAACGGATAGTCTTTCGTTATCCATAATTGTCGTACCGTAGCTTTCGTTTTTGTGGAAAAGAGAATATCCTTCCCAAAATTCTGAAGATAGGGCGATTCAAGTGTTACATCATTTGAATTCATGACTTCGAATTCATTTGCGAAATCATATATGGGGTTTTGATATCTGCACCAATAATATGCATCATACTTAAATGAATGTGCCGATAAATCCAAATCATGTAGAGAAGTGAGATACATTCCAATCAGTACCGTATCTGGCTTGGCATGAACCTGAAATGAGACTATAGAGAATATAAACAGAAAAAGAGTATAGATTGTTTTCATGAATTACTTTGAATAAGTATGAATAATATGATGCAATTTTACGGCGAAAAGGAATCCAATATCCTTCAAGTTTTCCCCAATGGTATTCACTTTCTTTTCATCAATACTTCTTGCTGAAATGTCTTGTCTCGATTGGAAACTCGCAGTGCATACACGCCATCATAGAGCAAGGAACAATCAATGTGAGAAATGGTGCTTCCTTGTTCAAGTACTCCATTAGCAATCTCTATTCCTTGAAGATTATACATGGTGATATTCACTCTTTCTGTTATCAGATTATTGGCTTGAATGATGAGAAGATCATTGGATGCAAAGAAGATGGTAAAAGCATTTGAATTCAACTCTTGCACGGAAGTGGTTCCTGTATAGGTATCGACAGATTCACTTACTTGATTCACTTTTGCTGCAACAATGGATCCATAGAATGTGGGACCAATCGCATAGGGAAATGCTGAATTCCATTGCTCATCCACCGTGCAGAAATAGGCATAGGTGCCATTTGGATAGTCCGGAGTAATGCAGAAACGACCATTATGTATATCCATATAGTCATCTTCACCGGGATGTGAAATAAATTCATAATCCTCATTGAAATATCCCAAAGGATATGTGCCATTCACCGGAGGACCATCAGTCACATCCGTACCATTTGCATATTGCTTGCGTTCGGTGATTGAGCGCAAACGATATCCTGATTGCATTCTAACGATTCCACCGGTTCCATCTATATTTTTGTATCCAAAAGCTCCATAGACTGGAAATCCATCATAAGCGAAACCGATGAGGGGTGAATGTCTTGCCGGATTGATTGCATATAAGCCCTCAGCATCATAAAGCGAGCATACATCATATATGACCTTTTTATCTAGTTTGAATGCGGAAGGATTCTGATGATGATGATAATTTCCCATGGCGGGATGTCCTTTCGAACAGTCAAACCCTATGCGCTCCGCCACGATTGCATCTCGATTCCAAATGCCATCACCTTTGCCCATGATAGGTCCACCAAGAACTTTCTGCTGTGCATTATTCCATGACACACCATCACGAGCATCAAACAATGCAACCCCATTTATGAAAAGTCCGATATTGCCCATTGTGGTTTTCACGGGAGTTCCTTCATTCTTTACGACTTGTAAAGGAAAACGAAAAATTCCATTCTGACTTTGTGCTTGCGATGGATTTCCATCTTGAAATGGTCCTGTTGGATATGTTGGAATGCCATTACTTGAGACATAGACATTATTTGCTGAATATCTCACCAATTGCACATTGGCTTTGATATTGTTGCTGATTGCCGTGGGATTATTCTTCATATAATAACTTCCGTTCACAGTAGTATTCTGTAACCAAGAAGTAATAATCGGATTGGTTTGAGAAAATGCAGTACATGCACTCATGAGTAGTAAAAGGTATTTCATCATTGATTCCTTTGAGGATACTGTTTTGTTGAAAATGCAGGATTAAAAATAAAAGTGCGATCTGTCAATGCATGAAGGAATGACATCAAGTCCGTGATATCATGTGAGCTTAGTGGAATGAGATGTTTGATACTTCTTGTTTCATCATGCATATTGATTCCTTCAGCATAATGGTTGAGTACTTCTCTCAATCTTTTGAAACGACCATCATGCATATAGGGAAATGAATAGAGAAGATTTCTCAAAGTTGGGATTTTAAAATGTCTGATCTGGGCACTATCCTGCGTGATCGCATATCTTCCCAGATCATTTAGAGTCGTATCAACTGGCAATGCATTATTGGCAAATTGTCCATTCGTGAACAATGGCTCTGCATGACATCGATTGCAGTATTGTTTAAATAATACATATCCTTTTTTCTCTTGCTCTGTGAATTCCACCAAATGCATTCTCATGGAATCATAGCGAGAATTCCTTGAAATCAATGTGGATTCATAATCCGCAATCGCTTTGAGTACATGCTTTGTTTGAATCGGTGATTCACCGAATGCCTTTTGTACCAAGTTTGAATACTTGGTTTGATTTCTTAATCTGTGAAGGATCGTATCGAGAGAATTATCCATTTCATGATGCGCTGTGAGAGGCGTCAACACTTGCGCCTCGAGTGAAAAACTTGCTCCGTCCCACATGAATGATTCCGACCAAGCCAAATTGATCAATGACGGTGCATTGCGTCTGCCGATGCGATCTGCACTGCCATGACTCAGCGCATGATCGGAATGTGCAAATGCATTGTATTGTGAATGACAGGATGCGCAAGAAACTGTGCTGTCTTTGGAGAGAATAGGATCATGAAACAATTCGCGACCAAGTGATACAATCGGTGAATCAGGATCCGCGATTGGATATTTCGGTTTCGGGAAATACTCATCGTTCACTGAAATGAATGACATCAGCAAAAACATTGAACAAGATATGAGTATGATATGTCTCATTGTTCAATGGTTATTGATCGTTGAAGAATACGCATGAGTTCATGAGCATGCTTTCCGGGTGACATCACAGTGCCTTGATAATTACTCAAAACCGCATCTATGCAAGGAGCAATATCAATGGATAACTTGATTGGTGTATTTCGTGGAATTCTTAGTGGTATAGATACTTGATGAGGAGCTGTAAATCCCCCCAGATGCATTTGAAATATGTGATTTCTTTGCATTGATCTTTGAGAAATCCCCTCGATTTTCACATTGATATATCCTGAATTCCATGTCCAAAACATTCCATGAATGGGATCAAGCGCTCCCGAGAAATTCGTTTTCACCGTTTGCATGCTGTCGATTCCAATAATCACGCTCTCAGCATCATCTGGTATCGAACATATAAGATTATCCTCTATGTCCAAGAGATGAACAAAAGTATCTGTCAAAGTTGGTATAACTATATATGCTTTGAAACTCGTGATGATGATACTGTCATTATTGTGAACTATCGATGAGTGGAGTACGACAGGCGTATTGGCAATCATTGGCTTGAGAGATAACTCTCGGCCAAATATGAATGTGGAATAGAGAATGGATACTATCAAAAGGAGTAGATTCAAGTGTTTCGGAGACAATGAGAAAATATCCCAATAATGACACATCATTGTGACATCAGGTTACCACTTTGAAGAGAAAGATAGTCCTAGCGCAAAAAAGGGATATGTTTTTTCATGATGTATATTACCGCTGCCGCAACGACTATATGCATGATATTGAGTGAAATAGCATATCCAACCGGCACTTCGGGTATGAAGAGAAAAGGACTGAAAAATGAAAGAAGAAGCATGATCCATGCAATTCTTTGAAATATACGAAATGCATCACGGGCGAAGAGTGCAATCACGAAATAGACAGCACTTGCTATCACGGAAGAGATAATTGAGGAAATGATTGCATTGTGTACACCCAATGGTTCACCCGGCATAATCTGTACCGTGTCATTAATTGCACCAAGATTCTTGAATGCATAAAATAAGGCACTATTCATGATTGATGCTGCCAAACCCGCCAACAAGCCTTTGATGAGGGAGGACTTTAGAGTAATGGATGCCATGCCTGTATCTCAAATTGTCCCAAAAATTCACGAACTTCGTAAGTCGTGTAAATTAAACCCATTATTTTAATAAGACAATCAAAAATACATAATTATGATACAGTTGCAAGACGGAGCATATGCCATAGGTGGAATTCAGATTACAGAACTCGTGAATTCTTTTGATACACCACTTTATGTCTATGATATAGACATCATCGACAGGCAATATTCACGCTTGAAACAGGCATTTTCATCATGTAAAACACGCATAAACTTTGCCTGTAAAGCGCTGAATAATGTAAAAGTCATGCGACATTTATATGATTTGGGTGCTTGTCTGGACACCGTATCAATTCAAGAAGTGTGGCTGGGACTCAAAGCAGGATTTACACCAGAAGAAATCATCTATACACCGAATTGTGTGTCAATGGAAGAAATTGATCTCGCAGTCAAAGAAGGCGTGATGATCAATATCGATAATATCTCCATTCTTGAACAATTCGGCTTGAAATATGGGAATACCGTTCCAATTTGCATTCGGATCAATCCACATGTGATGGCCGGTGGGAATATCAATATCTCAACAGGACATATTGATTCAAAATTTGGCATCTCTATCTATCAAATGCGACATGTGGACCGAGTGGTGAAAAATACCGGACTGAATGTCATTGGTCTTCACATGCACACGGGAAGTGATATCGTGGATGTTGATATTTTCCTTCGTGCAGCAGATATTTTATTTGAACAAGCCGAGCATTTCCCCGATCTCACATTCATTGATTTCGGCAGTGGTTTCAAAGTGCCGTATAAGCCGGATGATCACTCCACGGACATCGAAGAATTGGGCGAAAAGCTTACTGCAAGATTCAAAGAATTCTGCACTGAATATGGTCGCGAATTGGAATTATGGTTCGAACCCGGAAAATTTCTCGTGAGTCAAGCAGGTACTTTTCTCGTGAAAGTAAATGTACTCAAGCAAACCACAGCCGCGATGTTCGTGGGAGTGGATAGTGGATTGAATCATCTCATCAGACCAATGCTGTATAATGGTTATCATCATATCACAAATGTGAGCAACCCTAATGGTGCTCTGAGATTATATGCTGTGGTTGGTTATATCTGTGAAACAGACACATTCGGCTGGGATAGAAAATTGAATGAAGTACGCGAAGGCGATATTCTCGCATTCAATAATGCCGGTGCTTATGGAATGACAATGGCAAGCAATTATAATAGTCGATTTCGACCTGCGGAAGTGATGGTCAACAATGGCAAAGCTGAATTGATCAGAAGAAGGGAAACTTTGGACGATATCTTGAGAAATCAAGTGCTCGATTAACTATAGAGGGAGCAAAAATGCGATTATACACATCCATCATCATGATGAGCATGATGATGTTTCACTCCTGCACAGGGGATGAATCAAAACCAGATGAAGTCACTGATTCAATCAAAGTGGATTCAATTACATTAGTCTTTGCGGGCGATATGATGTCCCATATGCCTCAAGTGAAAGCGGCATATAATCCGCAAAGCAAAAGACATGAATATGAACATTGGTTTCAATTTCTGAAAGACACCATCGCATCGGCTGATTATGCAATCGCAAATCTTGAAACACCTCTCGGAGGTGAGCCATATTCGGGTTATCCAATGTTTTCTGCGCCGGATGCATTCGCCGAAGATTTAAAAAAAGTCGGATTTGATATTCTTGTCACAGCGAATAATCATACTGTGGACAAAGGAAGAAAAGGACTTGAACGCACCGTAAGTATCCTTGATTCATTAAAGATTCTCCATACGGGTTCTTTCCGAAATAAGCAAGAACATGACTCCACAAACCCACTCATGATCGAAACAAAAGGAGTGAAGATTGCGCTCCTCAGTTATACCTATGGAACAAATGGCATTCCGGTACCCAAGCCAAATGTGGTGAATCTGATTGATCATGCACAGATGGAAAAAGATATTGTAAAAGCTCGATCACTTGGCGCGCAAATCGTGATTCCAATCATTCACTGGGGATCGGAATATCAAACCTATGAACATCCCTCACAAGTAAAGACCGCAGAATTTCTTGCCGGAAAAGGTGTCGATGCCATCATAGGCATGCATCCACATGTGGTGCAACCAATCAAATATGTAAAACGCAATGGTGATTCAATTCCAGTGGCATATAGTCTCGGAAATGCTGTCGCAAATATGCGTGACAGATATAAAGATGGTGGTCTATTTGTACAACTCACCATCAAAATGGAAAATGACACTCCTCGCATAACTTCTTTCAAGGATATTCCTTTCTGGGTTTGGAAGGGATCATCAAAAGAAGTGAAAGGCATTCATGG
>CANLII010000024.1 GCA_947491315.1 Ignavibacteria bacterium
TAATTGACCAAGAAATGAGGCATCCTGAATGCCAAATGCAATCAAATCCAAACATGATGCACCGGCACTGCCCACTTCGCGAGTAGTGGAATCAGCACAAACTATAGAGAATGTATCTTGAGCAAATGTGTGGGCATGAACAAAAAACAAACATGAGATTGAGAGTAAGAATTGTTTCATGTGTATCCTTTATTTTTTGTGAAATATCATTGTTGAGTAACCTGCAAGTACATTGTCTGAAATCTTTGATGGAGTTTTCGGATGATACTATCCTTACTGCATAGTCTTATGGGTCTAATATATTGTTTTTCGAAGTGAGAGAATCTGCTTGCCCAAATCGAAATGAAAGTTTGCTTTCAAACCGGAAAAGTATCTGGTCACGATTGCATCGGCAGGAAAAGTCTTCTTGACCATATGAAGATCCGTTCCCGAAAAACGCTTCATGGTATCGCCTCTTTGCGACCACTGTGTATGATCACCGGTCAAGATGATGCGATCGGCTTTACCGCGAAAAAGGAAATAACAATTCGTGTCAATGGCTATCGGAAATGTATTGTTCACAATCATGAAAGAATCAATCGCTTTCATTTTCATGAGTGAATCTGCATTGGAATTCAATAGTGAAATGAAAGACTCGATTTCATTTGCTTTGAGACTTATGACACTCAATAAGAATGCAATGAATATGCGCATCATGGAGCTCATTGTATGATGAATGGATATTTGCCGATCATGTTTCCTTTACACTCCTATGCGCAATCTGCCAAGCATGGCAGCACCCACAAGACCTGCATTATGACTGAAATGTGCCTTTCTGATTTCCACAAGTTGGGCAATAGTTGGCAATGCTCTTGATTTCAAAGTGGAAAGTGTTGTTTCGAAAAAGATCGGACATGACTGTGATATTCCACCACCAATCACCACCACGCGCATATCCAAAACCGCGAGAATCGTTGCAAGTCCAAGACCCAATAATCTTCCTGCTTGTTTCATGCACTGGATCGCTGCATCATCGCCTTCATCTGCACAATGCGAAATATCTTCAACATCGAGATTGTTATAGTTGTTGAGCAAGGAATCAGGATAGTTTTGAGCAAGTTCCTTTGCCATGCGAATCAATCCATATCTGCCGATATGATGTTCCAATGTGCCTGTACGATAGGGAAGTTCATCACCGGCTTCATCATCTGCTCGAATGATGATATGTCCTATTTCACCTGCGCCACCTCTTTCACCGGTGAAAATGGAATGATTGAGTATGATGCCACCACCAACGCCTGTACCCAAAGTCACATATAAAAAGTGAGAAGCATTTTTGCCTGCTCCCAACGTAGCTTCGGCAAGTGCGGCAACATTTGCATCATTATCAATCGCAATGGGAAGCGTTGTGGCTGATTGCAATAGTTGTACGAGCGGGACAATGCCCCAACCAGGGAGATTCGGAGGATAATAAATGCATCCGTCTTTTGGATGTACGACTGATGGAAATCCAATTCCAAAAGAGAGAATACCTGGATGAGCAAGAGTAAGGCTATCAATGATAGAATGCAGACATTGAATCATGAATTCCGGACCTTTCTCAGGCTGGGTAGATATGGAATTTTGAAATAAGATGAGACCATCTTGATCTATGATGCCAAACTTAATATTAGTCCCACCGATATCAATTCCTGCAAACATATGAACACATGAAGGTGAACAAAACTATTGAATTGTATTACGATTTGTTTTTTCAATAACGACAATGATGCGCATGATATCATGGATATATTCATATCGAACTTCATCGGCGAGATGCTCAGTGATGAAAATTCCTCGACCATGATCTCTGTGAATATATGCAGGCAATGTTGGGTCGGGAATGGTAGATCGATCAAAACCCGGACCCGAATCTTCGAATATGCAAATCACAGTATCTTCTATATTGGAAACCCCGAGAATTACAAGCGCATTCTCAATTCCAAGACTTCCATGTTTGATTGCATTTGTCATCATTTCTGTAATGATGATAATGAGTGCATCTCGTTTGTCATCATCGAGTAATTGATATTCTTTCAAGGCAAGCACATCATTTCTGATGATTCCAATCATGGAGAGATCGGCATGATATGTTCTCGTGAATGAACATTCAAATGCCGATTTCGGATATGATGATGCATTGCTTGACATCTATTCACCAATGCGAATGCTTATGCCACGATGCAAAATTCTTCCGGAAACTTTACCATCTGCTTGAAATACTCTGGGTGTAGAAATAGTAACATTTTTCAATGCATTTTTACCAATTTCAGATTCAAGTATTTTTAATGCGCTCTTTACTCGTTCTTTTGCCAAAATACTATTATGATCTGATTTGCCAAGATCATCAATGAGCGGAATCATCGTGATTGGTATACCTGAACTCAATGCTTTTTTGATTCGCTGAGTGACGGATTGATCAATCATGGAGAGAGAACCTTCATCAAAATCTGAATATCCGAGAATATATTCTTTGGATGTATTACTGTTTTGTATCTCATTGACATTCTCTCGGAGTAGAATTGGACGAATATACAATTCAATTCTCGATTTAGACTTAAGATTTGGTTCAAAAGTAACAAAAGATTGTGCGATAAATTTCTGTGTTTCGATTGGATCTGCTACAGATGGACTAAATGAAAATGTGATATCGGGTTCTTCAATAGTCTTGGTTTTTACATTGCCAAGACTAGCCATGCCGGCAATCCTTGCACCGGTGATTGAGGGTTCGGTGATGAGTCTTATGGATGTTTCCTGAAAAACCAATTGCGTATCAGTCCTTGTATAGATTGGCAATGTGCCATCTGCATGTGCGATCATCACCATGCGCGATTCATCAAGCAATTCCGGATAGCGAAGTCCTTTTGTTTTGATAATGCGAGTTTCAGCTTGTATACTTCTTTCCGGATTGATATCCAGTAATTTCTTCTTGATATATTCTGCTCTTGCTTGCGCCATATTCTCCGATTCTTGATCGGAAGCCATGGCAAGAATTCTGAGTGGTGCATTACCTTGTTTGATGGCAATTTCGAGGAGAGTTTCTTCATGTCCATACTCTGATATATTCTCAGAAGAATTCTTTTCGAACATATATATCGGCGCAATGGTCTTTGCTTCGAGATTGATATTTCGTTCATAAGGATAGGGAATCGTATCACCGAATTCCACCATCGCATCATTCAGAAGTGCATGAAAATGCATATTGAGAGTTATTTCAGGTTCTTTTTCTTCAATCGGTGGTGGTGGCGGAGGCGGAATGTCGATCGGTTTTTCTGGCTTCGGAATAGCATAAGACATTCCGATGCTTGCTATCATGCCATTCATGCTCCAAGGATGATCTGCTATGAATGAATTGAAATATGTTCGATATGCAATGCTTGGAATAAGTAAAAGGTTTTCTTGTACTGCGAATTGATATTCCATTCCAAGAATGCCGGAAAACAATAATGAGTTCAGACCCTCTATATTTCCATCATATCTGTTCAATTCTTTTGTACCATTCGTATAGTTGACATCATTCGGTTTGATGATTCTTTCGATTTGATTCGCATTGTTTGTAATGAAACTTGATGCATTAAAACCCAAGAAAAGGGATATCGGGAGTTTCGAATAATGCATATGCAATCGGGGTTCCAAGCCAATCATCATGCCTGAAAGAGCGAGTGAATAATCGATCAAGACCTGTGTGACAGTATTCCCATTAATGATATTACCCACAATATCTTTGGAAGAAAAGGGTGCATTGAATTGGCTGATAGAGGCTTGAATAGATCCTTGAAGAGTAAACTTGTCTTGTTGTAATACATTGCTTGTGCGCAATCCCAACATGAATTCAAACAATGAGCTTTGTGTATTGGGATATGTCGTGCAACATGTTTTGACCGAAGGAATTCCTGAAAATCCACCCGAATGATAGGAAGCACCACCACCAATAGATCCAATCATGCGAAAAGCAGTATCTGCTTCAGAAGCTTGAAGGAACTGTCCGATGAAGATGGACATAAATATCAGTGAAAATCTTGTAGAGTGCTTCATTATGATCGTAACTCTCTGAGTGCTTGCTTGATGATGATGTCCACCGTAGGTGATTCTTGAATAGTTTTCATTACTAACTTCACGGACTTTTCCGCAGCAGCTTTTTGATAACCGAGTGCAATTAATGCTGCAATGGCATCATATTGTAATGAAGACAATGGAGCTGAAGAATCATCATCGGATTCTTGAGCTTGCATTCCTGTGATATTTTGAATCTTGTCGCGTAGTTCAATAAGGAGTCTTTCGGCCATTTTCTTGCCGACACCATGTAATTGATTGAGAAATCTGACATCACCTTTGATGATTGCAGATTGCAATTCTTGAATCGTCACAGATGACAGAATGCCCAGAGCAGTTTTAGGTCCGATTCCTGAAATACCGGTTAATAAATGGAATGTCTCTCTCTCTGGTTTATCGATAAAACCAAACAATTGTACTTCGGTTTCTCTGGGAACGAGCACGGAATATAATCGAACCGGCTGATCGATATCAGGTAATGCGGAATACGTGTACATGGAAATGAACAATGCATAACCCACCCCATGACAATCAACAATGATTTCAGTCGGAGTTTTTTCGATTAATATACCACGAATTTGAGATATCATTTTTTTCCTTTATCAAAAAAAAGGCGCAAAAGGGATTGTCCTTTGCGCCTTGTGCAATCCTTCGAAAGATTACATATTCTTTAACAATTCACGAGAAATCACGATATGTTGAATCTCTGAAGTTCCTTCATAGATTTCTGTGATTTTCGCATCGCGAAGCATGCGCTCAACGTGATATTCACGAACATATCCATAACCACCATGCACTTGGATTGACTCAAGAGCAACTTCAACAGATGCCTTTGAAGCGGAAAGTTTAGCCATGGCAGCTTCTTTCACATAACTTTTATGATTGTCTTTGAGAACAGCGGCTCTTAAAGTGAGGAGTCTTGCGGCTTCAATTTTCACCGACATATCAGCCAATTTGAATTGGATTGCCTGAAGTTCACTAATAGGTTTACCAAATGCAATACGCTCTTTGGAATAAGCAAGGGCACGCTCAAAAGCACCTTGTGCAATACCCAATGCTTGAGCGGCAATACCGATGCGACCGCCATTCAAGCTTTCCATAGCGATTTTGAATCCGCCACCCACACCGCCGAGAATTGCATTTTGATGTATGCGTACATTGCTCAAAGCGATGGAACAGGTATCACTTGAGCGGATACCCATTTTATCTTCTTTTTTCCCGGGCTCAAATCCAGGTGCTGAACGTTCTATGATGAAACAGGTGATGCCTTTATGTTTTTTTTCTCTATCTGTTTGTGCCAATACCAAATAGATGTCTGCAGATGTACCATTCGTGATCCAATTCTTCATGCCATCTATCACCCAATGATCGCCATCTTGCTTTGCTGTTGTATGTTGATGTGTTGCATCTGATCCTGCTTCGGGTTCACTCAAACAAAATGCGCCGAGTTTTTCACCCATTGCAAGTGGTCGTAAATATTGTTCTTTTTGCTCTGGAGTACCAAATGTCTCAATGCCCCAGCAAACGAGTGAATTGTTGACACTCATGATAACACCGCAACTTGCATCAACTTTGGAGATTTCTTCCATTGCAATGACATAGCTCACGGCATCGAGTCCGCTTCCCCCATATTCCGGGGAAACCATCATGCCCATAAATCCCAATTCTCCCATTTTTTTTACGATTTCTGTGGGGAAAACGGAATGCACATCGCGTTCAATAGCTGTTGGTGCAATTTCAGACTGCGCAAATTCGCGAGCAGTTTGACGGATCATCTCATGTGTTTCACTGAATTGATAGCTGAACATAGAAATTATAGAGTAGATGTGGAGATAAAGTTGTTCTAAACAAGGGTCGCAATTTACGAAGAAATTGTCTCGCTTTTCCTCCCAAAATAGGGTTATGTGTATAAATAGTTCCTTGACTCAAATTATACCCGCATTTTTTTCTTTATGGCCTGAATTCTTGTTCGTAACTTGTCAACCAATGTGTCGTAATGACCTTCACCATATTTCGTATCACTACCATTCGGTGTCATATATGAAGCTGTTAGTAACGCTTTTTCTTGGAATCGCACTTCTTCTTCCCTCATTCTCAATCACTATTGTGGCTCGTGAGAAGGAAAAAGAGGGCAATCCTCTTGAACGATTCAAGTTTTTCCATGCTCGCAGAGCATTTCCATTCGATGATATACCTCGTGATTTATTAGGAAAAGCCAAAAGTCACATGAATTCAATGATTGAAAAGAAGGGAGGAGCTCAGCTTCTTGCAGCTCAACCTGAATGGAAATTATTGGGTCCGACAAGTGTAGGAGGTCGTATTCGCTCGGCTTCCGTCCACCCTACAAACCCAGATATTGTCTATATCGGTGCCGCTAATGGTGGCGTTTGGAAAACCACGAATGGTGGGTATCTCTGGGAACCATTGATGGATTTTGAAAATTCGAGTTCTATGGGACAAGTGGTGATCGACCCCAATAATCCAAGCGTGATTTATGCCGCAACTGGCGAGGATCGCGGTGGTAGTTATGGTTATTCCGGCTCCGGCATTTATCGCTCAACCGATGAAGGTCAATCTTGGAAATTGATTGGTCTTAGCACAGTAGGTGCTTTCATGAGCTTCAAGGTGCATCCACTGAATTCCAATATTCTCTATGCCGGCGGGATGAATGCAAATGCAGGATTCTATCGTTCCACGGATGCAGGAGCAACTTGGGAAAGAACTTATTCAAAAGGTGTTCGTGATATCAGCATCAATCCCAAGAATATCGATGAACTCTTCATTGGCTCACCGGGAAATGGTGTGTATAAATCCACGAATGGAGGAAAAACTTTTGCTTATAGTGAGATTCCGGGTTATGGCGAAGGAGATGATATAGACAAAGCTAAGTTCGGTCATATCACTGTACAAATGGCACCTTCAGATCCAAATATTGTGTATGCATTGTTTGAAGATGGTGAAACAAGAGTGGGTACAATTGTTAGATCCTTAGATGGAGGTAATACTTGGACTCCATGTTTTGATGATGATGGTACATTCTTCAATAACCAAGGCAGTTATGATATCTATATCTCTGTTCATCCATCCAATCCAAAGATTGTATTAGCCGCCGGTATTGATGTGTACAGAACGTCAAATGGTGGTGAATCTTGGGAAAATATAACACGCGTTTATACGGGTGGCAATCAGCATCCTGATCAGCATTGTGCAACTTTTTCAACATCAACTAACAATATTGTCTATGCCGGAAATGATGGCGGAATGATGAAAAGCGAAGATGCAGGAGAGAATTGGGAAACCATCAATAATCAACTTGCAATCACTCAATATCATGCATTCGCTGTTGATCAAAGTCAACCCGCCATGGCCTATGGTGGCGCGCAAGATAATGGTACAACGGCAGTGAATTCGGCAGGTTATGGCGATATCGTTGGAGGAGATGGTGGATTTACAATGGTTGATTTCGTGAATCCCAATACAGTCTATGCTTCAACACAAAATGGAAATATGTATCGCGTTTCCATAAATACAAGACAAGTAAGTCGAATTGGCGCTTCCATTCCTGAGAGTGATGCATCTCTGTTTATTGCTCCAATGAATATGGATCCAAGCGATTCAAAGACTTTATATCATGGAAGGCATATAGTCTATCAATCAACGAATCAAGGACAGACATGGCTTGAAATTTCTCCAAGATTTTCAGAGCGTGTTTCGTATATCGGTGTTTCACCATTAAGACCTGAATTCATTGCGGCAGGAACAGAAAAAGGGAATATTCATGTCACAACAGATATGGGTGAAACATGGACAAATGTCACGCAAAATGGTTTGCCTACACGATATATCACCGATATCGAATTCTCCCGTGAACAAGAAAATACCATGTATATCACTCTTTCGGGATATTATACATCGCATGTATATAAAACCACTGATCTCGGAAAATCTTGGTTCAGCATCAGTGATGCATTGCCAGATATCTCAGCTAATTCAATCGTGATACATCCCGACAATGAAAACACACTTTTCGTTGGAACCGATATTGGCGTATTTGCCACGTATAATGGTGGTACTTCATGGGTACCATTTGGAACAAAATTCCCAAGTACGGCAATTCTTGATATGGCGATTTATGAAGGGAAAGGTGCGGCCAATGATCCGATGACTCTGAGAGTTGCAACGCATGGTCGCTCTATGTGGGAAGTCCCACTTCCGGAAGATCCAATCGATGCGCCGGAAATCGTAAATCCAGTCGGCGCTGAAAATTATCTTGGTGGAACAAATCAGAAAATCACTTGGTATGGATTTACGCCTCCGGTAAAAGTTGAGTATAGCGTTGATAATGGCACTTCTTGGAATATTCTTTCAGACAAAGCCAATGGCAATGAGCTACGCTGGAATATACCAACACGCTTCAGTCAATATGCACGCATTCGTATTTCTTCTGCAGATAATCCAAATCAAACAAGAACTACTCGCACTTTCACGATCAGTGAATTTAAGAAAGGTTCAATTTCACAAGCATCCGCCGTTGCACATTTGCCTTATGGATTATGCTATGATGGCAAAGGTGGTTTGTGGACCACAAGTTTCAGTGATAATTTCTTGTATAAACTCAATGCAAAAACACTTGTTATTGAAAAGAAAATCAAGATGAGTGAAGGGGATAGTTTATTCTCCGATATCACTATGGATAGAGCGGAAGGTGTATTCTATGTGCATCGCTTGAATTCCACTTCAAGTGGTTCCGGAAGTCGCATCGTGAAAGTGGACACAACCGGAAAAGTATTGGGTTCATTCATCTCTGCTGCAAGAAGTTATGGACTTGGTTTGGAATATGTTGATGGCAAACTTCTCGCATCAGAGCGTGATGGAAAGCAATTAATTTATACGATAGACATTGAGACAGGCAAAGCAATTGATTCGGCGAATAATCCCTATCGCTTGACATATGGTCCTCGCTGCATGGCTTATGATGGTTCAGAACATCTCTTTCAGATTTGTACATTCTTCCCCGGCGGCGGCTCTCTTTCTGCTGTACATGCGATCAAATTCTCAAAGAGTAATTTGAGTAAAGAAATAGATAGAATCGATATTGAAGGACCAAATGGATTATTGAATTTGCGTGGAATCGAATATGATCCGGAAGATAAAAATCTCTGGGTGAGCGCTTATGATGGTGCCATTTATAAGATAGCCGGTTTTGAAACCAAAACCATCAGCTCGGTAGATGAAGGAGTCATGGGACTCAATGCGATGATTAATGCAGATGTTTATCCCAATCCTGCAACCGAAACAGCATTCCTTACATTCACATTGCCACTTGGCCTGAGTGAAGCGAAAGTAGAACTCTATGATATCTATGGTAATAAAGCCCTTGCTTTGTTCAATGGTTATGTAGAACCAATGTCACTCAAAACTCTTTCTTTCTCCGTGAAAGATTTGACATCGGGCATGTATTCTTTGATCATCTCATCAAAAGACGGACTCATTAGAACATCGAAGAGCATCAGCATCCAGCGATAAGCTTTTTGGAATAAAGGTAAGCCCTCAAGAGAATATTCTTTTGAGGGCTTTTTTTTGTGGAAAGAGTCCAATCAACAATGTACTATTCAATTCAAATTTCAAATACTGATTTAGCGATATGATATGTTTGAACATGCGCATCCACGGTATGTTCGATGGGTTTGCTATAACCACCACCAAGTGCGAGTGAAACAGGAATGCCTACTTTTTTCGCCCATTCAAATACCATGCGATCTCTTTCTGCAAGACCATTCATGGTAAGAGACAATCGACCAAGCGAATCCGTTTCCAAAGGATCTGAGCCACCAAGATAAAATATGATATCAGGTTTATGTTCGGTGAAAGCGGGTAAATATGACTTCAATATCGTGCAATATTCATCATCACCAACGCCGTCTTCCAATTCTATGTCAACCGTTGATGGTACTTTTATGAATGGATAATTTTTTCTTCCATGCATGCTGAAAATGAATATCTGTGGTAAGTCTCCCAAGATTGCGCTATTGCCATTTCCTTGATGTACATCCACATCAATGATGGCGATGCGATTGACCTTTCGAGCATTCAATAAACGAAGGGAAGCAACTGCAATATCATTGAATACACAAAAACCTTCGCCAGCATCATATAATGCATGATGCGTGCCACCTGCTAGATTCCCGGATATTCCTTCCTCAAGAGCTATTTCTGATGCGGATACCGCGCCTCCGACAGTTGCAAGTGAGCGTTTCACAAGACCAGCTGTCAAGGGAAATCCGATTCTTCTCACAATCTTGGGATCTAGCGTCAAATCACATACTGAAGCCACATAATTGGGATCATGTGCAAGCAATAATTCATCGGGCGAAAAAATAGGAGATTCGTATAACTCAGTTGTATCAAGGATATTTCTATCCAATAATGCATCTCTGATCAATCTATACTTGGACATCGGAAATTTATGTCCATCAGGAAGGGGAATGGTATATGTGTCGGAATAAAAAACCTTCATGCATCAATTTCTTGGTGAATGAATGTATTTGTGTAGCAATAATGTATTCCACTGATTCTTTGCATCGGCTTGCTCATAGATCATGCCATCTACGATTCTACGCATGAGCTCAATGCCGAGTCCACCATAAGAGAAATTCTTGAAATATGACATCATGTCAGGGGATTTCACGGAATTGGGATCGAATGTCTTGGCATTGTCTTTGATTCGAATCCGACATAATCCATTCGAATATTCAACATGTATGATCAAGCGGGAAGCATTCAAATCTTGTCCGTGCAGAATGATATTCGAACATGCTTCATCAACTGCAAGACTTAATGATTGAGCAGAGTTTGAATCCAACCCTTGTGATGTTAATTGCTCAAAGACAAATGCTCGAATGCTTGCCAATTCGTGCACTGAAGCACTTGCTGAATATATGCCCGGTTCCAACATTGTCATGATTCACCTCCGACATCGAAGAGAGACAATGCTGATTCTTTGCTATCAACAATGCGATAGAGAATTGGAAAACCGAGTAAATCAAAAACGGTGAATACGGATTTTTGCATGGAGCAAAACACAAGATCACCACCATGTTTTCTGATCGCATCGATATGCTTCATGAAAATCCCCAATCCTGCACTGCTTATATAGGTCAAATCAGTGCAATCAATGATGATTTTATGCAATGCATCTGCAAGAGTTTTTTGAATTTCTTGATCAAGAATATTCGATGTGGATGCATCAAGATATCCATGCAATGATAGGATGCGTCCCTGATCAAATGCATGGACTTCAATGGAAAATGCTTGTTGTGTCTGCATGAAATTCATTCCTCTAAAGTATCGGTGAGGAAATACGACCTATTGAACATGAAGTTACATGCACTTAGAAAATGACCGGATAGAGTGCCGGATTGACTTCATGCATCATTGCATACACTGTTTCAACAATATGTTCTGCTTCTGCTTTGGACCAGAAATTGCCATCTGTTCCATAAGCCGGACGATGCTCTCTTGATGCCAATGTGATTGGTTTGGAATCGAGATATGCATACCCATTTTGATGTTCAAGAACTTCCTGCATCATATATGCTGTGGTTCCACCGGGTACATCTTCATCAAAGAATAGTATGCGATTTGTTTTCTTGAGAGATTCCACGATTATCCCTGAGAGATCGAATGGCAAGAGTGTCTGCACATCGATTATTTCAACATCGATATTCAATTGAGCCAATTGATCAGCAGCTTCGAGAGCAATTCTGCAACATGCGCCATAAGTCACAATAGTGAGATTATTTCCATTGCGAAGTATTTCAGGCATGCCGAGAGGGACGGTATATTCGCCCATATTTGACGGCATAGCTTCTTTGAGTCTATAGCCATTCAATACTTCAATGATGAGTCCGGGTTCATCTGACTGCAATAGCGTTGCATACATTCCAGCCGCTTGGGTCATATTTCTTGGCACGCATACATGAATGCCTCGTACGAGATTGATGATTCCGGCCATGGGACTTCCGCTATGCCAAACGCCTTCAAGTCTATGTCCTCGAGTGCGAATAATTGCGGGTGCTTTTTGTCCGCCACGCGTTCTCCATTGCACCGTCGCCAAATCATCACTCATCAATTGCAATGCATAGAGGAGATAATCCAGATATTGAATCTCAATGATGGGTTTGAGTCCACGCATGGCAAGACCAATTCCTTGACCAAGTATCGTGGCCTCACGAATGCCAGTATCGGAAACGCGCAAGAGTCCATACTTTGCTTGCAATCCACTGAATCCTTGATTCACATCGCCCAATTGTCCTACATCTTCGCCGAATGCCACAATGCGTGGATCATTATTGAGATGATAATCAAAACATGCATTCATGATTTCCGAACCATTCACAACTTGTGATTGTGCATCAATATGCGCTGGAATATGTTGTACTTTGAATGCTGATTCAGAACTTTCGCTGAACAAATGTGAAGAATAGCGTTCGGTTTGAAGATCATTGAGTGACTTTTTCCATGCAATCAGTGCCTGTCTTGCCGGACCATTCTTGGTTCTCGTGGCAAGCAATACCTTGTGCATGATACCCATGATATCTCTGCGGAAGGGTTCTCTGATTGTTTGCAAAGTCGAGAGCAATTGTTGCAATTCCACTTTGATTGATTGCTCATTACATTCATGCATCACATTCTCGATATGCTGTGCAGCATTTGTCAAATCTGCCAGAATCGGCTCTTGATATGCTTTCCATGCTTCATCACGCCATGCTTTCACTCTCTTGATTGCATCTTGCTCGATGGTTTCGATTTCTTCGGAAGTGATAATTCCATGATTGATAAGCCAATCTTTCATGCGTGCAATGCCATCGAAATCTTGTTCCCATTGCAATCGTTCTTTTGATTTATACCGCTCATGACTTCCGGATGTGGAATGTCCTTGTGGCTGAGTGACTTCAATCACATGTATGATTTGCGGAACATGTTCTGTTCTTGCTATTTCACCTGCTTTTGCATAGACTTCGAGCAGTGCGGTATAATCCCATGCTTTTACGGTATGAACATCATATCCATCTTTGGTACCGGCTTTTCTTTGGAAGCCGGACAATAGTTCACCAACATTGGATTTTGTCATTTGGAATTCATTCGGAACAGAAATCCCATAGCCATCATCCCAGATGGAAATGACTGCGGGTGAGCGCAGAACTCCGATTGCATTCACAGATTCCCAGAACATTCCTTCGGCTGCACTTGCATTTCCAATTGTTCCCCAAGCAACTTCATTTCCATTCTTGCTGAATGAATTCATGTCCTTGAGCACATCGATGGAACGATAGAGTCGTGATGCATATGCCAAACCAACGAGTCTCGGCATTTGCGAACCGGTAGGTGAGATGTCTGCTGAAGAGTTATACTGATCGATGAGTTTTTTCCATGATCCATCTGCATTCAAAGAACGCGTTGCAAAATGTCCATTCATCGATCTTCCCGCTGATGCTGGTTCTAGTTCAGAATCGGGAATGGCATATAATTGCGCAAAAAATTCTTTGACGGAAGTCATGCCGAGTGCAAACATAAATGTCTGATCTCGATAATATCCGGATCTAAAATCGCCTTTCCGGAATGCTCTGGACCAAGCCAATTGCGGTAATTCTTTTCCATCTCCAAAGATTCCAAATTTTGCTTTACCCGAGAGAACTTCGCGTCTGCCGAGTAGGGAAGCTTGTCTGCTTTCAATTGCCAGTGTCAAATCTCTGATTAATTCTTCACGATTAAGTGGAAGTGTCACTTTGGATGATTTTTTTCCGGATTTGGATGACGATGTATTTTTAGATGCCATGATTGCCAAAAGTAGAGTTTTCTAAGTTTCGCAAAGATACGGTCTATGCAGTGTATAACCAAAGCTGTGAATAAGCTCTATGAAGAAGTGTTTTTTGAGAATAAAGGCGAGTTTTACGAAGAATATCCAAACTTTGATGGAAAAGGGTTTTGTGAAAGGTTTTGTGAAATTTCGGAAAAAGCCTATCTTTGAATTCCCTCATTTGCGGAAGTGGCGAAATGGCAGACGCACCATCTTGAGGGGGTGGCGCCTTCACAGGCGTACGGGTTCAAGTCCCGTCTTCCGCACATAAAGAGCTCCAATCATTGATTGGGGCTTTTTTATTTTCCTTTTGAAACGCTCAATGCAGTGATGCCTGCAGTCATAAAGCACAAAGACAATACCCCGAAATACGCCATCAGAAGCCAATTCATGGGGATTTCCATGATCCAAGGGAATGAAGTGGAATAGTGCATTCGTAGGAGTTGAGAGATTCCCGAACCGGATAGAATTCCGAGTGTACAAGCCGTGATGGCGAAAAGTAGATGTGGTATTGCGATGAATCCTCTTCCAGCACCGAGTGTTTGGAGTATAAACCACTCTGTTGGGCTTTGGAGTAATTCTGCCCGAAAGACATATGATAGAAAACCCAAAGAAAGAATAAAAATACCTGTTGCACCGGCGAGTCCGAATGTGAGTACCATCGAGCCACGCGCAAAGACGGCCCCTACGGCTTGTGCATTAAAGACAGTCTGTTCCACAATTTCTTTCTGTTTGAGGTCCGCCAATATGAAACTTACCGTCTGATGATCGCAAAAGTCGGGTTTGAGTGCAAAGGAAATTGACCATTGAAATGGACTTTCAGCAAATAATGCATCCGTATCTTCACCCAATTCTCTTTCAAACTCAATGGTTGCAAGGGTAGGAGAGATCACTTTCACATGCTGAATCTGTTGATACTCTCTCAGGGATTGAGCCAAAGAGAATATGCGAGATGTATCCATATCTTTTCTGATCATCACGGAAAGTTCAAGATTTGATGCCAATCTGTCTTGTTCTTTGGTGAGTCCGAAATATGCTGTGACTGCCCAAATGGTTGTCAGGGAAAGAATGATGGAAATCACCAGAATGCGCAGAAAAGGGAGCGCTCTTCTGCGAATCAAAGTGCCTGCTCTATGAAAATAATATTCACTACTCATGATAGAATATCAAGCCCATTCAAATGAATTACGAATTCTTTGCATGTCATATCCCGCTCCAATCGCCGCGATAAGTTTAATTCTGGCCTTTTGACCATTCAAATAGTCAGCAAAAATGATGCCTGCATCATATAAATGTTTCCCTGCTCCTTCATAAGCATAAATATGTTCGATTCTGCCTACGGGACATCGCGATGTAAGAATGGTCGGAATACCTTGTTCAACTGCTTTTTTGAGTGCATAAAAGACCGGCGGAGGAACATTCCCCACGCCAAATGCTTCAATGACAATCCCGGAAACACCATGCTCCAAGGCGCATTCAATGAGCATTGCATCCATTCCTGCATAGCATTTGAGAAGCGGAATATTGCCTGGTAATTGTTTCATGTCGAAAAATTCTCTTCGAACAGGTTTGCGATACATCATCACAGTGCCATTGACAAGTCGACCTATCGGACCAAAATCAAAACTCGCGAAGGTATTTAACTGATTGGTATCTGTTTTTGTGGCTTCGGAGGCAGCATTGATGGTATCTCCCAAACATAATAATACTCCATAACCAACTGCTTCTTTACTGCCGGCAAGAATCAATGCATCGCGAAGATTGCGTGGTCCATCCCAATCCGGCTCGCTGGAATTACGCATCGCGCCGATCACGATGATGGGCTTTGCTGTTTGAACCGTACAGTCGAGAAAATATGCGGTTTCTTCCAAAGTATCGGTTCCATGTGTCACGATGATTCCGTCGATATCTTCTCTTTGAACATAGGTTTTGATGTGTTTGGACAAAGAAAACATGATATCGGGTGTCATGTGAGGTCCCGGCAATTGACCAAACTCAATCACCTCAAAATCGGCCAAATCATCGATATCACTTATGGTATCAATGATTTGTGTTGCGGAAAGTGCTGGTACTATGCCACCAAAGCCTTCGTCCACACGCATGGCAATTGTTCCGCCCGTAAAAAAAATGGCAATTCTAGGTTTCATATGATAATAAGGAGAAAATTCAGACTGATTTGACCCAAAAATACAAATACCATGCCTTTATTCTCATTTTAGTCATATTTCGCTAACTTGCAATAGGGAGGATACAATGGAACCCGAAACAAAGTGAGTTCTGTTGTGTCATTGTACTAAACATTCGCAGCACAATCATGCATTCATTCAATACTCGTTTATTTGGCATCATGTTTTTTTTGCTGGGCATTTTTGCCTTGCAAGAAATGAATGCACAGGAAAAAGACAGCAGGGGAAAAGACTTCTGGTTTACATTCATTCCGAATTTACATGTCAACAGTCCTTCAACAGATTCACTCTACATTTATATAGCAGCATCAGAACCCACAAGTGGACGACTTCGCTATAAAGGTCGTAATGGTAATTGGCAGAATATTGATTTTGCGATAACTGATCCCGCCATCGTTTTTACACATAGAGTTCATTGGTCGCAATATGAATTGCAGGGAATTTATCCCTCAGGCGGCCAATCATCAATCAATGATCAAGAGCAAAGAGTTGCCGAAAATGTATTCCATGTCACTACAGACAAAGAAGTGAGTGTATATGCACTTAATCAAGCTTCCACAACGAGTGATGCTTTCTTGGTTCTTCCTACTGATGCACTTGGGGAAGACTATTATGTATTGACTTATAATTCCGACAGACAAGGTAGCGGTCTTATACCTAGTACTACTTCGACTCCATCTGAGTTTGCCATTGTGGCAACTGAGGATGGAACTGATATTACAATCAAACCCTCTGCTCCAACAGCAAGAAATGGAAGTGCAAATATCATTCTGGCTCGATTGGATCAAGGACAATCATTATTGGTGCAAGCTGATTTGAGCGCAGGAGATGGTTCCGGTGACATGACAGGTTCCAGAGTTCAGGCAAGTAAACCCATTGCTTTGTTTGCAGGACAACAAAGAGCAAGAATCCCCATCAAGAACAATGAACTCTCATCGCGCGATCATATCGTTGAGCAATTGCCGAGTGTTGACACATGGGGTAGAACGGCAATCGTCGTTCCATTCCCGAAGCCATATAATGCGACCAATCTTTCTCAAGATATTTATAGAGTGATTGCAGCTTATGACAGTACGGATATTTTGATCAATGGGATCAAAACAACCACGCTGTCAAAAGGAGGGATATATCAGTCAGTCCTTACCGTACCACAAGTGATCACTTCAAATAAGTCCATCATGGTGTCTCAGTATAAGAAGACTTCGGGAGCATCTTCCTCCTCAAATACTGATTATAATGGAGATCCAATGATGATGCTTGTTCCACCAAGTGATCAATTCCAAGACAGTTATCGTTTTGTAAGTATTCAGGCAGTGAATTTTGCGAATGGTTTCTTCTATGATCAAGGATATGATGAACAATGGATTACCATCGTGATGCCGAATTCTGCGGTTGCAAGCACAAGATTGGATGGTCAATTATTAGGTTCCATTGCGGGTTTCGCGGCAAGTGCAATCACAGGAACAAATTTCTCCTATTCATGGCTTCGTGTCACTGATGGCGTGCATACCGTCACATCGAATGAAAGAGTTGGGATTTATGTCTATGGCTATGGCCGCGCCAATTCCTATGGATATGTGGGTGGCATGAGCTTTAGAAGTTTCGATTTCAATCCTCCGCAAATAACAGGCAAGCAGGACTGTCGTGAATTTATTGGAATGATTTATGACACCGTTGCGGGTGATTCACGCATCGTTCAAGTATTGGAAGAACAAGGTTCTGCGAAGAATATCAAGAGTTTTACATATAATTTCACGCCACCGCAAGATTCGGTCATGTTCAAAGTTGCACTGCAAGATCCCTATCAAGATGGCGCAATCACCGTGACAGCACTTGATTCCGTACTACAAAAAACAACATTACCTATTCGCATAAAAGGATTTACTGTTTCCAGCACATATAAGCTTGCGAATAATGATTCAATGCAACAAATAAATGAAAAAATACCTGTCGGCAAACAAGTGTGCTATGACATTACTTTAAAGAATTATGGTTCATTTGATCAAACAATCAGTATCAAAAATACAAAGGGTATTGCATCGAAATTTACCATTACAGGAAATGGGAATGTCACGATCAAGGCTGGTCAGGACTATATTGTTCGTGTATGCTATTCATCAAGTGAGGAAGAGACTGTTACAGATTCAATCTTCATTGATGATGCCTGCATGATACGCGATATTGCTTCTTTCTCACTGATCACATATCTCGATAAACAGAAGCCATTGATCTCTGCTTTGCCTGATTCATGCAATACATGTCATTATGTGATTATTGCTGATTCCACTCCCACAGATGGTGGCTTGAAGGTTGTCACTGTTTCTCAATCTTCAAATATCAAATGGCAAAATGCATTTCCAAACTCAGATGCAGTTCGTGCATTGAATCTTTGTGTTCAGGATATCTATAAAGATGCGTTTTATGACATACAAGCAGAAGATAAGAATGGAAATATTGCATCCTATAAAGATACAATACCCGGATTCACGATAAGTTCTGTATCGCCAAGCGCAAGGCTCAATAATCTTGGTGGAATTGCAATTGGTTCAGTGTATTGCGACAGCATAGTATTGATCAATACAGGCTTATTTGTACAATTGGTCAATGAAGTTTCATTTGCTCGAAATATACGATTCAGCATTCCACGATCCATACTTCCATTGAGCATTCAGCCCGGTGACACGGCAATTATTCCAATTTGCTATGCGCCGATTGAAATCATTGATACTGTCTATGAAACTAAGCGCGATCGTGACACGGTTTCCATCGGAAGAGATTGCATCACAATGCCTTTCTACTATGAAGCATTCGGAGTGGAAGACTCCCTGATTTCCAATGGAAAATGCAATGTAACAATCAAGAGTGCAATCACAGATTTGGCATTAAAGCGGATTTCAAAACTGACAATTCAGCCACATCCAATTTCGATTGGTTCGAATCAATCACGCATTACATTTACATTGAAAGAGTCCAAGAATACTGAGATTTCTTTGGTGCAGTTCATGTCGGGTCAAAAAATGCAACTCTTCACATTGCCACATTCACCAAGTGGAGAATATTCCATGACTCTCAATGTGAGTGAGTTCCATCCCGGCGGATATATGTTGATCATTCAAGCCGATGATGAGCGTGAATCACTTCCAATCATCATTCAAGAGTAAATTGATCGGAATCATTCGTGGCGAAGAAAAAAAAATATATATCAGCAAAGACATGGTGGATTGCATCATTTGTTGGAATGGTCTCAATGATTATTCTATCGATGCTCTATTTATTTTCGAATATTCCACTCTCCAAGTCAATAGACATCAAGATCAAGGATTCTTCTCTGTCTTCGGGCATAACCATTCTATCGGATGCAAATGCAATTAAGCATCCATATGTGTTTTATGTGATAGCATCCATGTATGAATTGATTTCGGGGAAACAGTGCAGTGCGGGTGAGTTTACTTTGCAACCAACATTTTCTCATGCAAGAGTTTTGAAATTGATATTCTCCGGTGAAGCGGGAATGACTATGAATGTGGTCATACCCGAAGGATCGAATCTTCGAAAAATAGCATCCATACTTCAAAAGCGAATTGATTTGGATTCTCTCTCATTTATGCGATTGGTCAATGATGATTCCGTTTGTAAAAGTCTTGGAGTGAAGCAATCTTCTATGGAAGGATATTGCATGCCTGACACATATAATTTGTACAAAAAGCAAAAAGCGCAAGACATCATAAAAAAGCTCGCAGTGATACATCAGTTGTTTTGGGATAAAGAGTGTGCTGATTTACAGAAAGAAAGTTCTTATACCAAACATGAAATACTTACGCTTGCTTCCATCATCGAAGCAGAAGCCTCTGTTGCAAGTGAGCGAAAAAGAATTAGCGGAGTATATCACAATAGATTAAAGCGGGGAATGAAATTGGAGGCGGATCCAACCGTGCAATATGCTATTGGAAAAAGGAAGAGATTATTCTATAGCGATCTTAGGGTTGACAATCCATACAATACATACAAGTATGCCGGTTTGCCACCCGGCCCAATAAATTGTCCTGGTAGAGAATCTATACTTGCCGCGCTCCAACCCGAGAACCATGCATATATCTTTTTTGTTGCAAAAGGGGACGGAACAGGCGAGCATGTGTTCACTACTAATGGCATGGATCATGCCAAAGCGGTGAATGCATATCGTAAACAAAGGACAATGTAAATTAGATATGATCCGGCGGATGATGTGAAGTGCTTTCCAAATGCGTGACAATATCGCAAGGCTGAGCGATTGAAGCTGAAATCAAATGTTCGATTTCAGTGGCCTGCAAATGGGCATGCTCAATCGTAGTTTCATCGGGGAATTGAAGGTGAAAATCAATGTACACGAAATTCCCAGAAACTCTCAAGCGCAATCTGTGAAATGATATTCCCAAGGCATGACATTGTTGTTGCAATATGGTGCTGACCGATGTAAATAATTCAGGGTCAGTTTTATCCATCAAGCCTTGAATACTTCTTCGAATCAGTTTTCCACCCTCAAAGATGATATTCGCACCAAAGAATAATGCCATGAGAGGATCTATCCAATAAGCTCCTGTCAAAAAGGCAAGCAGTAAACCGGCAATTGCACCAGCGGAAGTCCATGCATCAGTGAGGATATGCCGACCATTAGCTTCAATGATGAAAGAATTATTATTCTTTCCTGTTTTGACCAAAAAGATTCCAAGTATCGTATTTATGACTGCAGCTGTTGCCGTAAGGGCAGTTCCATAACCAACTTGCTCCAGTGTTACACCAGAAATCAGTTTGTCTATACCTGTTTTAATAATAATGATGGCCGCCAAAATGATGAGCGCGCCTTCAAGTCCGGCCGAAAAGAATGTGATTTTGTCATGTCCAAAATGATGATCTTCATCCGGTGGCCGATATGTAATGCGAAGACTATACCATGCAAAACCAACGGCTGCGATATGGACGATAGTCTCAATTGCATCGGAGAAAATAGCGATGGATCCGGTTAAAACATAAGCAGTCCATTTCAATCCTAGCATGAGAATACCCACAATCAGTGAAATATTCATTGCTTTGGATTCTGCCCTCGATGGAAGATGTGCTGAATTCACCATTCAAATCCGAAATGATAGACAAACAAAGTTAGTTATCCCAAAAGACCTGAGAAAGATAAATTATTTGTGGAAAGAAAGCCCCATGAAAAGGGGTAAAAAACGCTATGTTTGCAATCAATCACAAGACCTATCTATGCCTGATTTCGTACATCTCCATAATCATACACATTATTCTCTACTTGATGCTGCTTGCAAACCCGAACAATTGATCGAGGCAGCAAAGGCTGATGGACACACTTCTATTGCCCTTACTGATCATGGGGTAATGTTCGGTTGTTTCGAATTCTATAAAAAAGCCAAAAAAGCAGGAATTAAGCCCATTTTAGGTTGCGAAGTATATATTGCGACCGGTAGTCGTTTTGACATGACAGCCCGTAAAGGTGGCAATAAAAAGCGCAACTATTATCATTTGGTATTGCTTGCCAAGAATGATATTGGTTATAAAAATCTGATGAAACTCACCACATTGGGTCATACCGAGGGTTTCTACTATAAACCAAGAATTGATCAAGAATTACTGTTGCAATATCGCGAAGGACTTGTTGCCCTTTCGGCTTGTCTGTCGGGTGTGGTGAATGCACCTCTACTTGAGGGTGACTATGAAAGAGCCAAGCAATCAGCGATTTGGTATAAAGAAGCTTTCGGTGATGACTTCTATATCGAATTGCAGAATCACGGACTTGAAGGCGATAAAATCGTCATGGAGCAAGCCCCAAGATTGGCTCGTGAGCTTGGCATCAAATTGATTTGCTCGAATGATTGTCATTATATCAAAAAAGAAGATGCCGTAGCACATAATGTGCTTCTGAATATCAAGGAAGTGAGTTCCGCGAATTCAGGACAATTGGACATCTATAAGTTGCGTTATGGCGTTCCTGAAATGTATTTCAAAACCAAGGAAGAAATGGCAAAGATATTTGCTGATTATCCTGAGGCGATTGAACATACAAATGAGGTTGCCGAGAAATGCGATGTAGATTTGAAATCCGACATCAAAATGCCTGTTTTTCCCATTCCATCAGATTCCAAAGCCGAGACTTTGGAGGAGTATCTGGAAGAACTCACGATGGAGGGATTGGAAAAACGCTATCCCATTTTGAATGCAAATATTCTTGAACGCGTGAAGTTCGAATTGGATGTCATCAAATCCATGGGATATGCCGGATATTTTCTCATCGTGCATGATTTCATCAAAGCGGCTAGAGAAAAAAAAGTAAGAGTTGGTCCTGGGCGAGGTTCGGCCGCGGGAAGCATTGTGGCTTATGCACTCAGCATTATCAATGTGGATCCACTAAAGTATGATTTGCTTTTTGAACGCTTTCTGAATCCAGATCGCGTTTCGATGCCTGATATCGATATTGACTTTGCCGATGACAAAAGAGATGTTGTGATAGATTATGTGCGAGAAAAATATGGAAATGATTCCGTAGCGCAAATCATAACATTTGGAACGCTCTCATCAAGAGCAGTTTTGGCTGATGTGGGCAGAGTTCTCGGTATACCTCTTGCCACCATACGATCCATCACTGAAAAAATTCCTTCCGTTATGGGAAAGGTCACTCCACTCACTGAAGCAATGGATTTGCCTGAGCTTCGGTGGGTGAAAGAATCGAATGATCCCAAGCTTAAGGAATTGATTAATTATGCCACTACCCTTGAAGGACTAGCTAGAAATTCCTCGACGCATGCAGCGGGGGTCGTGATTGCCCCCGGTAATATCAATGATTATGTTCCGCTGTACAAAACTTCAGATTCCGTCATGGCCACGCAATATACCATGAAAGATCTCGAAGATGCGGGACTTCTCAAGATGGATTTCTTGGGACTAAAAACACTATCAATCATTGAAAATACGATTGCCCAGATCAAGAAAAATCATGGTGTCGATATTGATACTGAAGCATTGGACTTGCATGATCAGGCAACATTCGATCTCATTGGAAAAGGGAAGACACTCGCGATTTTTCAGTTTGAATCCGAGCAAATGCAAGAGTCTTTGAAAAAACTCAAGCCAAATGATTTGGAAGATCTCATTGCGATGAATGCCTTGTATCGTCCGGGTCCGATGGATAATATACCCGAATTCATTGATCGTAAGCAGGGGAGAAAGAGAATCGAGTATTTGCATCCGATCATGGAATCGGCATTACATAAAACCTATGGCGTTATAGTCTATCAAGAGCAGGTGATGCAACTCGTAGGTGATATCGCCGGTTTTACGCTCGCCCAGGCTGATATCATGCGTCGTGCGATGGGTAAGAAAGATGAAAAACTCATGCTCGAACAAAAGGCATTGTTTGTTGATGGAGCATTGAAGAATCCAGTCTTTATACAAGGTTGCATCAGCAAAGTTGCCGAACCACAAGCATTGGCCGAAGAGATCTTTGAACTGATCTTGAAATTTGCTTCGTATGGATTCAATAAATCCCATTCATGTGCTTATGCATATCTCGCTTATCAAACAGCATGGCTGAAAACGCATTATATGGCAGAGTTTTTGGCGGCAAATATGACAGCTGAATTACATAATCAGGATAAAATCGTACAATTGATCGATGAAGCAAGATCTTTCGGTATTACTGTCATGCCACCCGATGTCAATCGATCCTTTGCAATTTTCACCGCATCAGATTCCAAAACAGTGGAGTTTGGTCTTGCAGGAATCAAAAATGTTGGAATATCAGCCGTAGATGCCATTGTTGAAGGGCGATCAAAAGGAACATTCACATCACTCTTTGATTTTGTGAAAAGAGTCAATCTCAAACTGATCAATCGTAGAACGCTCGAACCGCTAGTTTGTTCAGGTGCATTTGATTCAATGCAACATGGACATCGCGCGCAGTTATTTGCAACCATTGATTCTGCTTTGGAATATGCAAAGCGCATTCAGGAAGATTTGAAATCGGATACAGAAAATTTATTTGGTGGAACCACCGAAGGTGAAATAACAGAACCAAAACTACCGAATCTAAAAGCATGGAATGAAGGATATCGTTTGCAAAAAGAGAGAGAAGTCTTGAACTTCTATTTGAGCGGTCATCCACTTAATCAATACAAAGCTCATGCATTGTCATTCTCCACATTACAACTGAATAGAACGGACAGTCCACTTATTGGTAAGCATGTACGATGTGCCGGCATCATCACCGGTATAGTGACGAAGCTTGACAAAAGAGAGCAGACGATGGCCATAGTCACGATAGAAGACTTCAATGGTAAAGCAAATATTCTCTTTTGGAGTGATGCTTATAGTCGTTATCAGCATTTTCTTCAGAATGAAAAGATCATCCTCGTCAGAGGCAAAAGCGAACTCAATGGTGAACAACTCAAAATCATTGCCGATGATGCTATGCCTATTGAAGAAGCGCCCACAAAATTTGGGAAAGGCTATATGATCACTATTGAAGACAATGCAGAAGTCATTTCAAAAATTAAAGAACTCAATGCACTCATGACCAATGGTGGAATGAGTACATTACATTTCAGATTGATGGATTCCACTGGTGAACTTAAAACGCACTATGTGGCCACCAATCAACCCATTGCCTGCAATCATGAAATCAGTGAACAAATCATGAGCATATTCGGTCGAGGCAATCTTCGTTTTCTCATGGACTAAGACATTTACATGAAGCAATTACTTCCAACAGAAAAACCCATCGAAAGAGCCATTGTTATATCCGTCGTCAAAAAAGGTGGAGATAGAGTTCAAGCCATGGAGTATCTCGATGAATTAGCTTTCCTAGCAGAAACTGCCGGCGCAGAAGTTGTTTCGAAAGTATATCAGGAGCGTGTCAGACCAGACAGATCAACGATGATCGGAAAGGGAAAAGTTGCCGAGGTCAAAGAAATGATTGAACAAGATGATATTCAGTCCGTGATTTTCGATGATGATTTGACCCCTATGCAGGTCAGAAATCTTGAAAAAGAATGGAATGTGAAAGTACTCGACAGAAGCGGCGTGATTCTCGATATTTTCGCTTCGCGAGCCAGATCCATGGAAGCAAAAACGCAAGTGGAATTGGCGCAGTTGCAATATCTGATGCCGAGACTCACGAGAATGTGGACGCACCTTTCAAAGCAATTCGGTGGAATTGGTACAAAGGGTCCGGGTGAGACACAAATTGAATCCGATCGTCGATTGATACGCGATAGGATCACTCGATTGAAAGAAAAACTGATTGACATTGACATGCAGAGAAAACAGCAGAGAAAGGGGCGAGATAATATGTCTCGATTTGCATTGGTGGGGTATACCAATGTGGGAAAATCTACATTGATGAATTTGATGACTGGTGCGGATACATATGTTGAAGACAAATTGTTTGCAACACTTGATACCACTGTCAGACAATGCCCATTGCCGAATGGACAATTAATGTTGCTCTCAGATACGGTGGGTTTCATTCGCAAATTACCCGCACATCTTGTTGCATCTTTCAGAAGCACATTGGCCGAGGCTGCCGAAGCAGATGCACTCATTCATTTAGTCGATTGTACGCATCCTGCATTCAAAGAGCATATTCAGGTTGTGCAGGAAACTCTGAAATCCCTTGATATAGAAGATAAAACGGTAGTGATTGTCTTCAATAAAATCGATCAATTGGAAGATCCATCCACCATTAATGATTTGCAGATAGAATTCCCGGGGAGCATTTGCATCTCAGCGGTGAAAGGACTGAATATTGTTACTTTGCTTGAAAGACTGCAAGAAATCGCATTACTGCAAAGTACAATACTGAGATTTCACTTGCCATATGATGCCATGAATATTATGACCAAAATATATGCCGCTGGTGAGATAGTCGAAAGGGAAGATATGGATGAAGGCATTCGTATTTCAGTGAATGTTTCTGCCGAAAGGAAGGATGCATTATTGCGCTTTACCGAACAATATGTGATCAAAGAATAATCAATAGTTTTTTAGCGAAAGACTCTATAATTAGTTGATATACATTGATTTATGGGGTCATATCATGTTCGTGTTATTCATTTGTGGGGAGTTTTCGCATCCTATCTTCAATAGCCAGCGTTTCTTCAAGACCATGCACATGACCACAATATGTAATCACGGAAATTACCCCGCGGTACTAAACACTGTATCATGTCCATTTCCCCTCTGTGGCATGAGTTACGATATCACCGATGCATATTGAATCAGTTTTGAAGAGATGGGAAATATTGACAATTGATTCTATTGTTATGTTCAGGAAACTAGTGCATCATGGAGCATTGCAATTGCTTGCATGACTGACCGCTCGCGATTGATAGCACGATCATTTCCGAAATTGAAGCGCTTGGAGACAACCTCATGCTCGCTTGCCAGTCCGATCCAAACTGTTCCTACGGGTTTTACTTGCGTGCCACCGTCGGGTCCGGCGATGCCTGTGATTGAGAGACAATATGTTGTTTTCAATACCTTCCTACCGCCTATTGCCATTTCCTCTGCAACTTCCTTGCTAACGGCTCCAAAATGTTCAAGTGACTCAGGTGCAACATGCGCCAATTGCATTTTTAGATCATTGGAATAGGTTTGAAGTCCTCCAATGAAATATGCAGATGATCCGGATTGCTTTGTGAATTCAGCTCCCAGCAATCCACCGGTACATGATTCCACAACACTGATTGTACATTGCTTTTGAATCAGTAAATCAGTTGTGACAGAAAGCAATGAAGCTTTGCCGAAACCATAGACATATTCGCCGATTACATTTTTCAAAAATGCTTGTATTTCCATCAATCTCTGTTGGGCTTGAATTGGATCAATGCTGAGAATTCCCAATCTCAATCGCACACCTTGATATGAAGGAAGAAATGCAAGCGATTCATCTTTTTGTAGAAACAGATCAGGTTCACCGATCAAATCAGCCAGCGCGGATTCAGGAATACCTTTGGTGAGAATTGTATGATAATATGGAATCTTTCCTTGCTCTTGCTCAATATGCTTTCTCAAAAAAGGAATCACATGATCTTGCATGATACCTTTCATCTCCGATGGAACTCCGGGTAGAGAAACATAGATCACATTTTCTACATGGAAGAGCATGCCTGGTGCGGTTCCTCTTGGATTCTCCAGAACTGTACATGTTGAAGGGACAAGTGCCTGATCCATATTTCTTTGATTGAGAGGCAAACCCCGAAGTCTTGCTCTTGTCTTAAGTGAATCAAGAGTTGGTTCATGCAGAATCAATGCATCATTAAAATATGCGAGAAGAGTTTCTTTTGTTTTGTCATCATGAGTAGGACCCAATCCCCCTGACATCAAGATGCAGTCATATTCTTTTTTTAGGGAATGCAATTCATTAAGTAATAAATCAATACCATCTTTAATGGTGATATGTCTTAATACGATTCCACCAATCTCAGTGCATGCCTGAGCCATCCACGCCGCATTGGTATTGATGATTTGCCCGATGCATAATTCATCGCCGATGGTAAGTATGGCAATCTTCATGATACTTGTTTTTGTAAAGCTTGTGAGCGAATTCTCATGAAATATAATCCTGTTGATACGGCATTCATTTTCACCTTTCCACGAAAACGATTGCTCAAGATGGACAATGGGGTGAATATCAATGCCATGATCGCATGATAGATTCCCATGATGAACATGATCAATCCAATGGATGCATCGGGAGTGTTTTTCTTGATGAATCGAATCTTAGAATCAATCAGCATTTCTAGTGAACGAATGGATGGAGAATTACCTCCATAAGTGGCACCGCGAACATGCATGATGATAGAAGACGGAACAAATAATACTCCTTTGCCTGATGCCCACATTCTGTGACAGAAGTCTGCTTCTTCTCCAAAAAAGAAAAAGTCGGAATCGAATCCACCGATATTCCTAAATGCCTGTGATTCAATGAGTAATGCCGCGCCATCGGCATAAGGAATGAAACGCGAAGATCTTCTGATGCCGAGTTTCATGGAAATTGATTCGAGTATATTTTCAATAGCGGAAGTAAAGGTCACATAATGAATTGCTTCGGAGATACCCGGAAAAAAGCCCCAGCTTCTTTGTCGTGAATTATCGGGATAGACCTGTTGTGGACAGCATATTCCGACACTTGAAAATCCTTTCATGCCATTAAAAAGAGAAATCAAGGTATTGGGTCTAAACTCGATATCAGCATTTCCAATGAATACCCATTCGCAGGAAGTTTCCTTAAACCCGATATTCACAGCGGAAGCATACCCTACATTTTCTTGTAAAGCAATCACTTGCACATTTGGAAAAGTTGCGCGCACATTATCAACTGTCAAATCATTCGACGCATTATCAACTACTATGATGTTTCCAATATCCACTCCTTGCGGAACATGATGCAGAGTGTTCAAACAATTAAGTAATAATGTTTGAGTATTATAGGAAATGATAATGATATCAATAATCATGAGTATATGAGCTTTTCAAAAAGAAAGGCGATCACCGGGGATCGCCTCAAGAATTCAACTGCTGGATTGAGAAGATATAAAGATCCCGATCTCAATTCCCGAGAGTGGTATGTTAAAGTGCTGATCCACACTCCGCAAAGGCCAAAAATACGCATTTTCTATTGTTGACCATAAGCCTTTTGCATACCCATATAGAGAGCAAGCATCGACTGCTCTGCTTTAGTTCTATTCTCTGCAAAACCAATCGCGCGCTCATGAGTACCTGCATGTGTGTACACATCATGTGTCGGAGGATTAATTGCCGCATCATAGATGATTTGCGCCGCATCCTTTGCAGTCAGCATCGGAACAAGTGGAGCGAGTCCTAGTTCATGTTCTTTGGCAATCCTGCGAGACTCTCTGATTCCCGCCATGAAAAGATTACCAATAGGACCGCCTTCTGTCACGGCGCCCCATTCAGTGATCACGCCATCCGGACAAACCGCAGTTGCATGGATATTCGAACCGGCAAGTTCTGCTCGAAGGGAGGCAGTAAAGCCCATCACGGCATGTTTGGCAGACACATAGGCACTATTGAATGGAAATCCCATGGTTCCTGCAACGCTTGCAACATTGATGATATGTCC
>CANLII010000025.1 GCA_947491315.1 Ignavibacteria bacterium
TTTGCTCTTATGCTCAATGGTATGTCGATTGTTCCATATTGCATCTTGATGTTTTTGGTCAATTCCTCAATATCTATAGAATGTGTGAGTATCAGTTCTATCATGGGATTCTGTGCAATCATCCCACTGTCTTTCACCGACAAGAAATGAACTTTTGGTTTGGAAGTTATTTCTTCTTTTGATTGTATTTCTCTTTGTGAAAGTGTATCCATGAGGATGTTTCCGGCACTATCCTTCGGAGCAAAATCACGAGAAAGTGAAATCCTTTTCGGCATTTGACCAATTGCATGTTCAATCACAATTATTTGTGATTTCTGATGATGACCATATGCAGAAAGAACCATAATGGTATTATCTGCTTCATCTCTCAAATCGAAACCTTTGGCATTGATTGATTCAGGGAATATGGGTTCGGTACATCGAACTTCAATAATTCCCTTATCAGTTTGCATTGCCATTGACAGCATTGGAGAGAGTGTATCTTCGGGAGCACTCATTTTCATTGCAATCGATTGAGATTCAGAGGGAACACTAATATCTCTGGATGCCATTGCAAATCCATCAGTTCCAATATCATAGAGTCCGTCTTTGAACATGTCCATTAATGCATAGATGCGATATGTTCCCGTGCTCAGAGCATTGAACGTAAATTCTCCACTTGCTCCAATCTGCGTTTTATAGGTGGTTGATTGCTTGCTTGGATCAAATGAGATTGTATCCATCACCGAAAGTAGAAAGACATATGCTCCGGCAGATTGACCGAATACATTCCCTTGAATCATACCTGAATCCAGGGAGTTTCCCGTCGAAAAAATGATCGTATGAGATTGACTCGGCTTATTACCAGCAAAGTCGGCATAATCTGTCCCTATAGACAATGCATAAGTGATGTTCTTTTGCAATGGCTCGGTAATTTCCAGTTCCAATTCTATTCCGCTCCATGATGCTTCATACTTCACTGCGGGCGTGATGTTGATGCTTTGAAGCGCCTTAGCTCTATCAATATATTCACTGAACTCAATAAGAATACTATTCTCATTAAACAGCATAGTTTTATCAGTAGGGATCGTACGCACGATGCTCGGTGGCTCCATATCACGGGGTCCGCCTGAAGGTGGCAATGGATTTGCGCATCCCTGAAGAATGATCAGGAGTACTGTCATGTAGTGACATTGCTCAAGAATTCTTTGGATCATTCTTCTTGACATAAATTATCGTCCTCTCACTTTTGCTAATGCTTCATCAGCGCAAATGGCGGTCATACTCATAATATCATTCACAATAATCACTTCATCAATGTTCTTATGTTGAATATCAAGAGCATCTTCTCTTTTAATTGTACGCTTTGTCATGTGTAGCTATTGTTTATGAAACAAAGTGGGGAATTGTACTTTATTGCATCCGAGCATCAGATTGAAAGCGACTGATGAATTCGGATACGATGGGATCTTCAGTTATTTGCAAAGTATGTGCATCGCCTTCAAAACATACTTTTCCATTATCAAGCATTGCAACATGATCAGCAATATTGAATACAGAAAACATATCATGTGTGATGACAAGTGATGTGATTGATAGCTTCTTCGACAATTCAAGTATCATTTTGTCTATCTGTTCTGAATTCACAGGATCTAAACCCGTTGTCGGTTCATCATAGAATATATAGGATGGACTCCCCACGAGCGCCCTGGCAACACCAACGCGCTTTTTCATCCCGCCGGAGAGATCGCTCGGTTTTCTAGCACTCAGCAAAGCAAATTCTTTTTCAAAATGCATCGTGCCGCTTTCAGAAATATCGGGTAGTAATCCAACGGCAGATAATACTCTGCGTGCCTCGCTATTGAGTATATCCATATCGTGCTCGCCATGTTCATATAATCCAATAATCACATTCTCATATACTGTCATTGAGTCAAACAATGCAGCACCCTGAAACACATAGCCGATATTTCTACGGATATCAAATAATTCTTTTTGAGTCATCGAATCAACGGAATATCCATCAATCTGGACTTCACCTTGATCTTGTGTGAGCAGACCAACTATATGCTTGAGCAATACGCTTTTTCCCGATCCGGATTTGCCGATGATACAAGTGATTTTTCCATTTGGTATGGCAAGATTGATACCTTGTAATACATGTTTTGGACCGAATGATTTATGTACGTCTTTAAGTAGAATCATATGTATCAATTATTAAAATGCATAACGCCAACTAATTTTCATTTCCCATTCTTTTTGTTGTCTCGTGGAGATTGCATTCGCAGGCGCCGATGCTCTTGTCAATTGCAAAAGCAAATTGCGAAGTGCATCATAATCTCCGAGAATTGTGACGGGAACATCCACGCTAAATTCATAATTTCCAGAAAGATCACCGATTGTTCCGGCAGCTCTCCATGCAACATCGCTGAATAATTGTCCGCTGAGATTTAACCGTGCCTGTGATAAATCAGACAAACCTTCTTGTAAATTGATCGTAGCATTTGTCAATAAACCTGTACCTTCAAGCAAACCTGAAAATAATTGTGATGCGGCCGCTGATAGTGAATTGGACAATTGATCACCCAAGCCTCTGGTGCCAATTCCTCCCCCGGCTGAGCCTCGACCAAATAACTCAGCTTGCGTTCTTCCCACAATCAATTTCATGAGTGCATCATTTCTGATTTGGGAGGAATCACCGATAGCCTCAATGCCATTACTTTCCCAAGTGATGGCAACTTGTGGAAGATTTTTTGTTCCCGTAATTCTCATGATGACTCGGAAATTCTCTAGTACATCATCATATCGGGTCTGACCTTTATAAACGGCAAGTAATTCCAAAGTCGGATTGGTTAACTCACCAGTATTAAACAGTAAACTCCCGGATGCATCAAATACCTTCAAAAACTTATACTGTGAACCTTCGAGTAATTTGATCTCACCAAAGAGTCGTGGAAGTTTGAATGATTCCTTTTGAAAACGCAATGCAGTTTGTTTATTGGTTGGCTCAACATTTGCACGAATCTCTTCAAATGTCCCTAGAATCATTTTGAGGAGAAATTTACCCGGCATGAGAACATTTAGATCGTAATCCAATAAATCATTGAAACCGGCTCTTTTTCTTCGCAATAATTCATTATCGTCAATGCCTTCATTACCAATGTCTTTGGACTTCTCCTGAGATTCATTCTTGGATATACCTGCTTCAGATAATGCCTTGAATAAATCCGTCACTGGATTTTCAGGTGAATGAAGCAATTGTCTTTGCTCAGTGTTCAAAACAGTATATCGTACTCCTGATGCAGTGACTTGTTCTTCTTCCGGCGGCATCGTTATCGAAGCCTGCATCACTTTTACATCTCCTCGCAAAAATGGCTTCTTGAATGTTCCATAAAATCGAAGTGGATTTTGACCCGATGCAATGGTGAATTTTCCATACATCGCCGGCATGGTGCTGGCAGACGCATCACTCAATACCAATAATTGTTTTGACACAATGTTCAAATCGAAATTCTTGATATAGATGATGTCATATAGATTGAGATTGCCCGTAATAACAGCTTCGCCATTTGGCAAATCATATTTGTCATTGCGTATGAATATGCTGTCAAGTTTTGCAGTAGCATTTTTGAGATATATGTTTCCTTCTGCGGAATAGCGGATATTGGTGGCATCAAGCACAAAAGACATATCACGAATGGTTGCCTTTCCGCCATAATTGATGCCATCAGGTGCATAACCACCCAAAGTGATTGTTGCATCTGCTTTGCCTTTTAAACCGGAGACTCCGGGAATGAAAGGAGCTATTGTTGCAATTGAGAGACCATTTGCTTGTGCAATCACCACGAGTGGTTCATCTCTTCGCATTGACTCACTAGCATTTCCAATTGCAAGATTATAGGGAATCTGCTCAATATCAATTGTGAGAGTTTTTACTCCTGCATTACGAAGATCTGTCACATCAACTGAACCTGTGATCATTGAATCCGCATGATGAAGTATGAATTGTTGATTCCCAACAGCGATATCATTGTAAAAGATGCTGTCTATTGCTCCAATACAGGAGAATTGTGGATTGCGGAAAGGACCTTCTGCGGTTATGATCGTTGTACGAGCATTTCCACGCAATGTTGAAAGTACCTCTCGAATGTCTTCAGGTAGGAATGGCAACTTCTTTACATCTTTCAAAGGAAAATTGGTCAATGCTATGTTCATATTCTTAAATGTCTTTTCTGAAATCATGCCTGTAGCATTGATTGATTCTGCTCCGACTCTGCTGAAATTAATATTGTCAAAGTATATCCCACTTCCTGACAATTTACCTTTCAATGTCCCTGCATTGTTCCAAGTAAGATTGCGATATGTGATGTCAAAGATATCTGCATCATATGTGAATGAAGTATCTGTAAATAGTGCACTCGTCGAAATATGTGCATAGATATCATCACCGATGGAACCCGAAAATGTGCCTTTGAAATCGGTATGTTTCAATGAAAAATTCAATGCAGGTTTTTTCAGTGTGAGTGCATTGATTGTAAGCCAGTCTTCTGCAATTGCGGATATTGTCAAATCACTCAATACTCTTCGACCCTGATTTCCGGGTTCTGTTTTGATGATGCCTTTCATTACAAATGGTGAACTGGCTCCGTCATTGTCGGGTCCGAAAATATGACCATTCAATGCATGAAGTGAATCAATGGTAAATATCGTTGCATTCTTATCTGACTTTATCCCGAGACTCATCTTCACTTCACCAGCGGCATTGATTCCATCCATGAATAAATTCACAGGTGCTAAATCGCGAGCATTGATCTGAATAGTAACATCAAGAATTGAAGAATCCATCATCGGCATGAGTGGGTGATCACTTAAATCAAGACCTGACATACCTTTGTATTTCTTTTCTCCTTCGAGAATCACGCTACCGACTGTATGATCTATCGTTGTGATGAGTGATATGAATGTAAATTCTCCATCCGCCTTAATTGAGTACATGGGTGATTGTATCGTGACATGTCTTCTTTTCGGACTTTCCCTGCGAATACTCACATCAACATTCTGCGGACGAACGGTTCTATCATTGAAAATGATTTGTCGGGCATGCATGTGCATATCGCCTTCCAAACTGTCCAAATGCATTCCTCGCATGACCATTGTGATGGAACCATCAAAATGTGTCGGAAGTTTTTTTGTATTGAAAATTTCTGCGGGTGAAATATTTTCACATTCTGCTTCAATGTCGAAGAGGGGATTTGCATGTCTTGCATCAATCATGCCGGACAATCGAAATGCTGATCGTAGTTGATTTTCGAATTCGTCCATTCCACGAACTGCTTCTTTGAGAATGATATTTGCCGTATCAATCATCAATAATCCTGCTTCAGATGCATGACCATTAAAGAGCATGGACGATATGGCATATTCACCCAATCGAGATGGTTCTGCCTCAATGCGAATCGCTGCATCAAGTGTGGGCAAAGTCGTTCCTTTTCCTGCAATATTCATATGCATATTCACATTGCCATTCAAACGCTCATCTTGAATGATCGCACCGGGATTGAGATTTGTGAATTGCATATCACTCTCATAACCGAGTTCCGGATTTCGAAAAGTGAGATTTGCAAATCCATTCAATGCGCCAGATTTAGTATTCGCATCAAGTTGGATATGCAAGGAATCGGAAGGTTTTCCTTTCACGAGCAATGATGTGAAAGTCACATTTCCCAAGAAAGGTAATGGCGGCAATCCAAGAATGGGAATTTGCTTTAAAAGCATATCATAATCTATGCTTGCTTGTCCCATCGCCTCTGCATTGAAAAAGAATTTCTTTGCATCACCAACATCTTTGAGTAATCCTGAAACTCTCAAGCGAGATTGTCTTGTGCCAATATCGAGATTGGCCACATTGATCTCACGAAATGTTCCATCGGCCTCAAGATCTATGTCATAAACTCCGAATATTCCGACATTAGGAAAGAATATTCGTATATCATCGGAATCAAATCGTTCTGAAACAAGTGCAATCGATATGAGAGTTTTTGGAAACTTTTCTGTGAACAGGGAATCAAACACATCCAGTCCATCGGCTCTGCCTGATAAACGAAGTTTGGTGTTTGGTGTACTGATGTTTAATCTATCAATGATGATTCCGGACTGTTGATGCAATGCCTTGAGCGAGGCATCATTCAGCGTAAACCCACTTTTGAGATCTCTTCCGGAAAGAGAGGCAATGTTAATGTCATATCTATGAATGCCGGGATATGCTTTCCCTGATAGAATGAGGTTTATATCTTGTAAAGCCAAATCACCTGCATTGAACACTCTTGGTGTTCTTTTGGACAAAGAGTCAAAAACCCGAATGGAACCACCGCAGATTTCAAGATTCTCAAGTGTAATCTGCCAATCGAAAGGAGGTTTATTGGGGTCTTCAGGAACGGGAAATAGGATATGCTCGACATTCCAGGTACTGTCTTTTGAACGGAGTATTTTGATGCTAGGGTGATCGAGAGATAGGGTACTCACGCTGATGGAACGATTGAGCAATGCCTCGAGAGTATAGGAAACCGAGAGATCTCCCGCCTGTAAAACGGTGTCACCGGCTGCGATCAATGATATGTCATGAAGGATGATTCCACGAAAAATATCAATTCTCATATCTGAGAAATATATCTTCCCCTTGATTTGCTTATTGATCTGTTCGATTAATACGGGTCTCAGCCATTCGCGGAAGACATCTGTCTGAACAAATACATATGCTCCAAGCACTCCTAAAATGAGAAGGAGAAAGAGCCCGGAGATCATTTGTCCGACAAAACGAGAAATGCGCGTCACAATACTCGGTTTATTGGCCACAATCGGCTTGGATTCTATGGTTTGCTCATTGTTATCCATACTGCAAAAATGGCGATTTTTTGCGACTTGTCCGAAGCATTTCAGGGCATATTATGGGGCGGAGAGAATCATTCCACCGCCATGTATTGCGCCATATTCGGGAGCATAGATGGAATAAGCTTTGATCATGCCTTTGGAAAATGTTCCTGTCTTTTCAACTTTCACTTCATAATCCATGAATGATATCCCTTTTGGGAGATAATCAATGAAGAAATTCATGGTATTGTCTCGTGGTATGATATATGCCCAAAGATTCTGATAATGACGATATTCAGACATATTAGCCATAATATCAAAGCAAGAAGGGAAGAGATCTTGGACTTGTACATAATTCATCGTATTTGGAGTAGAAACCTTGATGCGAATCATGATTCTCTCACCTAATGTGAGTTGTTCGCCCTCTTTGAGTGGGATGAGTCCTTTTCCGGGGATATTTCTCAGAAATTGTCTTGATATGCTGAATTCACTTTCTGCGGCGGAAAACTCTTCTTTCAGTGGAACGATGCGATGTCTATACACTCCGCCCCAGGCAGGACAGTTCTTGTCGGTGGTTAGTTCTATGCTTTTGACCATGGATGCATCTTTGGTTGTATGTGTCAGTATTCCCGGAAATCCGGTCGCATTTTTCTTGATTTGAATGCCATCGATGCTGAGAGTAATGGAATTATTCGAGCATGAAACCGTATTATTTAGCAAGCTCATTGTGGCAGATAAAGTTGCAGATGGGGTACCCCAATTTCTGGTCTGCTTTTGCTTCAGGAGATAGGTCAAAACTCCGGCACGAACTTCACTATCTGAGTGTATCTCATCAAATGCCTGTAGAATGAGTGCATGTGTTTCAATATCGGCATCAGTCCATAGATTGGATTTGAGTGACCAATGATAACCGTATTCATTTTGCACTGATCGTTCTTTGAGCGATCGAAGCATGGCTTTTGCTTTATCATTCTCACCCATTCGATTGAAAAACAAAGCTATCATTGCTTCTGCTTGTAATCCATGTTTCAAGCGTTCATTCCAAAGGGATTTGATGATGATGGACATATTCTCATCTGTTGGAAGTGGATGAGATTTCAGAAAGAAAGAACGGGCATAACAATAATGGATATCGGAGAATGCCAGTCTGAAGGTATCATTTTTGATCATCGTTTTTAGTGATTGTTCTATATCTCTTGTGAATGTTTCATCAAGCCATTCTATGGTACGATCAATCAAAAAGAGAGCATCACGATTACTTTTTCTGATTGAATATATTGATTCGGCGATTCCAAGTCCGATCAAGATTTGCTTAGTGATATATGGGCTTTCAGACATTGCCGAAAACCATGGAAAACCACCTGATGTTGATTGCATTTTTTGTAACTCATCAAAAGCTTGTTCCCCGATTCTCTTGATTTTATCGGGTTCAGCATAGATGGAAATATTATTGGCCTGTCTGTCTTGCGAGAGCATATCTGATTCCCAAGGACCTATATCGCTGCTTGAAAGACCCTTCTCTTGTGTCAGATTTCCTGAAATTCTACCCTTCATCAATGAATCGCGCAAGACTTTGCTGATTGCATTATTGCCCAGGATATATGTTTCAGCAAAAATTGAAGCAAGTAAGCGATTGAGTTGATCCAAACTCGAGCCAAATGATTTTTGAAGTAAATCCGGAAGTGCTTCCAATGCATACCAATAGGGTTCAGAAGAAACTTGAATGGAGAGTGATTGAATATCATTTGCAGTTTCCAATGTAATGGACTTCTTGGAACTGACCTCGGGATTGAGCCACAATGCATATCTATCAGTGATCGGAAGGGAACTTGGAAGAATCGGAATGGTATATCGCTCCGCATCTTCAAATGAATCGGATTCACCGGAGAATGTGAATGTCATAGCGCGACCCTTTGGAATGGAAATATTCCACATGACTTGTCCGGGAGAAGATGTGCTTGCCGTAAAATCAGATGCCAAGGTATTGATGGAAAGAGAATCTTCATCAATGAAATAGGAAAGTTTTGCCTTGCCTTTGAGGCTTGATGCTGAGCCAAGCACATAGAGTGTAGAACGAAGATTCATTGAATCGCCACTTCGCACAAATCGTGGTATATGACTTGCAATCATGAATTCTTTTTGTGAGATAATGGATGTGTCCAAAGATCCAAAACTCATGTCTTTTCCATGCGCAAAAAGTCTGATATTCCATCTTGTCAAAGCATCGGGCATTATGGTTTCAATGCTTGCATCGCCCTTTTGGAATTGTAAAGCTGAAGCAAAAAATGCTGTTTCCTGCATTGCAATGCGAGGCGTGATTTGTTTGGAAGACTGAGCTTCATCCCGAACTGCATTGCTTCCCATAGCTTTCAGCATTCTGTTTGGGGATTGCATCGGACTCTCTATCATGTTCTTGGCCATCATCATATCGGAGTAATACACTACTTCGGTGCGACCAAATATTCCGCCAAGCAATAGATCCAAATTAAATTCATCAAATTCTCGGATATCAGAAAATCCATTGCCTGCCTCATTCCAGCGATCACCGAATAATGCTGAAGAGAACATGGTACTTATTGTTAATCCTGTCGGTTGTGCTTGAGCATAAATCGGTTCCCAAAGATTATATACACCCATATATTGTCTTGGGGCCAATGCATCCAGCGAAGCATCATAGATGATGCCTGATATTTCATGCTGCTTATTGGCTCCTTCAATGGAAAATGTCATTTGTTCTTTCTTTCCGGGAGCTGTTTTGTCTCTTAGAAATTTTGTTTTGATTGCAATCTGTTTATTGGACCAAGGCACCTTGATTGACATGCTCTTAGTGATCAAACGATTGTATTTCACAAGCGATACATGAATTGCGATACCACCTCGATATCCGGAAATGATAGGTATATTCAATTGCTTCATAGAAGAGGACAGAGTATATCTTTCTTGTTTTATGATTCTCCCTCTTGATTCAATTTGCATGAGAATCGAAGCATCTTTCCACGCTGATCCAATGCTTATGCGAGCTGTATCTCCCGGTTCCAAATTGACGTCTTTCATATGCACAAGAACATGCTCATCCAAAGTCATAGAATTCGATTCAGCATCAATCACAGACCAAGTGGATTCAAGCGTGAAAGGAATATTCTCATTGTCCGAAACAAATCGGATGCGATATGTTCCCGGTTTCAGTGAAGGCAGTATGGGTTGTATAAATCCTTGATCATCACTTGTGAGAGTAGCTGAAAAGACAGTTGCAATTGCTTTTCCGGCAAGTTGTGTTGAATTGACATCACATTGATCATTTGGAAAGAGAAATTCTTTGTCCTTATCGGAAAGACCCTCCACATCACCAAATTCAAAGGGCATGGGTAATTTCAATTGCTTGCTTTTTTCAAGAGCTTCTACAATGACTTTTCCACGCATTCCTGTAGCCGGTTTTCCGGAATTCAATGTGCAGGAAAGTGTGATTTCTGATTCTTTTGTGGAATAGATCTCTTTATGTTTGAATGCATAGACTGCTTTCAATGTGCCGACATCAATGATGGTTTCTGCTTGTTGCAATTCTCCATTTCCTGCAATGATATCTACATTCACTTTATAGGAATACAAAGGTGCATCAAGTGGATTGAGCATCGGATCTTTGATTGCTTCGAAGTTGATTGCAAAATTTCCGTTTATGTCAAGAATACCAGTGCCATGGGCAATTTCTCTGTCACGAGATCCAGGTCTTGGAACCCAATATCTGAACCAACAAGGAAAACTCGTGATTCGTGAGATTGTATATTTGAATGTGGCACCTGATAGATTGCTCCCCGCATAGCTTTTTGCGATGCCATTCACGGAAATGCGATCACCGATTGTGTAGGCAATGTCTGATTTGGAAAAAGTAATCTCAAAACTTGGTCTTTTATATTCCTCGACGCGAAATGAAACAGAACCGAGATCGCTTTGAATGGAACAAAAACCTGATACTATTTCTTCAGGTATGGCAAATGAAGAAGAACATGAACCAAATTCAGAAGTTGTCAATCGTAATGAATCCAATACCTTGGATCTTGCATCCACAAATCGTACAATGATTTCTTTATTACGAAGCACTGAAGCTGAGTCAATGGCGCCATGCGTAAATGCAATGCCTTTAAATTGTACTGTCTGTCCGGGACGATATATTTGTCTATCTGTGAACAATTGCAAACGCTCATTAGATTGAAATTCTCCTGTCGGAAATCTATTCACAGGATGTCTAATGATGAGTGTGTCAAGAGCAGATATAATGCGGAAATAGCGTTCGCGAATATAACTCTCATTCGCAATTGGCGGAATGGTTGCAATACCATTACTATTGGTTGTGAAACTATCGGAAATGATGTCAGAATATGCATTATCATCTTGATCATATGTGCTTTCCATGATCTGAACTGTTGCTCGAAGAGGATTTCCTTTTTCTGCGTCCAGTACATTCATCAATGTATTGCCACCAGCTTCTTTTTGCATTAAGCCCATGATTGGAGTTGCGGTAAATTCTGCATGCACAATCACATTGTCACCGGACATATCGAATATCGGTGAATTGCTCATAAGCATGATATATCGACCTTTATTTAGAGCAGGTGCTTTCTTCCAAATACTATGTGGACGATAATCTTCATTTTTGGGAAATTCCTGTTTCCATGCCTGTATCGGTTGCATGTCAATCAATAGTTTGATACCTGATTTATCCAGATATGAATCTCTATATCTCCGTTTTTTAATCTTTTTTTCTACTTCTTCATTGAGCTTATACAAGCGGCAATAAAATTTATCAATATTTGCATATTCACTTCTAAAAATGAATGGTTTTCCCGGGAGAATATATTGCTGAACAGTTATGTTCAATGATTTATTACGAATCTTTCCTTGTTGAATCTTGCTTTGCTCTGCAGACTTTGTATTTGGAAATAGTTCAATGATACGATTGCTTATTTCATATGCCTTACCGGGTTGATCGGTATTGATGCTATGCAGAGCTGCTTCCATCATTGCATTGGCTTGACCCGGATGAAGCGATGGATTATTTCCAATATCAAGGAGGGCATTGATGAGAAGAGAGTCTTTTGCATCTATGGAAAGAGTGGGAGAAAGTCCGATCAATCGTTGAATATTGGCATCTATGAATGCCGATTGATCTTTGTCTTTTGCATGATTGCGCAATAATGACTGATAAAGATTGATCCTATCTCGAATCATGCCGAATTCTAAGTCATATCCTTTGAAATCAATGACTGATGACTGCATGAAAATTGATGCAGTTTGTAGTACCCTCATATCTGCAATGATTGGTCTATATCCTCTTTCCACATCTTGATCAAGTTTTTCAAGAAGGGCGATGGAAGCATACACAATCAAGTCAAACAAAGTCGGACGATACGATTCCGAACCATCCTTTACTCTTAGTAATTCTGTATAAGTTCTTCCGGGAATAGAAAGAAGAACTGAAGAATCTTGTACAGCACTCTTGATTCTATCTCGTATGGCTTGTTGGAATTGTGATTGATGCCAGCTATCCATCTGATTGAAATCATTGATATCTGCATTGAGGTGAGGTCTTTTTCTAATGTCTTCTAGCGTATAGTGATAATAATTCCTTATTCCTTCGGCGATGAAATAGTCAATGATTGCTTTTTCGGGTTTTGAATCTATACTATCTTTCAATCGTTGCAAAGTGAGAATGATGCTTTTATCATCAGGTTCATTGGATCTTCCGGAGATTGCGGCCAGATGAATGATACATTTCAACATTGATGGCATCTGCTTTTGGGATTTTGCTTTTATGAACAATGCATTGAGAAGTGGTTTTGCAGATTGAATCTTCCCGCTATCCAATTCCTTATTGATTGCATCCCATTCCAATTCGAATGATTGCGCATGTAATGAAACCGATAATAATGGAATCAGGATGAAAATAGAGAGGATGATCTTTGTGATCATTGTAGGAATTTCCGAAAATTGAACAAATCGGTGGAATCAATGTGGTCTTTCAACCAAAGTATAGTAATCATACTGTTCATTTGTATGAATATTCAAGATTCCGGCTCTTACAAGTCGAACGAGTAGTCTTGCGGCACGACGATCGGAGATATTAATCAAAGTTGAAAAATCACGAATGGTTGCGCGCCCTTTTTTTTCAATGAAATCAAATAAACTTCTTTCCTTATCAGTGATGCTTATCATAAGCGGTTTTGCATCTCTTCTCATTCCGCGTAAAATCCGGACCATCTCTTTGCTAGCTGCAACGGATTCTTCGCCTTGCCTAATATAGACTTTGCTTTCATCCGGTTTCAGAGGATTTTTAGTAAAATGTGGTTTCTGATCACTCTCTTGCACATGCACGATGGCTATGTCCACACGATCGAAGGGTATGATATACAAATCATAGACCAGTGGTGGATCGCAATAAAAATGACATGCCCTTTCCACATCAATCATGATTTCCTTTTCGCTTGAGATTCCCACGATTCTTCTATCATCATCAATGCCGATGAGTAAATGTCCACCCTTTGTATTTGCAAATGCGGTGAGCTCTTTTGCGATTTTTACAGGTTCTGTGAACTTTCTTTTGAACTCTACGGTCGTGGATTCACCGCCGCTGATCATCTCTTGAACTTGTGAGCGTCGCATGGCTTTAAGCGATAAATGGAGACAGATAATACTGTCAATTATGTCAATCGAATGGCTTTTGTCAATGCAATGGATAAATCTTCGATATAATTGTCCATTGCATATCGTTCTGCAAAACCTGCATTCACCTTGGGAAGTTTCGAGTTTCTCCAAATAGAGTGTATTCCGCGAATAAATGTTCCGACAGCAGTCGAGCTTGTATCATGTAAGCATAATCCTGCACCACTTTCTTTGCCAAGTGTTGTCAATGCGGATTGTTCCGGAGCGATGAATGCAAGTGTCTTTTGCATCGCGATATATTCATACACTTTGCGGGGAATGAGAAATTGACTTTTTGTTTCTGCAAGTAGAACTTGCGCTCTGCTCATTGCATCAAACAACTCTTTGTGATGCACATAGCCTGGAAGATGTATTGAATCCCGAATGCCGAGTTTGTCAATATGTGCTAGAAGTAGTGAATCCACAAGACCTGGAAAGGAAATCAAAACATCTCTTTTTATCTCCGGCGATGATTTGAGCAATTCGGCAAAACCTTGAAGGAATGCGGGTAATTGACCTGAATAATCGGCTCTGCCGGTATGCATGATGATGAGTTTTGAGCCCGATTCTTTGCGTACATCCAATCCTTGTATGTCATCTCTATCATATCCCGGGGGTATGATTAATACATCATCATGTTTGAGGAAGCGATAATCCTTGATCATTTGCTCTTTAGCATTGCGAGAAGGCACGATGATTCTTGCAGCACGATTCAATACATGATGCTCCAATTTCAAATGCGCGGAAGAGCGATCTTTTTGTTGTTGATCAACAGTTATACCTTTTGTCCAACCATCCTGATAATCCAGCAAGAAAGGAATTTGATGTCTTTCGGCAATCAAATCCGTAATCACAAAATTGCTCAGTGGCGGTGAAACAGAGAGAAGTACACTTATATCATATTCATTGATGATACCATCTGCCGCAGCAATGGCCATGCGTTTCCATCGTATTGCAGGATCGGGAAAATACACTTGTCCACGAAGTGGCTTGAGAATATTTCTTTCCAGCCAACCCGGCGAAGTGATCACTTCGCCTTGCTTTGGTGGATTTTTTGAAGGAGTGCTGTACATATGAACTCCCGCATCAATCAATTCCTGCAAAAGCGATTCATCATAGGTTTGATATTCTTTTGGTGTGGCAGTCAATACCACTACCCGCCAACCATTCTTTGATAATGCCTTCGCCATTTTTGATGTACGAATCACACCACTCAATCCCATTGGCGGAAAATAATACGATATGATGAGAACGGTTTTTTTCATTGTGAGACACCATTACTTCACATGGCCAAATGGTAATGTGCGAGTGAAATGTCCTGACTTCAATATCGCAACATATATACCGGATGGCATATCAATCGGTAAGGCAAATTCATGGATTCCGCTTGTGAGTGAACCATCAACCATGCGGGATATCAAGGAGCCATCCATTGCGTGAATATCAAGCATGGTGCGATCCTGACTAAATACTTCAATACTCAAACGCTGATTGATCTTGGCAAGCGAAAGTTTACCATTTGGACGAATCAGTCGATTTGGTAGATCACACACATCTTCCAAAGTGAATGTCGGCGAATTGGATATCAGTACGCAAATACCTGGTGTGCGCTTCACAAATGTTCGATTTTGAATGGTCAGCGGAGTACTCATTGTATCACCAAGCAAAGCCATGCATTCAAATTCAAGGAGATTGCCTTCAAGTACTCTACTGAGTGTATCATTTGCATTGATTGCGAATGAGAGTATCCCCGGACTTGACTCTTTCATCGAGCCTGTCAATTGCGATTGCTTCATGCGAAGTACTTTCGGGAGGAGTAAACTGCGATTATATGCTATGTCGAATGACATCGAACCAAGATTCATTTCAGCGATATTATGTGCTGAAATACGAATTGGGAATATCACTGTTTCACCGGGTTTTGCACTTTGACTATCACCAATAAGTTCAGCAAGACCATTCACATCTGTTGGCAAGGGAAGATTGCCGATACCTGAAATCGCAACCTTGATTTGTTGCGGGCAAGGACCTTCAATCTCCAATAGTGCCAGCATTGAATCGATGCTATTGCCGATTGGTGCAAAGGAAACATTGAATGTCACTGTTTCGCCGGGTGCAATATTCTCTCCAATACTTTTGCTTGATATATAGCTGAATGGAGCATTGAATCCTCCGATGCTTCTCAATCGAATATTCTCTTTACCAGTATTTGTAAAAGAGAATTGTCTTTGCTCAATGATACCGCTATCGGTTACGGGAAATACTATTGAATTTTGATTTACTGTAATTGTTGAACTCGATAGCGAACCACTCAAATCAATGGTTTTTGTGATTGCACATGGCTCAAATGTCAATGTAAGTTTGCCAGTGAATACACCATCTTGCGTCGGTGCAAATGTGATCAAGAAATCTTTGCTTCCGGCGGTCAATTTGTCTCCGCTCATGATTGATGCTGAGAAAGGACCAGTGACATCAATATTTAAAATCGTTGCCTCACCTGAAATGCCAAGTGCACTCGCTTTGATCATGATGCTGTCTTTCAGCACGGATTGCGCATCACAACCGATGAGCGAATTGAATTGATGATTCGATTTTGAGAGAGTATATGAAGCGGATTCTTTTGTGGTATTGATCACGAACTCTTTCTTCAATCCGCATTCTTCGGAAAGAAATGAGATGATTCCTTTATATGCACCATCTGTTGGTGGCTCTATGCGAACATTTACCATCATTGTCTCGCCCATTTTGAGCTTGATTGGAAGCGGAGTGAGTATGGTTGTTCCGGGTGAACTTTGCGCTGTAAGTGTTAAGTCTGTTTTTCCGGAATTTGTCACAGGAAAACTCGTATCACGGGAAATCACGCAACCAAGCAGCGAAGAGAGTTGCAGTGGCTGATCAGATACTGTATATGCAGGCGTGCGAACCTCACCCGTGAAAGCAATGCGCAATGTGTCTTTGCATGTACCGGCTGTATAGGGAAGAAGAATTGATGTAATGAATATCCCCTGGCCTGTCGGGGCATATCGAATAGTCAAAGTACTAGATGAATTAGCTTTTACAATCAGTGGAAATGTTGTTGGAGCGATAACTGAATAAGGACTCGAGAATAATGGATTGGTTATAGAAAGATCTGCATTGCCTTTATTTTCTATCATTATCACCGTATCTCTGGGCTGTACATTACAAGAAAGTGCAATACCAAAATCAGCATTGGTAAATGATTGAATCACACTTGTCTGTTCTTTGAAACCACGCAAGTTGAGTGAAGCAAATGCATTACAACTGGAGCTTTGAATGAGTACATCACCCTTACTCTCACCGGGTTGAACAGGTGTGAAAGCAAATTTTAAAGAGATACTTTTTCCGGGAGCCAGAACGATAGGTAAGCCGGGTGACACATATTGGAAGCCATTTGGTACATCAATTTTGGTAATGATTGCGGTGTCTTTTCCCGTATTGCGCAATAAATTATCAGCGGAAACCGATGATTTGCATCCATCCAAACTCCCAAAATCAATTTTGGGATCAGGGAATGACATTGCGATGGAACGATAGACAACAGTCGTGATATCCGATGAATCTATGCAACCTTTGGCATCTTTGACGATGACTTGATATGTTCCGGAATTTGTTGCTGAAAAATTTGCCGTGGTATTTTGCAAGGGGCTTCCATTATAAAGCCAAGTATAGGTCGAACCCGCAGGACCTGCCTGAAACTTGATTGTATCACCGGTGCAAATGCGAACTTCTTTATTTGGATTAAGAAGTGCATTTGGTTTGGGGAGTACAGTAATATTGAGTGAAGAGGATTCATTCGAACAACCGCTCAAACCATTGATTTTAACTTTATAGGAGCCTGCTTGCAATGTTTTATACTCTTTAGCAATTGCACCAACGATTGGAGCTCCATCTTTGAACCATTGATATCCTGTTCCATTTGGATAAGTGGTTTGTACTTTGAGCGTTACGTCAGTTCCTTCGCAAATCTCAGGTGTTCCAATTACAATGATACTTGGTACTTGTGGAACAGGACGAAATGCAGTGAATGTGCCAAATGTGGTTTCATTGTATGAACGACCTTTCCCTAAGAATGGACGACTGGAGCAAAAGACACTGTCAATGGCAATATTGGGAGCAGTATAACGGAATGCATAAATCCTATAATTGATATTGTCTCCGCATGGAAGTGTTTTATTGTCAGTAAAGGTTGTATTTGGAGTACCGATGATTATGGCCACCACATCCCAACCTCCAATCGGGTCGCCTACTGCATAAGTTCTACCATCTTCAGGAATACCACTCGGATTATTGGTACCTCTCATGATGAGATACCCCTGATAATTGTCTTCAGGGTATAAATCCTGCGCTTGATTCCAAGATAGATTCACACCGGATTGAGTCACTGTTCCGGTCACGGAAGGAAAAGGCCATTGTGGAGCACGAATTTGTCTCCAATAAAGACCATTCAAATCTGATGCTGTTGGTACAATACCGGGTCTATTAGGAAATGATGGTGATGCAAAAAAAGTATGCATTGTCTTTGAATTCGAGGGGTTTGGCATATTATAGTCGGCCAATGATTGCCCGGGATAGACATAGACATTGTTCGTGATACCGGTGATTTCATGATAGAGTTTTGATCCAATGATTGGATCAAAATATGTTGTTCGATTGGCTGCGCTTCCATGACCGAGAGTATAATGAGGGTTACCTGCAGGATCGAGCAATTGTAGCATGTCATAAGGTTGAGCAATGCTGAGTGCATTCGCATTCCAATCGGTGGTCGAGTACAATACCTTATCAAATAAGTTGGCGTCCAAAGCTCCAACAACCAAAGACCCATCACTTGGATTCTGATCGCTTATTGCAGAAGACGGGATATTTCGATGTCCGATGACTATGACGGTACCCGTTCTCAGATTTTTCCAAAGTGGAATATCCCTGAATCGTACACCTCCTTGCCAGTCGCCGCTCCCGCTATTGTCACGGAGAGTATAGCCCACCAAGTCAACTTTATCAACTACAATAAGTAACTCTGTGTATTCACCTTCAGGTATTGAAGAAATATTCTGATATTCGCTGATGACGACATATTGAGCATGAAGTGAATTTGTAAAAATCATCCCCACAACACAAAAGAGTACAATCAGAAATATTCTTTTCACGGAGGCATATTTCAGTAACATGGAATCATCCAAATAACCCAAAAAAAGTTACTACAATTTAGTGGATTACAAAGGATTGACCAATGATTCCGGGTCAATGTGGATAAGAGTTAGGAGATGGCAATATGGAGTGAAGTGAAAACAAAAAAGCCGGGACATTTGCCCGGCTTGGAATCTCGATTCTGTATATGATCAGTTTCCGCTTCCGGGGAAGGAAAATGGCGAATAATCAGCAGGAACTGCGAATTCGGCATCTATTGGTTTTTCGATTATTATCTCTTGCGCCGTCAGTTTCATAATTGTGTCGCCATCCGAGTTAATACTGCGAATTTCTAATGGGAAAAATGTTGCAGCATCGGAATTTAACAATGATGGCAATGGAATGATTGGCGAGCCAATGAATGCCAGATAACCGATTTTGTCTGTCACCCAAATTTCCGTTGTATTTCCATCACTTTTATCGACCATTTTTTCACATATATAATTCAGGATTTTCTTGGTTTCACCGGTTCTGACGGGTTCCGTAATGATGGGTGCCTGAAATCCTTTGCCCATAGAACTCAACATAGTTTTCATTTTCTCGAGTCTAGAGGTGGTGAGCTGCATAAACATCTTTTGCGAATGCATGACCATTGTCTGGTCTTTGGCGTTTTTGTCGGTGATCATGTCCATAGTACCCATTGCCATTGTAACGCTTGCCTTAACTTTATCACCATTGGTAGTCAATTTTAGGGGAAATTCGCCATCGTCTGTGGATAACTCATAGGTTACTGTCCCCTTGAATACTTCCTGGGCAGTGATGAAATCGGTATATACGGTTATTGACATCATGAATATGATGCTTACAAGAAAAGAGTTCATAAGTATTCCATTATGTATAGCACAATTACGGTAGTGCAAACATACTGAGAGGACGGAGCATTCCCAAAGAACGAAAATTTCCGTAAAACTGTATAAGTTTGCAATCATTCATCATTTGCTTCTCACATGTCCAATTATACCATACAATTACCAAATTTCGAGGGTCCACTCGATTTATTGCTCTATTTCATTCGCCGTGATGAACTCAACATTTATGAAATTCCCATTGCAAAAATCACAGGGGATTTCCTTGATTTTGTGAGACTCATGGAAATGTTCGATCTCGAATTGGCGGGTGAATTCATGGTTATGGCGGCTTCTTTGATGCAAATCAAGGCACTCATGCTCATTCCTCGTGAAAAGGTGAACAAAGATGGGGAAGTGGAAGAGATTGATCCGCGTGCGGAGCTACTCAATCGACTTTTGATCTATAAGCAATTCAAAGAAGCGGCCGGAAATCTATCCGATAGAGCGGAAAGAGAGAGATATCACTTTTATAGAACATATTTCGATTCCGAAAGCCAACATTTGGGTAGCAATGATGCACTGAAAAATACGACGCTATTTGATTTGATGCGTGCTATGAAAAAGGCATTGGACAGAAATCTTGAAGCGCAAAAACATTATGATGTAGAGCGTAGACAATTGACCGTTGAGCATCGCGTTGCGGAAATATCTGAGATGATACGGCAGAATAAAAGACTGAGTTTTTTTGGTCTTGTTCATGAGCAAAACAGAAAGATGATCGTGGTTACTTTTCTTGCTCTTCTTGAAATGGTCAAACAAAAAGTGATCAGTATTTCTCAGGAATTACAAGGTGCCGATGACGATATCATCATTGGTGAATTTGTTGAAGTCCCGGATATCGATGATACACTGACTTTAGGACTCCTTTGATGCATCCGTTTGCCACTTTGCTCCTCGATTTTTTCGAGGTCAATGCAGATGTAAATCGTGGCAAAGAGATGTCGGCATATATGAAGCATATCGATGAATTTTATGGTATTCCTTCTCCTCAGCGCAAACAATTTGCCAAAGATATATTGAATGCCTATGGTAAAGATGCATTGTTGGATTGGCAGGAAATTATTCTCACCTTGATGAACAAAGGCAAAAGAGAGGGAATGTATTCCGCCATTGAATTTGCCGAGAAGGCACATAAACACTGGGAAGAAGATGCAATTGATTTCTTGACAATACTGATAGTACATCGCTCTTGGTGGGATACTGTTGATGCACTTGCCCCGCTGATTGGCATCTATTTTGAGAAATTTCCCGAGAAGCGTGATGAATATATCAAGAAGTGGATGGAATCCGGAAATTTCTGGCTATGGCGGATCTGTCTGCTCTTTCAGAAGCGCTATAAACAAGACACAGATGAACAATTGCTCTATGCTCTTTGTGTAAAGCTTGCGGACGAAAAAGAATTTTTCATTCGTAAAGGCATGGGATGGGCGCTCAGAGAATATTCCTATATCAATCCTGAATCTGTCAAAGATTTTATAGAGAAATCTCCACTGAGCGCGCTCACCAAGAAAGAGGCATTAAAAGCAATCAATCGAAGAAATCACTCATGATCCTCAGCATTCGGAACCACAAAACCGGGCCGAATTTCTTCATGTCTGATTTCACCACCTGTACTACCCGTTTTTTGCGCGAAGTACATCGACACAATACAGAGTCCGAGAGTGATTTCAGTCAAGATCAATGCAAATTTCTTCTTCGTGATTTCTGCCCACAATGCGATTGCCGCGAAGGCCGCAATTACATAAGAGAATATGGCATAGACTTCGGCTGCTTCTTCATGTTCATGCACATAAGTCTCGGAAAAGAACGCAGTTTGCTCAATCATTTCTTCCGCTTTTTCACCGCTTTGCATTGCCATGAATGAGAAAATGCCACTCAAAATCAAGAGAATCAATGCGAATTGCTTAAGTGCTTCTGATTTGAAGAAAAAGGCAGAAATTCTTGCAATGATTGCAATCATCGGTAAAATGATTGGAAAATGATTGATCAAGAGGTGAATATGTGCATCATTCATGATAGAAACACTCGAAAAGTAAAAACAAAGACATCTGAAACTAACTTACAAAATCGTCGTAATATATTCGCTTTTCCAACACATATCATACATTATAGGATACATATGAAGACAATATTGATGCTGATGTTCATGCTCTTTTGTTCAAACATGATTGAGGCGCAAACTCTGGAATCCATTATGGCAGGTTATCATAAAGCCATTGGTGGAAAAGACAAATATCCACAGCAAAGTGCAGTGATCATCAAAGCCCAAACGCAAGGTGGCGGTGGTGGAGAAAAGCGTCCAATCACATTTACGCTCAAAAGTCCAAGTAGTTCACGCATGGACCTTGTCATTCAAGCCGGACTCAACTATACAATGGCTTTTGACGGCAAACAAGCTTGGAGTATTCAGCCTTGGACGGGTTCTATGGACCCCCAACCAATGAATGCCGATGATGCTCGCGATGCCGGTAAAACAATAATGTTCATCTGGAATGATATCATTACCGAAGGCAATGACGGAGCAAAACTCAGTTATGAAGGCAAAGATGAAATCGAAGGATCTGAAGTGTATAAAGTTCTTGCCAAACATTCAGATGGAACTGAGATCACCTATTATCTCGATATCGATTCATACCTCATCATCAAGTGGAAGACTCGCTCAATGAATTCAGGAGTTATTGAAGAAAGCGACATGTTTCTTGGTGAATATCAAGTGATTGATGGAAGAACCATGCCATTTGCATTTGAGTCAAAAATGAATGGCGAGACAATGAGTTCGACCTATGTCAAGGAATATCAGTTCAATGCATCTGTTGATGATGCAGTTTTCACAATGCCCAAAAAACAATAATAAGCGGAGACTCACATGCAAAACAGACTGTTCATATTCGGTCTACTATTTTTGAGTCAATGCATTATTGCACAGGCTCAATTTACTTCATTCACTTTTGGTTCCATACGCGCACGAGAAATTGGTCCTGCAACAAGTAGTGGACGAATTACGGCCATAGAAGCCATTCGTGTACCTGTTCCGGGTTCTCCTTCCGAGAAAAGACTCACCATTTATGTGGGATCTGCCGCGGGTGGATTATGGAAATCAAAAGACAATGGAAATTCATTCAAGCAAATTTTCAATAAAGTACAGCAACATTCTATCGGCTCAATTGCACTCGATCCGCTTCATCAAGATTCAGTACTCTGGGTTGGAACAGGTGAATGCAATGTTCGAAATAGTGTTTCAATCGGTGGTGGATTATATAAAACCACTGATGGTGGTGAGACATGGAAATTCTTGGGTCTCGAAAAAGTCGAACGCATCGCCAAAGTGGTATTGAATCCCAAAAATCCTGATATAGCCTTGGTTGCAGGTTTGGGTGCGCTTTGGGGAGACAGCGAAGATCGAGGATTATATCGCACCGAAGATGGAGGAAAAACATTCACGAAAGTGCTCTATGTCAATGAAAAAACCGGTTGTTCGGATGTAGATATCGATCCTGAAAATCCTTCCATTTGTTATGCTTCAATGTGGGAATTTCGAAGAAAAGCATGGAGTTTCGCCTCCGGTGGATCCGGTTCCGGATTGTATAAGAGCACCGATGCCGGAAAGACTTGGACAAAACTCACGAAGTCTATGCCCGAAGGCGATTTGGGTCGCATCATTCTAACTATTGCACCATCCCAACCAAGCACCGTGTATGCAATGATGGAATCAACTTCGAGCGGACTCTATCGTTCAGATGATCGCGGTGAGACATGGGCAAAAACTTCGAATGCTGTAAGCGTTACCGCCAGACCATTCTACTTCGCACAATTGGTTGTGGATCCTTTGAATCCCGAAAGAGTATATCGTCCTTCATTCCAATTGGGTACATCCAATGATGGAGGAAAAACATTCAATGGATTCAATTATGGAGGTGGTACACATCCCGATCATCATGCACTGTGGATAGACCCTGAGAATACACAACATCTGCTACTCGGAACCGATGGCGGTGTGTATAGATCATATGATCGGGGAGTCTCTTGGTCGATGTTTAGAAATCTTTCTGTCGGACAATTCTATCGCATATCGCATGATGTTGAAGAGCCATATAATATATTCGGTGGTCTGCAAGATAATGGCTCTTGGATGGCTCCACATAGAATTCCGGGAGGCGGCGCCATTCAAAATCGTGATTGGTCTCCGACCGGTTGGGGTGATGGTTTTGCTGTTCTTAGAGACCGAGTGAATAAGGAAATAATGTATTTCGAATCTCAAGGTGGATCAGCGGTTCGAAGACATGTAAATTCCGGAGAAACCAAGCCCATTGCCCCTTTTGAGGAAGAAGGGGAGAAGAAATTGCGATTCAATTGGAATACTCCGATGGCTCAATCCGTGCTCAATCCCAAGACACTATATATCGGTTCTCAGTACCTTCATCGCTCTTATGATCATGGTGATACTTGGACGAGATTATCGCCTGATCTCACCACGAATGATTCCACGAAATATAATCCGGTGAATTCGGGTGGCGTGACGCGCGATGTGACAAGTGCGGAAAATCATTGCACGATATATTCGATTTGTGAATCACCGATTGATCAACAAATCATTTGGGCAGGAACAGATGATGGAAATATTCAAGTGACAACTTCCGGTGGTAAACAATGGTCGAATGTTGCGCTGAATCTGCCTTCTAATATTCAAAAAAATACTTGGATTTCTTGTGTTGAAGCGAGTCATTTTGACAAAGGAACTGTCTTTGTGACACTCGACAATCACACTCGTGGAGATCATCAGACTTATCTTTTGAAATCTACGGATTTTGGCAAAACATGGAAGCAATTCAAAAGTGATTCTCTTCGTGGTTATGCCCATGTCATTCGTGAAGATCTTGTGAATCGCAATGTGATTTTTGCAGGAACCGAATATGGCTTATTCATCTCTATCGATGGCGGAAATTCTTGGGCGCAATTCAAGAATGATTTACCAAATGTACCCGTGAGAGATCTAGCCATTCACCCACAAACACATGATTTGATCATTGCAACTCATGGTCGTGGTGTTTTCATCATCGATGACATCACACCAATTCGCAATTTAGCAATCAAAGATTTACAAAGTGAATTGCTCTTTTTACCGGTTCGTCCGAGTGAACAATCCTATGCAACAAGTTTTCAAGAATTTTCCGGAACCGATGAGTTTAGTGGTTCAAATCCCACGGATGGCGCTCGATTTGCCTATTTCTTGAAATCCAGACATATGATCGGTCCAATGAATATTGATATTCTTGATCCAAACTCGGGGGAAGTGATTTCAAGCATACCCGCTTCAAAAAGAAAGGGAATCAACTTAATGTCTTGGAATATGAGCACAAAAGCCCCTCGCGTGGCAATATCGCAAAATACAGGAGGAGGTAATTATGGCTATTCGGTATTACCGGGAACATATACTGTTCGTGTACGCAAGAATGGACAGGAATACAAAGGGTCTATTACCATACATTCGGCTAAAAGGTCGATTCATACTCCACAAGACAGACAAGTCCAAAATCAAGTTGCGAGAAGACTTTGGAGCATGATTGATGATTTGGCATATACTGCCGAGCAAACAACATCTCTGAGAGATTCACTGAAATTGCGCATGAGAACAATCATTGATGATTCTGAAAAGAAGTATTTGTCAGAAGCAGTTTCTCATTTGGATTCACTTCATACACAAATGATTGCCGAGAAAAGCACGATGTTTGCTGACAGTGAGGATAAACTCCGAGAGAAATTGGCCGGAATTTATGGTACGATCAATCAATATGCCGGTAAGCCAAGTGCTGAACAAATCAAGAGAATTGATAATCTCGACAAGGATGTACAAAGCTTAAAGAATGGACTTCAAACTTTCTACTCCACGCAATTTGGTAGATGCAATGAAATTATTCAGAAATCAGGCAAAAAACCTCTGAATAGATTGTCCAGACAAGAGTTTGACAGTGTGGAATAAAACAGACTATTCATAGAAATGAGTGCGAGAAGAAGCCAAGAGTTATCTTGGCTTTTTCTTTTAATAAAGGCCATAAATCTACATGTAACCAAATCGTGATATGATTTCTTTAAGTAAATCAAACTAATGGGTTCATATATTGAAAATCGCCATGTAGCATAGATCCTCTATCTTGCATGACTAATCTAGATGATTAAATAAGGGTGAGAGGGGGTGCTAGCTATTTATAGGCATCATTTTTGATTACACTTTATGTTCATGTATCGCGTTGACACATGTTCAATTGTAGTGTCTATACCTTTTGGGCATTGATAATAAAGAATTTACTTCTAAGAGTACATATGAAAGCAAAGCTACGCATGCTCATTTGGGCGATTGCACTAGCAATTGTATTACCTTTTCAGTTGCAGTCGCAAATACCTCTGAAGCTGTCTTATCAGGGTTTATTGCTGATTGACAAGGATACTCCATATCCGGATTCATCGTATAGCATCACATTCAAGATCTATGATGCAGGTCAATCCGGTAATCAATTATGGACTGAAACACAGACTTTGAGTACAGTCAATGGTGTGTTTGATGCTATTCTTGGTCAAGTGAGCCCTTTGAATCTACCATTTGACAAGCAATATTGGCTTGGAATCACGGTCGGACAGGATCCTGAATTCAGCCCTCGTGTTCAATTGGTATCAAGTCCTTATTCATTGCGAAGCGATACTGCCAAATTTGCAGTGCGAGCAGACACTGCAAATTTTGTTCAGGGACTGACTTATGACGCGACTGGTGCTGTATTAAGCATCAATGGAAAACAAGGTAAACTCTTCATCACAGGTGGAAAAGGGGTGACTATTGGTGGCAATGGTGATACCATTTTGATTGAAATAGGGCAGGGAATATCAACCATAACTAGTTCGGATTCAACCATTTCCATTAGAAAATCAGCTGATTCCATAGATCTATCCATCGCTAATAATGCCATCA
>CANLII010000026.1 GCA_947491315.1 Ignavibacteria bacterium
ATAGCATTCTCATCGCAAAAGACATCAAAGGGATTTCAGCGGGTGTATATATTCCGAATATGGGTACATGGCAAGGCGTGAGTGGGATTTCTCATCCGGGTGTGCCAATAACTTCAGACATGGAATTCGCAATCGCAAGCAATACCAAATTGTTCACCGCGGTTCTGCTCTTGAAACTTGTAGAAAACAACAAGCTTCGTTTGAGTGATTCTCTCCATGCATTCCTTCCATCGTATAAAAACATAGACTCGAATATCACAATTAGACAACTCCTGAATCATACATCCGGTTTGGATGATGTGACAAGCGTTCCGGGTTATCCGGATTCCATCATGAGTAATCCACGAAGGGTATACACCGTAAGTGAACTTCTCACATGGACGGGTCCACCGGCATTTGCACCCGGCAAGGGCTGGGAATATTGTAATACCAATTATCTTCTTGCGGGCTTGATTGCGGAAAAAGTAACGGGACAATCCTATGGGAAAGTATTGCGCGATACCATATTGACTCCGCTTAATCTTGACAGTACTTTTTTGGATGTTCATGATAGCGTTCTGTATACGATCGCACATCCGTGGCAAGCAGGACGCGATAATTCTGCAATGCCTCGTATTTCACTCAATAGTGCGGCCGGTGCAGCAGGAGCAATGTATTCCACATCAAGCGAAATGCTCCAATGGTATGATGCGCTTATGAATGGTAAAATGATCAATGCGCAATCGATCAAGGAAATGACGACATTCGTTGAAAAAGAAAGCTATGGCATGGGCATCGCAGAATATATCGTGAGTGGCAAAAGGGTATGGACACATGGCGGACAAATCTGGGGCGGATATAATTCTTCGATGATGTATGATCCCGCAACAGGAATCATCATATGCATACTCACAAATCAATTACCCGCTCAAGCATTCCAAGTATCCGTACAAATGCTCACAACCGCGTGGAATGCAACCGTAGGGATTGATGAGTCTGAGGATACTGAGTCCATACTCTATCCAAATCCAACCAATGATATGGTAACGATTTCAAGTGATCATGCAATTCAGTCAATCAAGATCTATGATATCCATGGAAAACTTTTAATGGACAGCACCGAAAGCACATTCTCCATAGCACAATTGCCATCCGGTACATATCAAGTACAAGCTCATACAATCGGAGAAGTCCGCAATTATTCACTGATCAAACATTGATATCCATGAATTTACACCTGATCATCGTACTATTATCTATCTTCTTCATAGGCTGCGCAAGTACGAATACTGAAACCAATTCAAGCAAAGACCCTGCATTGCAGGAGTTTGCCCGCTTGCTCATTGGAGAATTCTCAAGTAAAGAACAATCACTTCAAGACACCACATATCTGAACATTCATTTGTCGATGAGTAGAATTTGGGAGGAAGACAGATCAGCAATATGGCTCTATGTTGAGCAAGCCATGGATGCCAAAAGAGAGAAACCTTATCGCCAAAGAGTCTATAAATTGAATCATCCCGGAACAGACATCTTCACGAGTGACATTTATACACTTAAGAATCAAGAGCGTTTCATTGGATTGCAGAATGATGCAACAAAAAGAAATGCGCTCACTCCTGAGATGATTGAACTCAAGGACGGGTGCACGGTAACAATGAACAAGATGATTGGCAACTATATTGGCGGAACCGATGCCGATAAATGTCCATCCGATTTACGCGGAGCATCTTATGCCACAACCAAGATCACTTTGAAAGAAAATATGCTCGAATCTTGGGATCAAGGCTTCGATAAGAATGGCGTCCAAGTATGGGGCGCAATTAAAGGCGGATATATATTCGTGAGAGAGAAATGAAGAATTATCACATAGACCCCGATATCAGAAAAGCCGAAACCTTGCCCGGATCATTCTATCATGATGCCGAAGTATTTGAACAAATGAAGGATCGAATATTTGCATCATCATGGCAATGGATTGGTGATAAGAGTTGTATTTCATTATCGAACTCAGCATATCCATTCAATCTTCTGGATGGATATCTGAATGAGCCGATGGTATTGGTGCGCTCGGGTGATGATACACTGCGATGTCTTTCCAATGTCTGTACGCATCGTGGAAATATCGTCGTGCATCATCCCGGATCTTGCAAATTTCTCACATGCATGTATCATGGCAGAAGGTTCAATCAAGATGGAACATTTGCATCGATGCCTGAATTTTCCTTGACCGAGAACTTCCCCAGACCCTGTGATGATTTGCATGCATTTGACTTGGTGGAATGGGGTCCGTTTTTGTTTACAGGGATTTCTCCTGCATTTGATCTGAGGAAAATACAATCCATCATGAATGAGCGCATCGGTTTTTTGCCGCTAGAGGAATTTGTGCATAAACCGGAATTGGGAAAAGAATATCTCGTAAATGCCCATTGGGCCTTGTATTGCGACAATTATCTCGAAGGATTTCATATACCATTCGTGCATCAAGATTTGAATTCCGTATTGGATTATGGACAATATGCCACTGAAATATATGATCATTTCAATCTGCAAATTGGGTATGCACAAGATGGAGAAGAATGTTTTGATTTGCCGGAAGGACATCCTGATTATGGCAAATTCATTGCTGCCTATTATTATTGGCTATTCCCGAATATGATGTTCAATTTCTATCCATGGGGTTTATCCATCAATATCGTGAAGCCGATCACGATAGAAAAAACAAAAGTGAGTTTTGTCACCTATGTCTATGATGAAAGCAAACTACATTCCGGTGCAGGAGCAATGCTGGATAAAGTTGAGCGAGAAGATGAATTCGTGGTGGAGAATGTATTTAAAGGACTCAAATCAAGAGTATATTCAACTGGAAGATTTTCCCCCACTCGCGAGCAAGGCACACATCATTTTCACAGATTATTGGCTGAATTCCTGAGGCAAGATCAATGAGCATGAATCCTGCAGTATATTTTGAGATTCCCGTCGCGGACATGGATAGAGCAATTGCTTTTTATTCAGAAGTTTTTGGTTTTACTTTCGAGAAGGACATCATAGATCATAATGAAATGGCTTTTTTTCCTTTTGAAGATGGAGTGCGGGGAATCACAGGAGCATTGGCAAAGGGAGAAATCTATGTCCCTACTGTGCAAGGTATACTCATCTATTTTGGAACGGATGACATTGATTCAATACTCCAAAAAGCAGTGAAAGCCGGCGGGGAAATTCTCTATCCCAAAACATCCAATGGAGAGCTTGGTCATGTGGCGGAATTCAAAGACAGCGAAGGCAATCGAATAGCATTGCATCAGAAGTAGAAATCAGACATCCAATTCCTGATTGCGTCTTTTTGGATGTTTGATACTGATGCGCGTATGCACTCTTTTGCGCCACATCTTGAAACTCGAGGGTTTCATTTCTCTTCGCATTAATGCAATGACATCGGACTCCGAATATCCATATTGCTGTTTGATCGCTTCAAAGGATGTACGATCTTCCCATGCCATTTCAATGATTCTGCTGATGTCTTCAGGTGGTAAGTTCATTGTAGATTATGATGTGTATGTTAAGCCATAAGAAACACATTGGAAGTGACATAAGTTCAGATTAGTGTAGAATTATACGACAGCTATATCAATTGCATACTTCACTCAAATATACATTCAAAGGAAAAGTATGGAAACATCCGGGACAATCCGGTTGGTATTTCAGTACGGTACCCAAAGATATCTCAGCTGAAATACGCACTCATTCAAAATGGCAAGAAGAAGGATGGGGTCGATTGCACATACAAGCCACGATTCATCAAACACAATGGCAAACCGCCATCTGGTTCGACACCAAACATGATTCCTATCTACTTCCGATCAAAGCAGATATTAGAAAGAAACATTATATAAATGAAGGCGACGATATTGTGATTACTATGAGGTTATGATGTCGCCCCGCTGGGGCTATGATGATGTCGCCCCGCTGGGGCTATTGTGATGTCGCCCCGCTGGGGCTATTGTGATGTCGCCCCGCTGGGGCTGAGTGCGTCATTCCCCTCAGATGAGGGGTCGCCGAAGGCGGGGGTGGGACTCTTATTGGATGTCGCCCCGCTGGGGCTATGATGATGTCGCCCCGCTGGGGCTAGTGGGATGTCGCCTCTACGAGGCTCCTGTACCCCGAGCGGAGCCGAGGGGTACGCATACATATCAGCCAGCTCGTCTCGGCTTCGCTCGATGAACAGTTGACGAGCGATGATGTTTGCACTTCAAGTGAAGACGAGTCTTTGACTGATGTCTTCAGATGGTAAATTCATTGTATAAAGTATTGTTTAAAAAACAAATACCATAGTTACACATCTGCCCTTTGATAAAGTTCAAAGAGAAACAAAGTCATATTGATGCATCAGTCAATAATAAACACTTTCGAAGACAGCCCACATTCTCTTTGGATTGACAACACATATACACCAGGTGAAATCGTAAGAGGTTCTGTGATATATAAACCATTCTTTCCATCTATATGTGCTTCATAAATCTTCTTACCAAGAAGCGAATGGAGGATTAGTGTTTTTGATATCATATCCTCTGGGAATTGAATGAAAAGTTGATTGTTCCCTAACTGCATCAACTTTAAATCATCATTCAATTGCTGCTTGATGGAATTAACAATTACTTCCGGCGCATATGCACCAATGGAATGCACCTGCTTATTAGTAAATTTTCCGAAAAAGTCTCTATCACCAAGAGCAATTCCGAATTCCTTATTCAAATCAAGTCCTTTATCGGCAAAAGCAGAATTGCCGGCTATGCGATAGAATGACAATGAGTCAGGGGGTTTAGGAAAGTTTATGGGAGCAGCTTTTCCAAAACCTGATATTTCGGGGTTTGCAAATACACCCACATCAAGTCCGTTAATTTTTTCGCAATCAGGACATTCCGCTCTGAATCCCTCAAGTGAAGAAATTTCTTTTCCATAACGGATCGAAACTGATTTGCCATTTGACCAATACCCATTTCCTTTGAAATGTGGTTGCTGACTGACAAATGAAGGTGGCACATCGAGTAATTTTACTCCATCGGTGATAATCGCATTATTGTATGCTCGAATATTAGACATGACAGAACCATATTCAGTCAACTGTATAGCCGCAAAACTTGGATATGAATTTTTTGGAGCAGGTGTAGTGATGATGGTATTATTATGCATCACAAATCCATCCCATCCTGTATTCGGTGCAGTGAACATGGTCACGCTACTATTATTTGTTCTTGCATCATTCACACTGATAGAATATCGTAAAAGATTATTTCCCCAAGGTCTTGCACCATCAAAATTGCCAAAGAGATAACCCGCACCATCATTGTCATGTGAATAGCAGTATTGAATGATTGAATTGGTAACACCCCCATCGAGATCAAAACCTAGTCCATCGCAACCCTTCCCTTTTCCCGAAGAATTGTTATGTGATTCACAAAATTGAATAATCACATTATCTGCAGCATAGACCCATATACCACCCGGTCCTCCGCAGGCAGTATTTTCGGTTCCATTATTGTAAGCGCGAGAATATTCAATAATGGAAGAATCGATTTGTGACAATACAATACCACTTCCCTTATGTGTAGGTGCATCGTATCCTGTGATATTAAACACCTCGGTATTTCGTATGGTAAATCGAGAATGATGATAGAACTTGTTATCCTGCGTATCATATGCGAATGACACAATGCCATTTTCTTTGCAATCATGCACTGTACAATTATTGATCAGAACATCTTTATACCCTGATTGCACTTCTTTGGACCATTCTGAATAAAAACGAATTCCACAATAACCAAAGTCTCGAACCTCCACATTGTTGATTGTGATATGACTAAGTTTCCCGGTGGGTTTATCAGAATAGAAGAGCATACCGTCAGCATCACGTTGAACAGGACCCCCCATGCCTTTGAATATCATATTGTGAAATTCAATGCCTTGTCCATTCACAACTTTACAACCGATTTGTTTGGTGTTAATTGTCTGGATTGTGACTCTTCCCTGCCCATATGTTGTAAAGACAATTGGTTTTTCAGGATCATTCCCATCATTTGATTGCAATTCAAGACCGCCTACAAAATTGGAACCGCCTTCAAAGAGTATACTGTCCCCTGGAAAGAATGTCATATCATTGATTTTGTCTATTGAAGTCCAAGCTGTTTCTTTTGATAATCCATCAGAATTATTACCTGATTTGTTCACAAAAAATGTACGCGATTGTTTCGGCATGGATGATCCTTCACCAAAAAGAGCAGTCAAACCTTGAGCATACCAACGAGCGAGATAATCATTTGGATGAAGTGAATTTGCAATGCAATGTTTTGCACCTTTTCTTTGAAAGATTGTTTCACTCAATGTTGTCATGTCAAGAACGGCGATTCCGGGACCTTCTAGCGATTTTAACATCTCCAAAAATCCAAACATCAGAGTGGCACCATTCGCAGGAGCTCCGACACCTTTCACATCAGGTACCATATTTCCGATCAGAATAAATTCAGCATTTGGAACATCTTTGCGAATTGTATTGATCGTACTTTCTATACTCGCTTTGAATTGTGCTTGCGAAGTCACGCCCCAAATATCATTCATGCCCATGTCGATAATCACAAGATCAGGAGTATTTCTGTTCACCAAAGCTTGGGCATAAGTCGCAAGCCAACCTGCTGTTTTTCCACCACAAGCGCTGTTTATTGAAGTCACATTTGATCCATACTGTTCCCTCAACTGTTCGGCAAATAATTCAACATAGCCACGCATATATGGTTTTGTTGGTGGGAAGTTTTTGTCATCGCCAATGAACCCCGATACATTCAATCCCGCGGTAATGCTCATTCCTACGGCTTGCACTGTAAGCGATTGTACGCCGACAATTTTCGAAAATGTTTTTGGCAAGAGTGCTTTTTTATTCTCAATGTCAATGTCAATATGATCTTTGGTTCGATCAGCGATATAAGATACGCGTGTCCATGATGTATGACGTGTATTGATCAAACCATTCGAATTTCCATTACCTGTTTTTCCGGGCACTATCGAGACTGACTTCGATATCTCTGCAGATACTTGTTTAATAGTGCGATTTTGAATGGTAAAGTCTTTATTGATTTCGAAAGAAATTGTTCCATCATAATTCTTGACAGACAAAATTGATTTGGGTACATACATCAAGGTTGCTTCTGCACCGATATTATCCAACAATACCAATTCATCGATGATGGTATCGGATTTCCAAAATGGGAGGAGATATTGTCTGTGATCATAGGTTGGTATAAGAGAATTCGAATAATTCGGGAATTCATAATATCCACCAATTGCAGGTGTCACAACAACCCATGCCGCCTTAGCAGGAGAAACAGACCACACTGCTTCTGCCTGATTCACACTGAGCAATTTCACATTCAAGGCATCATAAAACTCGCAAGCACCACCGGCATAATACATAATATTTGGACGAGCAGGTAACGCTCCGGGAGGTTGGGCGTATAGGAAAGGAACCGAAAAAAGTATTCCGATAATATAGATTATTGAAGTAAACATAATGTTGTACTTAGATTTATAATTCAGTCGATAAAACTACTTATATTCAATTTTCTTTGCAAGTAATGTTAAGATACTATAACGAAATCATATGTAGTTATGATGTCGCCCCGATGGGGCTATTGTGATGTCGCCTCTACGAGGCTATTGTACCCCGAGCGGAGCCGAGTATTGTACTCCAAGCGGAGCCGAGGGGTGTATCTTCACTTCAACATTCCATACAATTTCTCAAGCGGTAGCCCAACCACATTATAATAACAACCATTGATTTTCGAAACAAACACAGCGCCATAATCTTCTTGGATGCCATAAGCTCCCGCTTTATCCATCGGTGAACCGGATGCGATATATTGTCTGATCTCTTCATCTTGCAATTCTCTGAAATACACTTCTGTTCTTTGCACTTCAGACTTAATCTTTCCCGTATGTGATTCCACGATTGTGATGCCCGTGAATACTTCATGCATGCGATTGCTCAGTTGTTTTAACATGGTGAATGCATGTTCGGGATCAGTTGGTTTATTGAGAATTCGACCATCAATCACGACAATGGTATCAGCTCCAAGGATGATTGCTTTAGCGCCGCCGATTTCCTCGCGGATATATAATGCCTTTCTTTGCGACAATTCTCGGACATATTCCTGTGGTGGAAGTGCAAGTGAAACTACATCTTCGTCGATATCAGCCGGCAAAACACTGAAATCGAGTCCGATCTGACTCAACAATTGTCTTCTTCGCGGTGATTGCGAAGCCAAAATCAATGGAAATGGAAGTTGTATCATTCGTTTATATCCTGAATCTGAGTCTATACTCTCTACATCATACCTGAAAACTGAGGGTAAATTCGTAATTTGTCGCCATACATCGCTGTATCATTCACCCATCTGATTTTCGGAAAAATAGTCGTGAATCTCATTGAATTACTCATGATGCCGGGTATCGGCATGCTCTTTGGTGCGATTCCAATTGAAGATCTGATGAGACGCAGAAATCGTTTTAAAGAGCTTTCGGCGAAACAAAGAATCAGTGCGCAAGCCCTACATGCAGGATTATCCATGATCTCTGCCTTCATTGGCATGATGTTATTTGGTACTTTTTCTGCTGCAGCAATCGGCGCGGCCATGACGGCATTGTTCAGTACATTCAATCCATTTTCTCGATTCAGACATTCTGGTATCGGAACCGTATTGGGAGCAGCTCTCGCTGTAAGCCCTTTTCCCATACTGCTCTTTGGCTTGATGTATGCAACCGGCTATGGGGTGCTGGGCAAAAAACATGCTATTGGCATGATGAGTGGAATTCTCGGAACCATACTTCTTGTTCCCACAGCACCACATACGATTTTGAAATCAATGCAGTTTGTCCCCTTTCGTGATATCACAGAACATACTGTCTTCTTTATCATTCTCGGTCTCACATTATTCGTGAAGCATCTGCCGGATATACGCATCGTGATATTAGAAGCAATGCAAGAGAAATATTCTGATGAAGATTAATCATTGTATCGGAACCCGCTTCAAACGAATGCGAGTGTGAACGGTGTCCATGATGGCACGAAGCTTCTCGGGCTTTTGCGAATAAGACATAAAGACTTGACGGAACTCTGGTTCCTCCATGCCTCTTTCTTTGATGATGCGCAATACTTCAGCATTCCCTTGCGTGGTATCAGGAAATTTCTCGCGGGCAATCAAAATGCCAGCATATGTTTGAGCAAAATTTTCATCGGCATCGCTCCAATCTGAAGAACATGATGCGAAAATGAAGAGTTGTGCAATCGAAAACAGAAGCAATACAAATCTCATGTTTCATGCCTTATGTGAATGACAATGCGTGAAACTACGAACTTGAAACGACATTATATTTACCCTTGGTTTAGATATGGCCTTTACTCAAAGAACAGTGAATTGCGGTGTCCTCCGCCCCGAACATGCAGGAACAGAAGTTGTGCTCAATGGCTGGGTGCATAAAAGAAGAGATTTCGGGAGCGTGACTTTTCTTGATATCCGCGATAGATATGGTATCACGCAAGCCGTCGTGGAGCGTGAAGCCATGCCGGAAGTGGGAGAAATAGCCAAGGAACTCCGTGCTGAATTCGTGATCGCCGTCAAAGGCACGGTTCGCATGCGTGAAAATCCAAATCCGAATATCCCGACAGGATTGATTGAAGTGCTTGCAGGTGATTTAGAAATCATCTCGCGTTCTGAAGTACCCATCTTCGAAATCAATGATGGAAATCTTGCTGGCGAAGAATTGCGATTAAAATATCGCTATCTCGATCTCCGCAGACCAAGCCTTCAGAAGAATTTCATAATGCGCAATACACTCTATCAATTGACGCATCGCTTTTTTGCCGAGAATGATTTTATTGAAGTGGAAACACCAATTCTCACGAAATCAACTCCGGAAGGAGCTCGTGATTATCTCGTGCCGAGTCGCGTACATAATGGCATGTTCTATGCACTTCCACAATCTCCGCAATTGTATAAACAACTCTTGATGATCTCCGGATTCGATCGCTATATGCAAATCGTGAAATGTTTCCGCGATGAGGATTTACGCGCCGATAGACAACCCGAATTCACGCAGATCGATGTTGAGATGTCATTTATCGAACAAGACAATATCATCGCCCTGACCGAACAATTTATTCAACTGACATGGAAAGAAATTCTTGGACTGGATATTCCAGAAACATTTCCACGCATGAGTTTTCATGAAGCGATGTCACGCTTCGGAAGCGATAAACCCGATCTTCGTTTTGGATTGGAACTAAAAAACATCACTTCCATCGTGAGCAATACCGATTTCAAAGTATTCAATGATGCTCTTGCATTGAAAGATGGTTCCATCATCGCTCTCAATGCCAAAGGATGTGGAGCATTTTCAAGAAAACAATTGGATGAACTCACTGAATATGCCAAAAAATATGGCGCAGGTGGACTCGCCTATCTGAAATGGTCTGCCGAAGGTGAATTGCAATCACCGATTCAGAAATTCTTGAGTGAAGATCAAGTCGCCGCCATCAAGAATGAACTCGCTATTGAGAATGGAGATCTCGTGCTCATCACCGTGGGTGAATGGGAACGCGCTTGTACTATCGCAGGCGCTCTCAGACTTGAAATCGCGCGTCGTTCAGGCATCATAGAAAGTGTGAAAAATACGTTCTCATTCACATGGATTACTGAATTCCCTCTTCTTGAGTATTCACCGGAAGAGAATCGCTATATCGCAAGACATCATCCATTCACCGCACCGATGAATGAGGATGTCCATCTTCTTATTGATGCACCTGAAAAAGCGCGTGCAAAGGCCCATGATCTCGTCATCAATGGCTATGAAGTAGCGGGTGGAAGCATTCGTATTCATCAAAATGAAGTCCAACAACGCATGTTCGATTTACTTGGATTCACTAGAGAAGAAGCTGAAACCAAATTCGGATTTTTACTCAGTGCATTGCAATATGGCGCGCCACCACATGGCGGAATTGCATTCGGATTCGATCGCTTATTGATGTTGCTATCCGGCACAGAAAATATTCGTGATGTGATTGCATTCCCAAAAACCACAAGCGCTCTCGCATTGATGGAGCAATCTCCTAGTCCTGTTGCCAATGGTCAGCTCGGCGAATTGGGCATTGCAATCATAAAAGGAAATGTATAGTGAAACGAATTCTCATCATCCTATCAGTGATTGTCATTCTTGGTTTGCTCTATTTTATCAAGCCGGAGAAAACCGCAATGCCGGGAGGTGGTCCCGGAAAGGGTGCGAAAGCACCAAGCGCGGTGACATATATCGTCGTGAAGGATACCCTCTTTTCTCGCTCAATAAAAGTCACGGGAAATCTCGCTCCACAAGATATGGTTCGGATAGCTCCTGAAATCGGTGGAAGAATAAGAACGCTTTCATTCAGAGAAGGTGCAAGCATCGGCAAAGGAGCAATCATCGCTAAACTTGATGACTCGGAATTGCAGGCACAATTGTTAAAATTTAAGGCATTGCTCACACTTGCCGAGACAAATACCAAGCGTGAACAATCTTTATTACTTGGCGGTGGAACAAGTCAAGAATTATATGATCGCGCCGAAAATTCAGTGATAACAATCCTTGCTGATATCGCTGTCATAAAAGCAGCAATCGCCAAAACCGAAATCCGGGCTCCATTTTCAGGCATCATCGGTATCAAGCAAATAAGTGAAGGAAGCTATGTGTCACCAGGAACTGTGATCACCGAACTCGTCAATGTCAAACCAATTCGCATAGAATGTGCAGTCCCTGAGCGCTATGCAAAATCCATGAATAAAGGCATGAATATCACATTTGTTGAGTCGGGTGATTCTGAACAACATGTAGCATCAATTTATGCGATCAATCCAATCATAGACAATGCAACAAGAACCATTGGAATTATTGCTCATCATAAAAATGGTCAAGCACAATTCAAGCCCGGTGGATTTGTGGAAGTAACATTACCATTGACAACAACTGAATCCACTATTCTCATTCCTACAGAAGCAGCCGTACCCGATATTCGCGGACTTCGCGTATTTATACTTCAAAAAGGCAAGGCAATTCCTCGTCCTATCATAACCGGAATGCGCACTGATGCTTCGCTTGAAATCGTGAAAGGACTTTCCATTGGGGATACACTCATCGTGAGCGGTGCTTCCCTTCTCAAGCCGAAATCGCCTGTCAAAGCTCAACCACATTGGATGTGATATGGAACAAACTAAGTACTTCACACCCCAAGAAGCCAATCGCACATTGCCTTTGGTCCGCAGCATCGTCACGGATATCTTACGCATTGGTTCGCAACTCAGAGAGCGCATCACACTCATCATGAAATCTGGTGAAGACCCACGCAATGATGAATATTGCATCGCATTCTCAGATACATTGAAAGAATTGCATGCTGAAATCGAAGAACTCGGTTGTGAGTATAAAGACTGGAATTTTCAGATAGGACTTGTTGATTTTCCAGCCATCATTGAAGGACGCGAAGTACTTCTTTGCTGGCAAAGTGATGAAGAATCAATAAAGCATTATCATGGTTTCACGGATGGTTATGCAGGCAGAAAGTTACTACCCACATCATATCTTATTGATGATTCCGATGTAGAGGATTCAAAATGAAGAATACTTTGATAGAACGCGAACAAGAAGTAATGTTTCAGAATTATCGCCGACTCCCCATCGAAATCGAAAGAGCAATCGGTAGTGAGATTTTTGATATTTCAGGAAAACGCTATCTCGATTTTTTGAGTGGAATTGCCGTCAATGCGCTTGGACATTCTCATCCTGGCATCATTGAAGCCGTAAAACATCAAGTCGAGAAATATCTTCATGTGTCGAATTTCTTTTACCAAGAACCACAAATCAGATTGGCTGAGCTTATCACTGAAAAAAGTGGATATGACCGCGTATTTTTCAGTAATTCTGGTGCTGAGAGCTTTGAAGGAGCAATAAAAATTGCAAGACTGTGGGGACATGCACACAATAAACATCAAATGATTGCATTTCAAGGGGGATTCCATGGTAGAACATATGGTTCGCTCAGTTTAATGGATAAACCGATATACAAAGAGAATCTAGGTCCATTCCTTCCGAATATGAGCGTGATTCCATTCAATGATATTGAAGCCTTGAAGCAAGCCGTGAATGATGATACATGTGCTGTGGCTCTAGAATTCCTCCAAGGAGAAGGAGGCATTACACATGCAGACCCCGCTTTTGTGACCGAACTCATGAATCTCAAAGATCATTTCAATTTTCTCATCATTGCAGATGAAGTGCAATCAGGTGTGGGAAGAACAGGATCTTTGTTCTTTTTCGATAAATATCTGATCAAACCTGATATCATTGTGATGGCTAAGGGTATTGGTGGAGGATTGCCTCTCGGAGCAATCGTCACAAATGATGATTTGGCGAAATTAATCGATAAAGGCCGTCATGGGACAACATATGGTGGAAATCCTCTTGCTTGTGTGGCTGGAATCGTTGTTATGGAAGAATTGTATAAAGGCGTAATGAACAATGCCCGTGAAATGGGTTGTTATCTCAAAGAAGTTTTGCATCAAATGATGGATGCATTTCCGGAATATATTACAGAAATACGCGGTTGCGGATGCATGCAAGGAGTGGTTTTGACATGTGAATCGGCTCCACTTGTTCATGAATTACTTCTTAATGGCATAATAGCGAATGCCACGGCACTCAATGTGCTTCGTCTTCTGCCACCACTCACAATTACCAAAGCTGAGATTGATGAATTTGGGGTTGCTCTCAAACAATCTCTGCAAACCCTTATATCAAAGGGAGTTCCGAAGGGATAATTTCTTTGGTCAAATGCCGTTTTTCCCGTACTTTTGTGACTCACTGATTGTCACATGGCGATATTATGTTTGAGAGTTTACAGTCAAAATTGGAATCTGCTCTGAAAGTTTTTCGAGGTCAATCGAAAATCACTGAGGAGAATATCAAGGAAGCATTGAATGAGGTGCGTAATGCACTGCTCGATGCTGATGTGAATTTTGCTGTGGTAAAAGAGTTTATTGAGACGGTACAAAACAAAGCTGTTGGAGTGGAAGTCAAGGGTAATATTCTTCCCGGCCAGATGATCGTGAAATTGATACATGATGAATTGGTTGCTCTGATGGGCAATGGTAAAGCTGAGATCAATTTTTCTTCTCAGCCTCCAACGATCATCATGGTAGCGGGTTTGCAGGGTTCAGGTAAGACAACATTCTGCGGTAAGTTGGCACTACATCTCAAGAAAAAAGGTCGCCAGCCGATGCTTGTGGCATGTGATATTTATCGTCCTGCCGCTATTGAACAATTGAAGATGCTTGGAGAGCAGGTTGCTGTTCCTGTGTATTCTGCTGAAGGCAAAGATCCAGTTCAGATTGCGAAAGAATCTTTGGGTGAGGCAAGGAAGTTTGCTCGTGATGTTATCATCGTCGATACAGCCGGTCGTTTGACCATTGACGAAGAGATGATGCGTGAGGTTGAGAATATCAAGAAAGAGATTAATCCTCGTGAGATTTTATTTGTTTGCGATGCGATGACGGGACAAGATGCCGTCAATACCGCAAAGGCATTTCATGAGTCATTGAATCTTACCGGTGTTGTCCTCACAAAGTTGGATGGAGATACACGCGGTGGCGCGGCATTGTCCATAAAAAAAGTTGTAGGTCAGCCAATAAAATTTGTTGGTGTTGGTGAAAAAGTCGATGCTCTCGAGCAATTCCATCCTGATCGTATTGCATCACGCATACTCGGTATGGGTGATATTATCACGCTTGTTGAAAGAGCTCAGCAAGAGATTGATGAGAAGGAAGCAGCTCGACTTGAAGAGAAAATCCGCAAGAATCAATTCACGCTTCAGGATTTCTTGGAGCAATTGCGGGTAATCAAGAAAATGGGTTCATTGAAGGATCTTCTCGGCATGATCCCTGGAATGGACAAAGCGATGCGCAATGTACAATTGGATGACAAAGCTTTTAGTCGTGTGGAGGCGATAATTCTCTCCATGACCGGCGATGAGCGTAATAATCCAAGAATATTGAGCGGGTCGCGCAGAAGACGAATTTCAATGGGAAGCGGTTCATCCATCGCGGATGTAAATCGTTTGTTATCGCAATTCGAGGATATGCAAAAAATGATGAAGGCAGTTTCGCAAAGTCAGAATAACCCCGTGCAACGCCTTCGCGGAATGAAAATGCCGAATTTCAAAATACCAACCGGCTTCAAACGCTGAAGCACCGGATTTTTTCACCCTTAACCTGAGTAGGGTATCTCAATGGTAAAACTTCGTTTGCGCCGTAAAGGTCGCAAAAAAGCACCAACCTATGACATCGTGGCAGTTGACAGTCGTGCACGCCGCGATAGTGATTTTCTTGAACGCGTTGGATATTATGATCCAATGAAGCAACCATCAACTGTTTCTTTCCATCATGATAGAGCCATTTATTGGCTTAATACTGGTGCGCAACCAACAGACATCGTTCGCTCTCTTTTGAGTGTTGACGGAGTACTGCTTCGTCGCCAAATGGAATTCAAAAGCAAGACAGCCGAAGAAATCGAAGCGGCTGTTGCTCTGCACAGAGATCATGCAATTGCTCGTTATTTGAATAAGCAAGCTTCACGCAAAGCTCGTAAAGATGCACCCGTAGTGGAAGCAGCTCCTGTTGTGGAAGCAGCTCCTGTTGTAGAAGCAGCTCCTGTAGTGGAAGCAGCTCCTGTTGTGGAAGCAGCTCCTGTTGTAGAAGCAGCTCCTGTTGTGGAAGCAGCTCCTGTTGTAGAAGCAGCTCCTGTTGTAGAAGCAGCTCCTGTTGTAGAAGCAGCTCCTGTTGTAGAAGCAGCTCCTGTAGTGGAAGTGTCCAATTCAACAGAGGACTCACCATCAGCAGAACCATCGACAGAGCAATCAGAAGGTTGATAGAATTTCAGTAGTAAGAATTCAAAGGTATGATCATATGATCATACCTTTTTTATTTGGAGGATTTTTCTGCGGCAGTTCTTCTTTTCAACTCTTCGATGATTACATTCATTTCTTCATCAAATGTATTCTTATAACTCTGCAAACGAATCAATAATCCATCATCAGTATCATGAAGCATTCTTTCACCATTTTCTTCTTGTAAATGTCTTTTGCGAGTATCATCCATTTCAGCGATGATGATACCCACAAATAGATTCAAGATGATGAGAGCACCCACCAAAACAAAACTGCAGAAATAGAGTGGCGAGAGAAATGGATGTGGATGCAAACAATTATACATATTTGCTTTCATCAAATCAGACCAACCATCACCGGTCATCACTTGGAATAATGTTAGCACAGCTTGTGACAAACTTTCAAAATGCTGCGGATCATTTTCTCCAAAAAGAAATACTCCAATCACCGCATAGGAATAGTACAAAATTCCCATAAGCATGAAAACTTGCCAAAGCGTTGGTAAGCTGTGTAGAAGTGTTTCCACAATTGTGCGCAATTGTTTAAATCTACCTATGAGTCTCAATACTCTGAGAGATCGGAGTGATCGAAAGATACGAAGAGTTCTTGCCGCGAGCACAGCTTCATAGGTAGCTTCATCATGAGTGATGAGAAGTGGAAGGAAACCAAGCAGCACAATGAACAAATCAAACATGTTCCAGCCATCGGAGAAATATGATCCAATATCATCACGATAGGCATAGAGTTTAAAAATAATTTCGATAACGAAAATATAATGAATGATGATATTAGCTATATGCAGTGGGTCATGGAAGGACAGCATCATTGATTTGTCGGTTTCAATACCAACAAGAATTGCCGAAAACAAAATAATACCAAGAATGAAATTATCAAACCAATTCGATTCTTGATTTCTGATTTTATACGCTAGATCGCTAAGCATTGTTCAAAGGAAAAACAAGTGGATAAAAAAAAGGCACGACCAATATAGTTCGTGCCTTGCAACATTACAAATTCATTACTTACACTTTACACAGCAATCAGGGAATGCATAGAGGTCGGGTCTCAAATTGATGAGACGCACCGATACATCCACACGACGAACGCCATCAAGGTCATAATAGCTATTTTCGCTGCGCTTATATTTTGCAACTTCAGGATTGACGGAAGTATCAACATATTTCCCTTCTGCCATGACAATGATCCGAGCTTTTTTGACTTTTTGATCATACTGATTGACTGAGAAATCATCTGTTGGCCTTACGACAAGGCCTTTTGCCATGAGTGTTGCAAAGAGTGAATCTTTAGACAATTCACTCATCACAGCTTTATACCCATAATAAGCGCGCAGTTTGGATAATGTATCATTGTCCTCACCAATCAAAGAAGCTCCTGATTTGATGTCGATGGCTTGTGTATTGGCAAACTGATACTTCACTGTATCAAATGCGCTGGAAATATATTTCACCTGTTCATCGGAAATGAATGATCCATTTCCGATTGGACGAATATCTGAGTATGCAGTCATGGTGATGATCACTTTTGCCGTATCATTCTTCTCATAAATCTTCCAGAAATTCTTGAGAAGATCAGAAGTTGAGTCAACCATATTTCGAATATTACGATCGATAATTCTCGCTTTATCACGATAATCTGTGCGGCGCATTGTCATGAGATCAGAGCGATCCAAGTCTCCACGATTACCCCAATATTTATTGCGATAATTCAATTCCACCCAAGAAGCTTCTTTCAAATCACCTTCACGAAGTCTTGTCATATGCTCTACATACCCTTTTGAGGTATTCACTTCCCAGAAGGCAGTTTGGAAATATGGAACATTTCTTTCAGCACCGAATACAATCACGGAATCTACAGACAAGCAACATGGAGATTGACCAAACTGTGCATAGAGTCTGATGGTATCATTCACAATATTTGTTGTGCATGAATCTTCGGCTCTCACCATTGTGCGTGGAATGCGTAGTGGCTCAAAGCGTGTCAAACCGGATGCGATTGATTGCACGGTGCTTGCAACATAATTTGTGTCATAAGAATATGTTGTGTCTTTATATGCAATTGATTTTGTGAAGATTGATTTTCTTAATGGCGGAAGTGAATCCACATATGTGACGGTGTCTCTACCAATGCGCAATCTTCTTGTATCCACGATTTCCATGCGCTCATTAAATTTCTTTCTTAATGGTCGAGTTTCGAATTGCTCAACTACTATCGTGTCAAAGAGTCGAGCAATGCGTTGCGCTTTCACAGTTTTGTCTTGCACCAAAGAATCATATTGCTCTTTGCGTGATTTGTCTTTGATGGAAGCAATTGTTCTTGCAATCACCATACCATTATAATTCGTGATGATAGGATTGCGATCCTGACATGGTTTCTTGTCATAAGCTGACCGACCCATTGCTGAGAAAAGAATACCATCGGGTCTATTCATCATGGAATCTGCAGGAATATGCAATGTATAGGTATTACCTTTTCTCTCCACTTTACCGGCAATATCACTCATGAAGGAAATAGAGGCATCTTTTACTGTTGTATCATTTGTTGCATTATCTATGACAGTAACATTATAGGTGATTGCACATGGTTTGGGTGGTTTTGCGCATGGATATGCGGGATCGCATGGTTCACATGGTGGACATGGTTTTGCTGGCTCGATTCCACAGAAGAATGTTGCCTCACTACTATAAAGATCCAGCTTACCCATTTCTGCTTTCTTTGCTTCTTCGGGATTTGACTTTCCATATCTGTTGGAAGAATAAATGAATTCCTGAGTGATTGATTTTTTCTCTGTATTCGGTTGTTGAAAACGAACATATGGAAAGAGTTCATCATAATCAGAACCAATATCATTTGATTCATTGGCAAGTGGAATCACATCTTCGACTTTCAAATTCGGCTCGGTAATGTTCTCTGCGATGGCAAAAAAATCGATCTCAAGCAATGCATAATAGAGATCATAATTTCCTGCCCTATTCGATGAAAACATCAAATGAGGAGTTCCTTCCAAACAATACAAAAAGGGTGAATACTCATTGAATTGTGTATTGATTTCTTTCTTTCCCTGGAGAAGTGCGAGGTTGATTGGTTTTGACCAAGTGCTCGAACCATATTTTCTGAATGCAATATATAAATCGGCATTTCCTTTTCTTTGAATGCCATTAAATGTGTACATCGCATTGTCATAAGGAGCGGAAAATCCACCATTGGTATCCACACGATCAGAACTGAATGCAATCATCTCAATCCCGGATTCCCGATGCAAACCAATCGTTGGATGAGAGTCCCAAGCAGTGCTATTCAATTCCTCGATATTACGAATGGAATCATGATCTGAACTTTCAAGTCTTAAGATCTTCTCAAATAAATCACTTCCACCTTTGATGTCAGCACCACTCAATTCAAAAAAACGAGCAGTTTGTTTGTCCGGTACTCCAGATGATGCAAAGACAAATTTCTTATCGCCATTTTTTTCATTCGATTGAATCACTCCACCAATATTTCTGATGGCTTTGCGATTAAATAACAAAAATGATTGACTCGAATTAGAGGTATCTTCTTCCGCTTTATCGGACATTGGAATCACATAAATCTGTTCCCTTTTATTGCGATTCGAAGTCACGATGAGCGTATCACCTTCATTGCCAATCGTTCCAATGATAGCAGGTGCAAAGTCATCGAATGGAGTATTGATTCCTTTCTTTAAAAGCTTCGAGGGTTTGGTAATCTTCACCCTCTTTGAATCTTCCTGTGCATGTAGAGTATGAACGCATAATCCACCAAGACAGAATGCTAATGCTGTTATGAGTATTTTCATGTTTGTCATAATGGATTACAGATGGTACAATAATATGCTTCAGCAAATTTGAAGGTAACTCTTTTCAAACCGGGTGTCAATAAACTTTCACGAATATTTGAAACCGATACGAAAAAGTTATTTCCGTTTTCCGCCATGTAATAGAAGACTTCTCCCAAGGCAAATTCTGCAGTATACGTATCCATGTCAGCCGCAGGTAATCTTTTGAAAGGAGGCATGAATTGGCCGATGGTTTTTGTACTAGGCCAATTGTTCGGGTACTCATAGTTTTGAGGATTACCGGTTGGATTGAATGCTTTGATTGTATAGAGTCTTCCAATCTTAACATCGCCATATTGCACCGCCAATTTTTCAAATTGATCACATCCTGTGAAAAATCGCAAAGTATCATTTGCCAATTGCATGAATACATTTGCCAGACTATCAGCATCTTCTGTCAATTGGGGAGTTGCTACAGGTATTCTTGCAAATCTTCCATTGAATCTCAATATTACTTTTGACAATAATGGATTTGTAGGATGAAGATATATACTATCTACTAATACATCTCCGGCCTGAAGTGAATTTGGTGGTTCTTGAAAATCATAGGTTGTTGTATAGCCAGGCACCGGGAAATTCGCATCCTCAAAAGTCCAATTACCATCCAAAAATCGTTCATCATTTGGAAGTGAACCAGATGATTTCGTGCTTGAAGGAAACTTAAAAGTTGCAATTGTAAACAATGAATCAGGTGTATTATTATTCTGATATGTGGTAGAGTTAAAAACAGCAATAGTTGCTTCTCTCACCAATGGTTTAACTTCATCAGGCGATAATGGTTCGGGAACAAAGCAACTGTTCAAACTAAGTAGAACAAGTGCGAATAAGGGATATAGTATATTTTTCATCAGTACATTACTCCTAATCTCAATTGAAATGTTCCCATGCGACGAGTTCCCGGCACATTGGAGAAGCCAAGTAGTGCGAATGAATCGCCTACAGCGACATCACGATAGCCGAGATCGATTTCCAAATCAAGATTTTTCATGATAGGAATATCAACGCCAACACCGAAGCCATAAGTGATTGGTAAAGACCAATCCATATCTATCTCACCATTTGATTGGGCGTCTTTGATGCGTACGGTACAATCATCGCATTCGAGTCCGAGTGACATTGACAAAGCGGCCATGGTAAATGGATCAAATGAGAAACCTATTTCATTATAGACATATGGTTTCATGCAACCGAAGATTGCTTTCAATAATCCATCACCTTCTTTTTCTTCACGAGCCGGTTTATCTGCATCATCACCATAGACATCAACATAGAAGAAGCTCTGGGATTTTTTTCCTTTTTGAGAATTCTTCACCGGGACGAGATAATGCCTTGTGGTGAGAAGTCCGATCGGACGATTGACAAGTGGCATATCGGCAAGAAGCACATTAGGATTAAAATCTCCCGCATTGAGTGTTTTCATGCCTTGCACATATGTCAAACCAAATGCCCATCGATAATCTTCACCGACTCGAATGCCTGCAGTTACTTCACCGCCATATTGCAATCGTGCCAAATCCGAACTACCGAATAATGAGGAATTGACAAATCCATCATTATAAGAAGAAACTCTGTAATGAGTGGCGGCCCAGAAATCTGAATAGTCACGATCAAAGCAGGCAAGACCAATTCCTGCATCGATGCCAAGCGCAAGTCGGAGAGATAAATCCAATCCGACATTAAGAGAAAATGGCTCACAATCACAAGATTTTTTCAATACATCTTCAATTGGGATGGAGCGAATTTCAGGGATATTCTTTGTGACATGGAAACTCTCCACAAGATTAAATCCACCCAAGCTGTCAGTTTGAATTCCGGGAAATAATGTTGGGATGGTTTCAATATGTTTGATCGGAATCAGAAGCCCTTTAGCACTCGGCTTATTGTCCAATTTGTCACGAAAGGCAAAAACGGTATCAATGGGATTATTCGCACTATCACGAATGATCTGCACATATTCCACAAATCCACGTAATGTTCTTCCATCTCGATTTGCATCTCCGGAAGATTTCTGAAAATACTTTTCGGAAACTTCAGGTTTAATACGCACCGCATCTTCATATATCGACATCTTCTTTTCTAATTCAGTCGGCAATTTTGGACCACTGCAACCGGTAAGAATTCCGACCGATATCAGACATATCAATGAAAGGTTCAAGTATTTCATTTGCCACCTCCCAATGGAATATTCAAATGTATCATGCCTGAAAGACCCGATAGATGCGGTCTGTCCAAATCTCTTAGCATATTATTGGTGGTATAGCGTGCGGATAGCGTGATGAACCAATCGCAACAGGGATTCTCATAATTGAAGAGGTATCCGGCTTCGAGCGTTCCGGGCATTCCAATCTTTCCTTCTTCATCATCACCCGTAATGATGGAAATTCCCGTTCCCATGCTCAGATAGAATGGTACATTCGGGGCATCCCATGGGAACCATCGTACATTTGCTTGTACATTAATCACATTGGGAAGTGAATAAATCCGAGGATTGGTATATTCCAAACTATCTATCGGGCCATAATAGCCATAATTCACGGTGAATACCGGCCACATATTGCAAAACTTGTGAACTCCATATTGGAGTTCTCCGTGCAAGCCGAGATCGCTTTGCTCGGGGAACTGTGTTTGTGGCATGGCGGCGCCAAGACCAAATCCCACGAATGTTTGCCCATTCGAAGTCTGGCTCATGAACCACATACACAGAAGCATGGAAAGGAGCACTTTCTTCATGTATCTTCCTATTAAATGACTATTCTTTCTATCCTTTTCTATTATTCTATACTTTTCAAAATTTCTCCCAAACATCGAAGCCCGTCAAGAATTCATATCAATGTACTCCGCTTATTGCCCCCAAAAGGCCCCGGAATCAAGAACATTAATGGATTAAATATAGGGTAATTGACACTTCATAACAAATACTGTGGAAAGAAGAACAGCCACCTTTTCGGGGTGGCTGTTGAAGTGTTTATCGAAGCATTGTCGCTATCTCGGATGCAACCTTGGCATTGTACTCGAATGTGAGTTTTTTGTGATTCACTAAATCAATCACTGTTCCAATCCAACACCAACCACAAGTAAGTAAATGCACAATACCCGAGCCAACCTTATCCAAGAAAAATCTATGCAAACCAGGAAGAAATACCATCGCAACAATGATCATGATCAGAATCATGCTATTATCACGCCTCCTCTGCGAATATGACAATGCAAATCTCTGAGCTTCCGGCTCAGTCAATTGATCGAAAATGGCTTGAACAAA
>CANLII010000027.1 GCA_947491315.1 Ignavibacteria bacterium
AATCGCTCATGAGTATTGATTTTGGAACGAAGTGTATATGATTCAGGAGTTTTTGACAAAGGCATGAAATCTAATAATGAAGTAAAGAAATCGGATTTACACAATTCCCGAATTAAATGCAGAAATATTGTGCAATATAAACCAAAAAATATCGTCAGTCGATAGGTTTTGAGCGATTCCCAAGCATTATCCACCGTTGATAATTTTCTTTTTGAGACTTCATTCAATTACGGTAGTTTGGGCTTGCAGATTAACCTTGTCGGATATCTTGTTTTTTCACCAGTTTTATGGCTCCCATGAGGAGGATATGTAGTTATGGAAGGTAATTTTTCAAATCGCGTGCAGGATGTGATCAGACTGAGCAGAGAAGAAGCGCTCAGATTGGGGCATGATTATATCGGTACAGAACATCTGCTTTTGGGGATCATCCGAGAAGGAGAAGGAATTGCGGTAAAAATTCTGAGAAATGTCGGTATAGATCTGTTTAAACTCAAGAAATCAATAGAAGATACTATTCGCACTAGCAGTGGAACATTGACAATCGGCAATATTCCTCTCACAAAACAAGCAGAAAAGGTATTAAAGATTACATATCTCGAAGCGAAGTTGTATAAATCAGAAGTCATCGGCACGGAACATTTGTTATTGGCATTGCTTCGTGATGATGACAATATCGCTGCTCAAATCTTATCCCAATTCTCGGTTTCTTATGAAGATGTTCGTAAGGAATTGGATAATATCATCAATGGAAAGAATTCCTCTTCAAAACCCGAAAAGATGCGTTCTTCATCTTCAAAATCGCAACAAGCTGATAAGCAAAAGACTCCAGTTTTGGATAATTTCGGTAGAGACCTCACAAAGCTTGCTAATGAAGGCAAACTCGATCCTGTCATTGGTAGAGAGAAAGAAATCGAGCGAGTTGCACAGGTATTGTCAAGAAGAAAGAAGAATAATCCCGTTTTGATTGGTGAGCCCGGTGTAGGTAAAACTGCCATTGTAGAAGGTCTTGCATTGAAGATCATTGAGAAAAAAGTCAGCAGAGTTCTCTTCGACAAAAGAATTGTGACTTTAGATTTGGCATCTCTAGTAGCCGGTACAAAATATCGCGGCCAATTTGAAGAACGCATGAAAGCTGTGATGAATGAATTAGAAAAAGCCAAGGATGTGATTCTCTTCATCGATGAATTACATACAATCGTTGGAGCTGGTGGTGCTTCCGGTTCATTAGATGCATCGAATATGTTCAAGCCTGCATTGGCTCGTGGAGAGATTCAATGTATCGGTGCAACAACGCTTGATGAATATAGACAGTTTATCGAAAAGGATGGCGCGCTCGACAGGAGATTCCAAAAAGTGACCGTCGATCCACCTACACCTGAACAAACCATTCAAATCATCAATAATGTCAAAGATAGATATGAAGCTCATCATGGTGTTACCTACTCAGATGAAGCTGTGCAGGCATGCGTGAAATTAGCAGAGCGTTATATCACTGATAGACATCTGCCTGATAAAGCACTCGATGTCTTGGATGAAGCCGGAGCAAGAGTGCATCTTTCCAATATCAATGTTCCCACTTCTATCACTGAAATCGAACAAAAGATAGAAGAGGCCAGACAACAGAAAAATAGCGTTGTTAAAGCCCAGAATTTTGAAGAAGCCGCCAGACTTCGTGATCTTGAAAAGCGTTTGCAACAAGAACTTGAAACCGCCAAAGAGGAATGGGAAAAGTCTGCAGGAACATCTGTGTTCACTGTAACTGAAGATGACATTGCAGATATCGTGGCGATGATGACAGGAATTCCGGTTAATAAGATTGCCGAAGGTGAGACTCAGAAATTGCTCGTAATGTCTGAAGAACTCAAAGCTAAAATTATTGGTCAAGATGAAGCAGTTGAACAATTGGCAAAGGCAATTCGTCGTGCAAGAGCCGGACTAAAAGATCCTTCTCGCCCCATTGGTTCATTCATGTTCCTCGGACCTACAGGCGTCGGAAAAACTGAATTGGCAAAAGTGCTTGCAAAGTATATGTTTGATTCAGAAGATGCATTGATTCGTGTTGACATGAGTGAGTACATGGAAAAATTTTCTGTATCAAGACTTGTAGGAGCTCCTCCTGGCTATGTAGGGTATGAAAAAGGCGGACAATTGACAGAGAAAGTTCGTAGAAAACCATATAGCATCGTATTGCTTGATGAAATCGAGAAGGCCCATCCAGATATGTTCAATATTTTGCTTCAAGTTTTTGATGATGGAATTTTGACCGATGGTTTGGGACGAAAGATTGACTTCAAGAATACAGTCATCATCATGACATCAAATGTTGGCGTGCGTGATATCAAAGCGGGTGGTTCAATTGGATTCTCAGATAAATCTCCTGATGGACAATATGAACAAATGAAGTCCACGATTGAAGATTCAATGAGACGCACATTCAATCCTGAATTCTTGAATCGCATTGATGATTATATCGTATTCAAACAATTGAAGAAAGAGCATATACATTCAATCATCGACATTCAACTTGAAAAATTACTGAATCGCATGCAGTCAATGAATATTGAACTTGTATTGTCATCCGAAGCAAAAGATTTTCTTGTTGATAAGGGCTATGATGAAAAATATGGAGCAAGACCTCTTCGCAGAGCATTGCAAAAATATTTGGAAGATCCACTTGCAGAGGAATTGTTAAAGTCGGTTGTAAAGGAAGACACACTTGTTGAGGTGGATTTTTCCACTCAATTGCAAGAACTTATATTCAGTGTGCTTCCTAAGCCAAAGCTTACACTTCCCTCACATGAAACCTCTGAAGGTGATCCCTCACCTGAGGAAGACCCAATGTCTGCCGAATGATCCCCGCTTGACGCTTATTACTTACATTTGGCCGGATGACATATTCGGTCTTTTTTTTTTTACGATATTATGAACATTAAAGCATTAAAAACAGATATTCCTGCAGGACTGGTAGTCTTTCTTGTGGCATTACCATTGTGCTTGGGAATTGCATTGGCTTCCGGTGCTCCTTTGATGTCCGGAATAATATCAGGCATTATCGGTGGCATCATAATAGGTTTCATGAGTGGTTCCCAAACCAGCGTGAGTGGTCCTGCGGCGGGACTAGCTGCCGTAGTACTGGCTTCCATTCAACAATTGGGATCTTTTGAGGTTTTCTTGTTCGCCGTGATTCTTGCCGGCTTGATGCAATTGGCATTAGGTTTTGCAAAGATGGGGTATATCGCCGATTTCTTTCCTTCGAATGTAATCAAAGGGCTCCTGGCTGCTATCGGTATCGTCCTCATTTTGAAACAAATACCACATGCCATTGGATATGATGCGGATCCAGAAGGTGATTTTAGTTTCATCAATCCCACCGGAGAAAATACATTCGCAGGATTATTCCATGCAATAGAGTATATCACTCCCGGAGCTGTAATCATCTCTGTTATTTCGCTCGTAATTCTTCTGTATTGGCATAAAACACCATTGAAAAATATCACTTTTCTTCCTCCATCTCTCGCAGTAGTAGCGATTGGAATTGGTCTTTCAGGAATGTTTCATAGTTTGACTCCGGCTTTCATCATTGGACATGAACATATGGTGAATATTCCTGCGATTGACTACTCTTCATTGGGATCTTTTATTCATCTTCCTGATATGTCACTTTTCGCTAGATCCGATATTTGGACAGTGGCTGTTACATTGGCAGTGGTTGCATCGCTTGAAACACTCCTAAATCTTGAGGCTGTTGATAAAATAGACCCACATAAAAGACATTCCCCTCCAAATAGGGAATTGATTGCTCAGGGTGTTGGCAATGTGCTCGCAGGATTATTCGGTGGTATTCCGGTGACTTCGGTCATTGTGCGAAGTTCAGTAAATATTCAAACAGGAAATGAAACAAAATTTTCAGCAATATTTCATGGATTATTATTGCTATTGAGTGTTTTGTTCTTAGCTCCAATCATGAATATGATACCTCTGGCTTCATTGGCTGCAATATTGCTTGTAACAGGATATAAGCTTGCGAATGTAACATTGTTTAGATCAATGTATGCGAAGGGTATTGAGCAATTTATTCCGTTTGTGTCCACCGTTTTGGCGATTGTATTCACTGATTTATTGATTGGTGTATTGGTTGGACTTGCCATCTCGATAGCATTCTTGATGATTAGTAATTTTCGCAATCCGTATTTGAAGCAAAACTATACTTTACATGTTGGTGAAGTGATGCGTTTGGAATTACCAAATCAAGTTACTTTTTTGAATAAAGCTTCAATCAAGGAAACGCTCCATGATATTCCCGAAGATATGCATGTCGTTATCGATGCCACTTCCAGCGATTATATTGATCATGATATCATTGAGATCATTGAAGAATTCAAAGATACAATTGCAGTCGAGAAAAGAATCAGAGTCAATATTCTTGGTCAAAGATCTACATATCAGTTGAAAGATCATGTACAGTTTATTAATGTTCTCGGCAGAGAAAAGAGAGATAGTCTATCCCCAAAAGAAATACTTGATTTCTTAAAGAGAGGAAATCAACGATTTGTTGGTGGAGATATGTCCAAGAAGGATTTCAGTAAGCAAGTTGAGATCACTTCCAAACAACAAAATCCGATGTGTGTGATCATTGGATGCATCGATTCAAGAACAACTCCTGAAATCCTATTTGATACAGGACTTGGTGATATTCTTACCATCCGTATAGCCGGTAATATTATAACTCAAGAAATTATAGGTAGTTTGGAAATCGCTTGCTTAAAATTGGGCGCAAAACTCATCGTTGTGAAGGCTCATTCACTTTGTGGTGCTGTGACATTGGCAATGAATGATTTTAAGGAACATAGTACTGGTTCGATAACTTCAAAGATTAAACATATAGCTGAAGAAATGAATGTTTTTCCACTCAAGCATGATGGCAATGATGAGGAAGTTATCGAGAAGGTCTCAAGGCAAAATGCAATTGAAGGGGTTCAAGAAATATTGACTCTCAGCCCATATCTGGCAGATAAAATCAGTAAAGGCGAGTTGGGGATAGTCAGTGCTTATCATGATATAAGCACTGGTGAAGTGATGTTCGACCCCATGTTGATAGGATCTCAAACCGATTTGTCATCCAAGTAAAGAATGATTTCATCACTAGATATTCTGATATCTACCTGAATTTTGGTGAGTGGTTTCTTGGGCGGTCCTGCAATGGGATCGCCTTTTTCATTAAATATACCACCATGACATTTGCATAGGAATGCATGCTGTGTCTCCTTCCATTCAACCATGCATCCGGCATGTGTACACTTAGCATTGAATGCTTCAATATCACCTGTTTGTTTTTGTAATAGGATCACGGTTTCATCATGTACTTTTCTTACTATTGCTTTGCTCGAAGAGAATAAATCCGATGCTTTTCCGAGAATTACTTTTCTTATGGACTTCTTCTGATTGATCAGTTCAGGGAATAATCCCAAAAAAGTCAATAGAGAAAGACCGCTTAGCGAAGTATATTTGATTATCTGTTGAAAAAATGTTCTACGCTTCATGATGATTGAGCAGGAGAAAATGGGAAGGTCGATTTTTTATGAGCCAATATGAGAAAGACAATGATTCCTATCGAAATAAAGCCTATACCCATGAGTGCATATAATCCTGTTGAAAGAAACAAACCAAACCAAATGATGATTGACATAATCACAGGAATTGGATATATAGGCATTTTCCATGGGAAGAATTCTTTTCCTTTTCTTTTTCGCAATAGTATCAATCCAATTGCTCCTCCGATGAATTGCACCAATGCGCGCATGGCGACAATAGCACTAATGATTTCACTCATTCTGAAAAGCAATGAGAATACAAGGGCAATTCCACAAAGCACCATGAGTGAAATATGTGGAAACTGTTCTGTAGGATGAACAGATGCAAAGATTGAAAAGAAAGTTCCCTCTTTTGCCGCTGCATATGGAATTCGTGAATAACCGAGTGTGACAGAAAAAAGTGAAGCAAATGCAATAAATAAGATCAGTCCTGTTGCAATTTGGGCAGCCACAGGACCATGTAATGTCTCAATGAATGTACTTACAATGAACGGTGATTTCTGTACTTCCTGCCATGGGATGACGCCAACTATGCTCAAGTGCATTGAACAATACAAAATAGCAATGCCAATGATGGAGATGAAAATACTCTTGGGGATCACTTTGTCAGGTTGAGATATTTCACCTCCCAAATGACATACATTATAATAGCCGAGATAACTATACACGGTTTTAAGCATGGCATGTCCCAATCCCACAAAGAAGATCGAAGAGAAAAAATCTGGTCCTTCACTCATTCCTCCAAATGCTTTCTCCGCGTCAAAATGCATGGCCCCACTTATGATGAGCCATAACATGGTGCCTATAACTGCAATCCACATGAACACAGAAATCTTGCCTATCTGTTTGATATTGCGATATAGCAAGCCAAATATGAGCAATACCACCGTACCTGAAATCACTTTTTGTGACATTGGATCTACGGGTATTAAATAGGTGAAATATTGAGAGAATCCAATCGCACCGGATGCAATGACAAGTGGCGCCTGAAAGACAGTTTGCCAAATGAAGAGAAATGACATCATGGAACCCCATTTAGATTTGCCATAGCTTTCTCTCAAAAAGACATAACTTCCACCAGCTTGGGGCATTGCAGCACCAAGTTCAGCCCAGATAGTGCCATCAACTATTGCCAATAATGCACCCGCAAGCCATGCGATGATTGCATGCGGACCATGCATTGATTGTATCACGATCGGTAGTACAATGAATGGTCCAATACCAACCATGTCTATCATGTTTAATGCGGTTGCTTCTCTCAAACTGAGGGATCGCATCAAACCTTGTGAAGTAGAAGTAGAATTCATGGGCTCCGTTCAGAACAGTATATTGCAGTCAGAAAGTGTGCAAATTACAAAAGACCCAAGACTTCATGTCTGAAATTACGATGCGACATCACCATATTTTCCATCATCTCGCTAAAGAAATTCATGATCATTGCAAAGGAATGATCATCACTGAGTGCTATTCGCAAGAAAAGAACAATCTGATCATGCATTGTGAATCTCCAGATGGGAAAACACATGCGCATATTGAATGGGCAATGCAAAGCGGATCGCCTATCATCATGTTGAAAGAAAATCTGCATAGGTCAAAAAGTAATAATGTTGATCTGTTTCCTTTCATCATTGGCAGAAAAATCCTCTCTTGCATGAAGCATCCGACTGATCGTATCATCTTTCTTCGATTGACAGGTGCAAGTGTCATTGGTCAATTTTTCGGTGGATCCAATACTTCATTGTTTATCATTGATGATGATGATCAGATACTTGATTCATTCAAACGATCTCCCTTACCCATCGGTGAACACTTTATTTCTTCCATCAATGCGATGCTGGCAATTGAAGAAGTAAATCCGAATTTTTCAATTGTAGATGCATTGATGAAGACAGGAAATGCTGGAAAACCGTATGCCCGAGAAATATTTGCAAGATTTTCAACTGTATATCCTGCAGTATGTTCTCATCATGCTTTGATGAGTTTGGATGAACTTCAATTGTCGGAACTCAAGCAGTGTTTTCAAGGCGTGATGGAAGAATCGCTCAATTCAATGAAAGCATATATTCTTGAACTTCCCGATACGATATTGGTTCTATCATGTGTACCATTGCAAGAATCTCAAAGGGAAGTTTGGTCAGGTGAATCAATGAGCGAAGCCATCAGAAGATTCCAGGGTCTGAATCAAAAAAGAGAACGCATGCGTAGGATTTACCTTGAAATTGAGTCCGACCTGACACTTCGAAGAGAGAAGCTTGAACATACAATTGCTCATGTATCGGAAGATGAGTTAAGTAATGAGAGAATTATAGAATCTCAGCTCATTGCACAACTTCTTTTGTCCATGCCTTATCCTGCTTTGAGAATACATGATGATTCCATTATTCTGCATCATGCAGAACGCACGATCACCATTCCTGCGATGAAGGGTAAAACCTATGCTGAACATGCCGACCATTATTTCAAAAAGGCAAAAAATGCCAAGGAACGAAATGAGATTCGCAAGAAATCACTGCCGAATTTCAGACTCCGGCTTGAGCAAGTGATGTCCATGCAGAAAACTCTGTCAGAAGCTCAAGATATTCGTACTCTTGAGTTGATTCACAAGCAATTGAAAAATGTACATACAGAAAAAACAACACAAAATCCTCAGCATCCATTTCGAGAATTTATTCTATCTCCTAAATATGTGCTGTATATCGGAAGAAATGCCCAAAACAATGATCAATTAACCACAAAATTTGCCAAACCAAATGATTTGTGGTTGCATGCAAGAGGTGTGAGCGGTTCGCATGGAATTTTGCGAGGACCATTGAATCCCCCTAAAAATATCCTCGAAATAGCATGTGAGATCACTGCGTATTTTTCAAAATCGAGAAAAGGTACTTTCGTTCCAGTTGCTTATGCTTTAAAAAAGTATGTGAGAAAACCCAAAGGAGCAGGCCCGGGTTCAATAGTAATGGAAAGGGAAGCAGTCATCATGGTTGAACCCCGATTACCTGAAGGGACTATAGATTCTTGAACATTTTGTGATGTGGAATGCCAACTTCCTGAAATTCATCACCGATGATTTCATAACCAATGGACTCATACCATTGAATAACAGTTTTTCTTGCATGGAGAATAATGGTTCGAAAACCCCTTTCCATGGCTACTTCCTCGGCAAATTCATTGAGTTTTGTTCCAATCCCCGCACCTTGTAATTTGGAAGAAACTGCCACTTGTCTGATCTTGGCCACTTGATTGTCTATTCGACTGATGATGCAATAAGCGATCAATACACCTTCATGAAAACCACCAATGTGAATATCAAGATCTTCGCCTGCAATATCTTTATCGGTCATTGTTATGTTCAGTGGCGTTCTTAATATATCTTGTCGTAATATCAAGGCTTGTTTATAGGCAGGTGATTGGATATCAAATATTGAGAATGATATATCTAGCAATGCTTTCATCTTTTTGGTAAGTGAACATTTAACCATATCATACGATCTATCTATCAATTTCAAAATATCGACATCATGCATGTCGGCATGTGTATACTGTAGGGTTATCCAATGCTTTTTACTCATGTGATAGCCCCGTTTTATACAGGAATAATGTGCCAAGAGTTCGGGGATATTTTCAGAATCGTGTTTGAGATTGATGGACTCCATTCCTTCTGTGTCAAGCAGCGCAAACATTTTACCACCTATCTTCATGACCAAAGTAACTTCATCGAATGGATATGTTTGTTTAGCATGGGGTTTCAATGTGCAATACTTGACGATTTCATCGAAAGTCATGTACTTTTCCTGAATTTGATTTGTGAATTCATGGCAAAACAATGAATTTGGAATGACTTTCCAATCATTCCCTCGGAAAACGCATGAAAGCATTTGCATTGTTGATTGTATTTTTTTCGCCTTTCATTCTTTGGTCAAAGAGTGAAACACATATTGTATCAGGTCCGATGGTTACCCATGCGGATATTCGTCAAGTGAATATATGGATTCAATTATCCGGAAATGGGAATGTTCAAATCTCATATGCGCCATTGAATGATGCATCCAAAGAGAGAATGAGCAAGATATATGTCGCAGATTCTGTCACTGATTACAGATTACTCATGCAGATCGATTCTGTTGAACATGGCAAAAGATATGCCTATTCAATTGTCATCAATGGAAAGAAAACGCAAATCAATCATCCACTTGAATTTCACATTCCTGCTTTATGGCAATGGCGCTCCGATCCTCCAAATTTCAAAGTTGCTCTGGGAAGTTGTTTCTATGTGAATGAAGAACAATATGACAGGCCGGGTAAGCCATATGGGGGAGATTATCCAATCGTAACAAATATTTTGCAGAAAAAACCTGATGTAATGCTTTGGCTTGGAGACAATGTGTATTTGCGAGAAGCGGATTGGGGTTCTAAACATGGTATCATCAAGCGATATGAACATATGCGTGCATTGCCTGAATTGCAATCACTTTTAGGATCTGTGCATCACTATGCATTATGGGATGATCATGATTATGGACCGAATGATTCCGATAGAGGATATGGATTAAAACATGAATCAAGAAATGTATTCATGCAATTTTGGGGTAATCCAAGTTATGGGAATGGAAAGCAGGAAGGAGTATATACAACATTTCAGTGGGGAGATGTTCAATTCTTTCTGCTTGATAATCGCTTTTTCCGCTCGCCTAATCGAAGAATCACGGGTGATCGAACAATACTGGGTGAAGAACAAAAACAATGGTTGATTGATAATTTGGCTTCGAGCAATGCAACATTCAAAGTGATTGCAATGGGAGGACAGTTTTTGAATCCCCTCGAACGCTTCGAAAACTATGCGAACTATAAAGCTGAACAACAAGAGATCATCGAATTGTTGGGTAAAGAAAGCATCACAGGTGTGTTCTTTTTATCAGGTGATAGACATTATAGTGAAATGTCGGAGCTCCAACCTATAGCATCGGGTCCTAGATACCCATTACTTGATTTTACTGTTTCACCATTAACTTCTGGGGCATTTTCATCAAGAACCGAGCAAGACAATAATCCTTTGAGTTTGCCTGGTTCGGCCATCTATGAAAGAAATTATGGAATGCTCGAATTCAGCGGAACAAGCAATGATCGATCGGTTACTTTTATTCTCTATGACAAATCCGGGAAAGAATTATGGAGATTGACCAAAAAGAGCGAAGAATTGGGAGTGAAAAAAAAGAAGTGATTAATGCAAAATGCAAGTCACTTTGTTTTCAACCACTTTTGTAATTATTCGTGAAATTGTGGAAAAACGCCATTATAAAGTGTGACTTTTTCCTTTGTCTTGTGTCATTGATACCGAAACATCACCATATTTTCCGGTTCATGACAATGCAAAGCAGCACCTTTCTGACATTTCTTCTATCAATTGGAATCCTCTTCTCATTTCAAGAGCAAACTATTGCAAAGCCCTTCAAGAAAATCATAATTGATTCCTCGAATAATGTGTCATTGGACGATCAGTATTATTATCTCTCAGCTCCTGCCACGTATAATAAGAAACAAGTGCAAATGCTGAAAGAGTTTATTCAGCAGAGATTTAAACCACGAATGCAATCCGATATTCAGTCATTTTCCGATATTCTCTCATGGGTAAATTCTCGGTGGGATCATGATGGCGCGATGAGTCCCTCAAATATGTCCAGCATGGAGATATTGGAAGCTGCCGAGAATGGAAGAAATTTTAGTTGTAATGAATATGCGAATGTCTTTACCGATATCATGCACAGTCTTGGGTATGTATGCAGAACGATTGGTGTGGCTACTGAAGATATTGGTTATGGTGGAATGGGTGTAAGTCATTCTCTTTGTGAGGCATGGTCCAATGATTTGAATAAATGGATATTAATTGATCCACAATTTGGGCTATTAGTTAAGCATGGAAAACAGTATGTGCATTATGCAGAGTTACAAGATCTGCTCTCCAAGAAAAAAGAAAAAGAGATACAGTTTGATCATCATGATGCTAGAAAAAAAACAATCAAAGAGAAGGATCAGTTACGCCTGGATTATCTTGATTTTATCAAACAATATAATGCTGTCATCATGTTCAATGCTCGATTGAGTGGACGCGATGTCTTACATGTCTGGAAAATGGGTAAACAGTCACAATTTCTTACAAATCAAGGTGGGAATACTAGGCCACTCATTTTTTTGAATGATTATGAAAAAGCATATTTCTCACTTAATAGAACTCATATGTTGTTTGAGTTCAATGTTCCATCCGGAGATGCCGGTTCCATTGCCGCCAGCGATTCAGTTTTAACGCAGGATCTTTTTTTGGAAAGAATGGCAGAGTCCGCCTCCGTTCCGGATTTCACCCTTACATTTTCTAATAATATGCCTTGGTTTTTTTATTATGAAATGAGATTCAATGAAGATGATTCATGGAAAAAAGTATCAGGGAATATCATGAAATTAATACTAAAAGAAGGAAAAAATTCCATTGAAGCTCGTGCAGTAAACCAAGCCGGTATTGCAGGTCCAATCACCTTTATGAAAATCAGATATCAATAAATGATTGCATAGAGAATGGATAGTGCGAGGATAAGTCCCAATGCTGAAATTCTCAATCGATAAGAATGCAAGAAGGGAAGTACAATAATTGTAATAACACTCGTAGATATAACGATACTTGCCAAATCAGCAGGCATGGTTGAGATTATGCCATGTATTGGCTGAAAAAACCAAGCAGGTTCTAGACTTGTTGTACTTGGTATCAATGCATGAGCAGGTGATAGAATTGGATTCAATTGCTCAAACAGAATACCTGAAATCATGATGAGTACCATGAAAGCATATACAATTGATTGATTGATGTTTCGAAATGAAAAACAAAACACCCTGCTAATTGGGAATAGCAGAGCAATTGTCAAGATCGGAAAGACCATCGAATGAAGGGAATAGTAGCGTGCAATAATATCCATGGGTTGCCCCAATGCGATGCCCAAGCCCTGCTCAAGAATCCCCTGCCCTATGAGATATGAAGTAGAGGAAAATTGATCCCAAGGAAGAATATACCCCGTCCATGCAATAATGGTAAGAAGCAAAGAAACAGATATCATCAATATCCAAAGTCCTCTGAAATACCGAGTGTCTTTGACTTGTATTCCAAAGAATACAAGAATGGAAATGATCATGGCAAGTAAACAGTGGGTATTTAGTGCATGAATCGTCCGAATATGTTTCAGAGGGTTTGTTTGAGAAATATGAACTATGCTCTGATATGACCGAGTTGGTATAATATCATCAGGACCTGCAGTGAGAAAGACTTTATCACCCGGAATCGCAAGGGTATCACCTTCGGAATCTAAGAGTACCTTCTCAATGATCTTGTATGCAAGAACATCCCCTTGTTCATTGTTTACTGTTGCGGATGAAGGGGAAAAGTGAATGCTGAGAAGGATCCCTGATACAATTTGAACGATCAAAGATGAAACCAACAATGCCGATAAAATGCTGAATGGTTTTGATTGAACAATCGCTGCGATATGCACTTTTGCTTCATCATTCCATTGTGAATGAAATGATTGCTTCAATTTCAGTAATTGTATGTGCAATGGTGAAGGCATGTCTGAAATTACACTTTTGCATAAGAAATTGCATTCAATGGCCATGGTGCAATTGATCTAAGCATCGGCAAGACCTCTTCAACGGTATTCACCACATGCCACATATTCAAATGCTCGGGTCGCATGAACTGTTCAACAACCGTATTTTGAAGCATAGTAATGAGTGGATCATAAAATCCATCAATATTGACTATAACTATTGGTTGATGAGCCAATCCGAGTCTTTTCCAGGTGATTGCCTCAAGTAATTCCTCAAGGGTTCCACAACCTCCGGGAAGAGCCACAATTCCGTCAGATTTACGAATCATGAGAAATTTACGAGCATGCATGTCTTCTACTTCTTCCAGAATCGATATACCTTTATGGCCCCACTCTAGATCCTGCATGAATTGAGGAATGATGCCTCGCACATGTCCATTGCCAGCAATTGCTCCGTCTGCGAGGCGTCCCATCAAACCGGTGCTTCCACCACCATAAACAATATCGATGCTTTCTTTGGCCAAAATATTGCCGAGAGTATATGCAGATTCTAAAAACATTGGTCGACAATGATCGCTGGATGCACAATAGACACAAACGGTACGAATTTCTGACATGAATTTTCTCAAATTGAGTGTAACTTTTGACAAATATACACCGTTCTTGACAGTGTGTCAGAAACATCATACATTTTGTTAATGCAGTATTTTTAACTTTAGGCGAAATTTATACTATAATGCCAACCACATTGATTTGACATTCTTAGGCATATATTTTGCTTGATAACTTAACAGTACATTGATCAGTATGTTTCCATTGAATTTCTCTTAATGAAATAATGATGATTGGACATGTATGATAAATTGCTATATTTCAAGAAGTGAACTTATAAAGCATCGTATGAAAATACTTACACTCACATATTTGTTTTTCGTTTTGTTTTCTTTTGCGCAAAGCGATTCTCTTCATGCCGCAGGCAATGGAAAGAGTAGTAATGTAAAATTGGCAGCAACATATTCCAAGAAAATCATGACTGGTGGTATGTTTAGTCCATCAAAAGATTCCCTTTCAGGAATTGCGCGCAGAGCATCGTTAGATACATCCAGAAACAGTAGAATCATTGGAATCCGTGAACATTCCGGTGGAATTTATCAATTGGAACTGGACATATCCGATAATCAACAAAATCTTTCTATTGGTATTTATAATCTATTGGGAAAAAAGGTACTGGATGTGCATCAAGGATCAGAATTTGCAGGAAAATCCAAAATGTTTGACATCAATGTACAAGGTATTCCAAATGGCATTTATATGTGCATTGTCCAAGGCGACAATTTTAGATTAGCAGAGAAATTTTATGTTTCTCGATAATTACCATCGACATTAGAAAAAGACCGTTATTCTGTAACGGTTTTTTTTTGTCCTCATTCATCTTTTGAACATCATTTCTCGTGACTACCATGCAAATTCTACATTTCAGAAATGTCTTTATATTCATTATCATAAGCAGTCTTGGATTTCAGACTGTATTTGCTTCTTCTGGCGCACATGATATCATTCCGCAAACTTTTCTGTGGATTGTCATTGCATTGCTTGCGGCCAGAATGGGTGGATTTGTAGAGAAGTTTGGTCAGCCCGCGGTATTGGGTGAGTTACTAGCGGGAGCAATTTTGGGGAATTTGGTTTTATTGAATATGCCATGGTTTGAAGGAATGAAGAGTAATGAATATCTTCACTTTATGGCGGAATTGGGCGTAGTGATTTTGCTTTTTCAAGTCGGCTTGGAATCAAATGTCAATGAAATGAAAAAAGTTGGATTACGAGCTTTGCTTGTTGCAAGTATAGGAGTGATTTTACCATTCATTTTGGGTAGATATATAGCCGGACCACTATTGATGCCGGGTTTATCCGAAAATGCATATCTCTTTCTTGGTGCAACACTTTCGGCGACTTCAGTTGGCATCACTGCGAGAGTATTCAAAGATTTTTCCATTTTATCTTCAAAAGAATCTCGTATTGTACTCGGTGCCGCAGTCATTGACGATGTAATGGGATTGGTGCTTCTAGCCATTGTCAGTGCCATTGTGCAAACAGGGACAATTTCAATTTTTAGCGTTCTCCAAACAATAATATTGTCCATTCTGTTATTGGCGGGCGGTACAATCCTTGGTGGCATGATTGCCAAACCCCTCAGCAAATGGATGTCCTCGCTCAATCCCGGTTCCGGGATGAAATTGGCTTTTGCATTGATAGTTGGTTTTCTCTTTGCGTATATCGCGCACTTGATTGGACTTGCACCCATTGTTGGAGCATTTACAGCAGGGTTGATGTTAGATTCCATTCATTTCGAACATTTTGATGAACCACATTATATAGCTGAATTTAAAGATGCGGTGATATCATCGGATCAGGAAACTCAAGAAAGGGTGATTTCTATCTCTGAAAAGCAAAATGAAAAACACATCGAACATATTCTTGAACCCATTGGTCAATTTCTATCTCCGATATTTTTTATTATGACGGGATTGGCGGTTGAATTTTCAGTATTCTCAAATCCGAGCACCGTTCTTACAGCTATTGTACTTTCCATCATTGCGATTATAGGGAAACTAGCCTCAGGAATGATCGCAGGAAAGGGAGTGAATAAGTGGATAATCGGTTGGGGTATGGTTCCGAGAGGTGAAGTTGGGTTGATTTTCGCTTCTGTTGGAAGAGCACTTGGAGTGGTTGATGCGGCAGAATTTTCTGTGATAGTAGTTGTCATAATGCTTACCACTTTTGTCACACCGCCGGTATTGGGTTATCTTTTGAAGAAAAACCCCATTTCATGATTCATCATCGGATTTGTTTCTATCGAGAATGGAATTGAGTATATCGCCCAATTGTCTGTCAACAGAAATTGGAATGCCATCTTTATTCACATCACCCCCATTATTTCTTTTCTTCAACTCTTCTTGCCCTTTTGTGATATGATTATGTATCTGCATGAATTCTTTCAGTAGAAATTGTTCAAATGCATAGAGTTGAGAAAGTACCGTGCTTAATTCCTTCTCGGTAAGTTCTTCAAATTCTGAGCGATACATATTCCCATTTTTCACAGTATCAACGATGATGCTGAGCATCTCTGCTTTGGGATCTCTCAATTCAATATTATTTACAAGCATCAACTGCTCATCTTGCTGAAGTATGCCAAGTGCCTTGAGCAATGCATGTAATTCGGCTTTATTTACTCTGTACTCTGTCATAAAATGATTCCCGGTTTTATCTGAACCGGGCATATGACGAATGGAATGCAAATTACTTGTTTCATTTTTTCATGAGTTTCTCAATTCCTTCTGTGGTTCTGGGCAAGGCTTCAGATAAATTCAAAGGTCCTTGCTGAGTAATGAGTATATCATCCTCTATTCTGATCCCTATATTCCACCATCGTTTATCACATGGGCTTCCGGGTGGAATGTAAATTCCTGGTTCAACTGTTATGATTGATCCATCCTTCAAGGTGCCTCCTGTGCCCGGATCATGTACATCGAGCCCAAGGTAATGTGATGTTCCATGCATGAAATACCATTTTAATTGATCTTCCGTTTCTATGATGCCAAGCGCTTGAAGCCTTTTCAATATCACTTTCTTGGCTGCATTATGTGGGGCACGAAATGGATTACCTATTGTTGATTCCAAGATGGCAGAATCAGCGGCTTCGAGTACGATATCATACAATGTTTTCTGATCCGGTGAAAAAATGCCATTCACAGGAAAAGTTCTTGTGATATCTGCAGTATAATTTTGGTATTCAGCTCCACAGTCAGCAAGCACGAGATCACCATTCAAGGTAGCTTTACGATTCGAGTTATAGTGCAAAATACAGGCATTGTAGCCGGCACCCATGATGGATGAATAGCCGATGTCTTCGGCACCTTCTTTTTTGAATGTATATTCCATCATTGCTTCGAGTTCATATTCGGTGATTCCGGCTTTGGCTTGTTTCATTGCCGAAACATGTCCTTCTATGCTTATATCAATCGCTTTTTTCATGAGTCGAATCTCATCCGCATCTTTGATTTCTCTCATTGCGATGAGTTTTTGCATGGATGTTTTTATGTACAAATCAGGAAAAGTTTGATGCAATTCTTGCTTCAAATTCTGTTCAACCGAAAATGGCTTTTCTGCGAGAGGAATGGGAATATTTGCAGTGGGAAGACCGGTAAAGTATATGGTATCTTTGCCTTTGAGATGTTCCATGACAAAAGTCTTCAAATTCGAATAGGGGAGAATGGTTTCGATGTCAAGCATTTTTGCTTCTTCTATACCCATCAAAGCACCTTCCCATGCCTCCTTTGAAGAATTTCTAGGATTGATGAACAAAAATTCTTTTGAAACTTTTCCTTCATGCATAATCCCACCCGGAGCAAGAATCAATGCAGATTGTGGATATGGCATGCCGGTGAGATAGAGAAAATTACTACTCTGTCTATAAGGGTGATTCACATCATTTTGCCTGTTTCTGATATCTGCTGATAGTGAAATAATTAGTGATTTTTCACTATGTGAATTCCTGAGCATTTCTCTTCTTTCTTTATATCGGAAAAAGGGAATGCCATCGGAATAGGGGTATTCATAAGTATAGCTGATATTCGGAGGTTGTGCCTGAGACAGAGCGCTCAAACAAATCAGAGACAGTAAACAATATTGAGTGAATTTCATTTTTGAACCGGAATAACATGTCTATGTATATCGCCATATTCTTTTCTCATAATAATGCAGATATGAGATGGCAAACTTGATTCAATTGCATATTCGGCATCATTCATTTGTGATATGCGTAATTGAGAACCATCTATGGAATAGGCACCGATGAGACTAAATCCTGGTTGCAAAGTAAGTACATTGCCAATGAGTTTTGGGGTGACTTCAGTATTGTGCACATAGGAGTCCTTGATGTCTGTTGTTGTGGCTTTTGTAAGGAAGAACTCTGAGACTGTATTGAATGATGAAGAATCAATCTTTTGGAAACGATCAGTCACTCTGATTACGGGATAGGGAATGGAGTCAATATACCATGAATATTCATTGACCATTGAATTTCCATCAGGATAAGTATCCTTGATTTTCACCGCTCTATATGTCCCTCTACCCGGAAGCACAAGCGTTCCACTGGCCATATATGTTCTTGTACTATTTCTGAATTGGTGATTCTCACTATAACTACTTCCCAATGTCCAAGGAAATCTGAGAAAAGAATATGGTTT
>CANLII010000028.1 GCA_947491315.1 Ignavibacteria bacterium
TTATCGCATGTTTAAGTTCTAGAGATCTATGTTTTCTTATATACAGAGGCGCCTGATCATCAAATAAAGATGTGAGAATGGCGATTGGCGTATTTCGAGTATTATGGAGAATACATGAGCATTTTGCCCCGGTATATTGCTCAAAACTATGGATTTGTTGGTCATTTGGCATTGTATGTACAAGACAAAACACATGCACTTCACATGAAGAAGTCACCAATGCCCGGGTCATATTGGCAATGCTGATCTTTCCGCCATCACTGAGAGGAAAAGGAAATTGAGGCGATAGTTGTAGTATCTTCATAGAAATGTACATAAATACAATTGTAGTGAAACACTTTTTATTCTGTTTTGTCATTGTAAGAACTATCTGTAATTTTGACGGTAAATCAGCATAGTCCTCTCCAAATTTACACAATAAAGGTGCTTAACAATGAATAGATCTATGAGACTATATCAGATCTTGACTCCCCTTTGCATGTTCGTGGTTTCCTTGACATTGCATAACTCGGTTCAAGCGCAATTTCATCGTGCGCCGGAGAATAATCCGCCACAGATCACCGGTAAGGGTTCAAATGTAAAAACTCCTACCACCCAGAAAGTCTTGGTTGCCTATAGCCATGGAGACCCCACAGTTGAGGAGCAATATACACTCGAGCTCATGAACAGAGCCAGAGCCAATCCAAATGCTGAAGGCATTCGTTTGGTTGATACACCTGATCCTGATGTGCAAAGTTCAATTGGGTTTTTCAGCATCAGCAAGAGTCTTGTCAAATCTCAATTTGCTACTTATCAATCAAGACCACCTTTGGCATTTCATTCAAAGTTGATTGATTGCGCTCGTGGACATTCAACAGACATGAAAAACAATGACTTCCAATCCCATTCAGGGTCCAATGGAAGTTCCATGACCAATAGAATAAATGGTGTTGGTTATTCAGGATGGACAGGAATTGGTGAGAATGTGTTTTCTTATGCCAAGAATATGTGGCATGCACATGCCGGTTTCAATATTGATTGGGGTGCAGAAAATCAAGTTACTCTCGGTCACAGAAAGAACATCATGAATTATGAAGGTGCTCTGTATACTGAAGTTGGTGTTGGTGTCATGGAAGACAATAATTCCGCTACTCAAGTTGGAAAATATATTGTCACCCACAATTTTGGTGCTCGTGGTGATAAATATGTGACAGGCGTTGCTTATAAAGACAATAATAACAATGGTTTTTATGATATGGGCGAAGGCCTTGCAGGAATCAAAGTTGAATTGTCCAAAGGTAATTTCTTTGCAACTACTTCAACTTCCGGTGGTTATGCAATTCCCGTTACAGGATTAACAGGTTCAGTCACCGTAACAGCAACCGGATCAGGTCTTGGCACTGTATTTACGAAAACGGTTCCACTTCAAGGTCAAAATGTTAAAGTTGATATCACATCAGCTCTTCCTGGCATGGTATCACTCATCACTCCACCACATGAGCAAACAGAAGTTTCAAAGGACATCAGCTTTGCTTGGTATAAGAGTTTGGGTGCGACGACATATAACTTCGTACTCGCAGACAATGAAGCATTTGATTCCCCTATTCTTAATATTGAAACAACTGATACTTCCAAAGCAGTGTTTGAAACATTGAAAAATGCAAAAGACTATTACTGGAAAGTTCGCGCAAAAACGCAAGCAGGTTGGGGTGATTTCTCAGAAATATTCATGTTTGAAATCAGAATTTATCCAAAAGACTGTGAGATTCTCTATCCAAAAGAATTTGAAGCAATTTATCGCGATACAGTTTCACTGACATGGAAGAAGAATGACCAAACAGCTAAGCGCTATTGGATTCAACTTGCAGGTAATGAATATTTTGAAGATATCTTGCTTGAAGATTCTACTATTGTTGAGACTTCGAAGAAGATTACTGTTGATTATGACATGACCTATTATTGGAGAGTGAAATCCTTCAATGGAGATTTGTGGAATGATTTCACAGATCCAGAAATCTTCTATACCGTTCAAGTACCAGCAGGTATCGTTCCTGTTTCCCCCGTAGATGGATTTGCAACTGCCAATAAAAATATCCGTTTTATTTGGCGCAAAGACTATATGGATACAGAAGAATTGAAAAATAATCCATTCCTGCCGAAAGGTCTGTATTATTGGTTCGATTTGGCAGAAGACAAAGATTTCACAAAGATGTTCAAGCAGGACACCTTACTTCGTGATACTTCCATTTTTGTTGGAAACTTGAAAGTTGGTCAGACTTATCATTGGAGAACAAAAGCATATCATGAGATGGGATATGGTCCTTTTGGCGTAACTAATTCTCTCACGATATCATCCACTTCTTCAGTTCAAGAAGATGTACTCCGTTCAGGAATTACAATGAGTTCGATAGATGGTGGTTTGCTCCTTACATCTGCTCAAGAAGAAATGGAAATTACCATTTTCACCATTGATGGTAGATCATTGGGATCAGTCAAGGCGCAAGGCAAACATTTCATACCATGCGATCAGCAAGGAATGAATTATGCGCTTATTCGATTGCGAAATGCGCATCATATGATACCAATCAATTGTATCAAATAAATGAAAGCCCTCAAGTCCAAAACTTGAGGGCTTTTTTTATTGTTGGTCAAGATATCGTTGAAATAAATCCGGTCTTAACTCTTTGGTTTTTTCTTGTGATTGATTCAATCGCCAATTATTGATGAGTGCATGATTACCGCTTCGTAAAATATCCGGTACTTCCATATCCCTGAAATTGGCGGGTTTTGTATAATGCGGACAATCCAATAATCCATCATTCATGAATGCATCAGTCAATGCAGATTCAGCATCACCTAAAACTCCCGGTATGAGGCGCACAATAGCATCAGTCATGAGCAAGGCAGGTAATTCACCACCGCTTAGCACAACATCGCCAATCGAAATTTCACGAGTGATCAATGTATCACGAACACGCTGATCAATTCCCTTATAATGTCCAGCAAGTATGATGATATTCTGTTTCAATGACAATTCATTTGCCATTTCCTGATTGAAAACAGGTCCATCAGGACTGGTATAGATTATCTCATCATAGTCTCTTTCACTCTTCAATTGTTCGATGCAATCAAAGATGGGCTCGCATTGCAAAATCATCCCTGCTCCCCCACCGAATGGAGTATCATCGATATGCTTATACTTCCCTTTTGCATAATCATGCAGATTATGCGTGAAAATTTCCACGAGTGACTTCTCTTGTGCTCTTTTAAGTATGCTCGTTTCAAGAGCGGATGTGAATATATCCGGCACAGAAGAAATTAAATCTATTCGAATGATGGGCATAATTTCATCCAAGTTTTCGAAAAAGATGAAGGAGATATGGCGCTTGACTTGTTATGATATAGAGAAAAAAGAATACCAAGAATGCATCCCACATTGTTTGTGAACGCAGTCTTATACCCGTTGCCAAAACCGATGCAGAGAAGATAATGCTGATGATGATTGGTTCGGGCGTCTCATGAAGAATCAAGAATACATATATCGTTGCAAGCATAGGCGTGCAAATCATGATAATCCAATCGCTGAATCCTCTTCGATGCATGAATTCAGCAAAGTAGCCAAACCAATATACAATGCCGGACAATAATGGAAGCAATAGACCGAAAGCATGAAGCAATCCAATCTGATAATCACCATTTAGAAAGCCATAGCAGAATCCAAAGAGAAGTCCTCTGAACGCAGTCGAAAAAAACTTACTGTCCAGTGCATTAGGGATGATGCCAATTGCGGATGGATGAATTGTCAATACAGTAATAAGCAAAGAGATCATGATAGGATACATGATCAATGAAGGGATGAAATATGCACAAGTCAACACAATCAAAGCGCCATAGAGTCCGAATGAAACTTCATGATTCAACATGAAATATCTCGATTCAGAAAACAATGAACGCTTTTGAGATGATGAAGTGATTGACAAGGAATCAGTCCTTTTTTTCTTGCAATGAAGCAATATGAAGCAATACATGTTCTTTCATGGCATCTTCCACTTCTTCATGGGCAATTCCCTTTATCATATGAGCCAATTGAGGACAATAACTGGCATAATTCGCTCCATTGTCATAACGGCGAATAAGGATATCATAGTCCGCCGGATTGGTGCTTGTATATGTTTCCATGTCAATACTCCGAATTATCGTAAAAACTTAAGGTGTCAACGGACAAAATTACGGTAATTACCCGTAAATTTGCTGTAAATACCTAATCAAATTCAATGATTGTCATGAATACTCTTAAAGCATATCTCGGGGCAGGTTATTTTCCTATCAGATACTTCCCCATTTTCTCATGCATTTTTCTGTTTTATGCTCAATCAACCTATGCGCAGAACAGATATTCAATGGTGAGAATACCTGCAAATGAGGTCAACCATATGCAAGATCTCTTTGATCTTGGTGTGGATGATGATCATGGAATTCGCAAAATCAATGGATACTATGAATGTATCATCAGCGATCATGCAAAGAAGCAACTCCGGTCCGGCAATATTACTGTTGAAACAATTGTTGCAGACATGGAGTCATTTTATGAAGCGCGTTTGAAAACAGATTATGCTCGCTTCATGAAGGAATTGAATCAGGGCTCAATTCTTGCTCCAAAGAATTTTGTATCGGGTACTATGGGTGGATATTATACATTCGAAGAGATCCAACAACAGATGTCACGCATTGCACAATTCGCAGGTGTATCATTTATCAAGAGTGATACGATTGGGATATCTCATGAGAATAGACCAATCATTGCTTGGATATTTGGAAAAGACCATAATGCTAAAAAACCTCGCACTCTTCTGACTTCATTGCATCATTCTCGTGAGCCGGGTGGAGCGACAACGCTTTTATACTTTTTATGGGATTTATTCGAAAGAGCAAAGCAGAATGATCCGGAAGCACAGTATCTACTCAATGAAAGAACGCTTGTGATTGCTCCATGCATCAATCCCGATGGATATGCATTCAATCAACAGCAGAGACCCGAAGGCGGAGGACTCTGGAGAAAAAATAGAAAAATAATCACAAATGATATATTCGGTGTGGATCTCAATCGAAATTATGGTCCTGAACCTTTTTGGAATGCCAGTAATGGTGGCTCTTCCACCGATCCAAAAAGTGATACATATCGTGGTGAGGCGCCATTCTCCGAACCTGAAACACAAGCCTTGCGCAATCTCATTGATTCCTATGTATTTGGTTGCATTCTCAATTATCACACCTATAGTAATTTGCTTATCTATCCCTTTGCCGCACTAAGTAAGGAAACCAAGGACTCCTCAACTTTCCGTGGATTCTCCGCTGATGCAACCAGATTCAATGCCTATTCCGCAGGCAGGGATCTCGAAACGGTCGGCTATACTACCAGAGGGAATTCAGATGATTGGGCATATCATGCACATGATGCACTCGCATTCACGCCGGAAGTCGGTGCGATCACCGATGGTTTTTGGCCTTCCCCACTGCGCATCATTCCTCATGCACAAGAAAATCTACACATGAATTATCAAGCTTTATGGAGCTCAGGTTCGAATCTTTGCATCAGACTTGCTGAGGTAAAGATAGATTCACTGCAAGATCCAATGAAAGCTAATGGATCATTGGAAATCGATGTGCAGAATATCGGCAGACTCAATCTTGAAGAACAATCCATTGTGATTGTGAAATCTCTCCGAGAAGACATCAAACTCCTTGATAGCATCATCACCATTCCTAGCATTGCATCTGGAGAACGCATCAAACGCTTTCTTCAATATGAAGTCATGAATAAGTATAGAAATGGAGATCCTGCAAGATTTCTTGTCACCAGAGTACAGCATGGAATAGCAAGAACAGACACTGCGATTGTATCGCTGTATCTTCCAACTGTGTTTTCATTATTCACAAAAGCGAGCGATACTCTTTCATTCAGCAGGGATCAGTGGACTGCCACAATACTGAAGGATGGTTCGGTCATGTTGGAAGATAGTCCTGGAAGACAATACACTCCCGAAATCAACAATTATGCTGAGTATTCTTCTGAAATAGATTTAAATCAATTCCGACAAGTATCCCTTCAATTTGAAACTCGCTGGAATATTGAACCAATGGGCGATTTTGGTGTGGTGCAAATAAGCACTGATCAAGGAAAGAATTGGTCATTCCTTCGTACCTCACGAATGGTGAAAGGCAGTGGTATTCAAGGCGGAAAGCAAGAGGCAATCGGTTTCGGATTTCAAGGAAATATGCCAGAATGGGAATTTCAAAAAGCAGATCTCTCTCCATATCTAAAAAGTAAAGTACGCTTCAGATTCGGCATGCTTTCAGATCGTGGTGCTGAGTTCGATGGTTTTGCAGTGAAGAATGTGAGAATGATCGCTTATGCCGATTCTTTCAGTTCCGTTGAAGATGCCAACATGAATCAGTTATATGTACAAGCATTTCCATTGCCTGCACAAGGCATTGTCTATCTCAATCTCTCAAGGAATGAACAATCTTCACCACTCAATGTATCGGTATCAATACATGATCAAGTGGGCCGTGAAGTGATTCCATCGAAAGATAACATTCTCTATGAAAAGGATATGATTATACCAATTGAATTGAATGCATTGTCAAGTGGAATGTATGTAGTGCGCATCAAGAATGGATTTGGTGATGTTCAAAGTATTTCTGTTCCTATCATCCGATGAGGAGTTATTCTCAAATAAAGAATTCCTGGATAATAAGAGTCATATTTGGTATCACTCTATGCGTATTCGGGATCATCATGGATGTCACTTTCTTACATAGAGAAGGTCAACCAATGACATTGATGATACTTCTTCTTGGAATGATTGCATCTGAGGAATTGCGTGGTGGATCATATGCAACAATGGGTTTTTCCATTGATTCATATATGTTGAAGGAGTTTGGTACCGGCTTATTCATGGGAATTGTACCAATTATCTTTCTCATTGTATTGTATTCAATGAATGCATGGATAGACCTCAAATGGAACTCACAATTTGAAATGGCATCTATTCTTCCCATCATTTCATTAGCCATCATAGAAGAATTGATATTTCGAGGAATCATTTTTCAGGCGCTTGTTGAGAGATTCGGCATGATTACAATATCTTTCATATTTGCACTATTATTCAGCATGGCACATCTTGCGAATCCCAATTTCGAGCCAATAGCAATGTTGAATACATTTCTCGTTAGTCTTGTCTTCTCTTATTCTTGGTATCATACGCGTGGTTTGTGGCTACCGATTCTTTTACACATTTCATGGAATCTCATGGTATATCTCATGGGAATGACATTAAGCGGAATGGTATTGAAAAAATCATTGTACTTAACCTCCCTATCAAGTGACATTCCGACACCTTGGCTGAATTCGTATTATGGAATTGAAGGAACGATATATTGCACAATCATATTGATTCTCTTTTTTCCGATCATTCAAATGCTTCCTCAATCACCAATCAGAATGGCTAAACTATTCCGTTTGAATTATGCCATCAAGGATGCATCATCTGCAGGAGAAATGTATGAAGAATAGATTGACATCCGGTATTCAAAAGACAATACTAAAAATCATATTTCCAATCATTATGCTCTTCGCGCAGCAAGAAACAATGCATGCACAATGGGTAATGATGCGCTCCGATGCCGATTCACTCGTGCAAATGGGTGCCGTGATGATTTATAATATGGAATTCGATGCCGCTTCAGCTTTATTCGGAAAAGTGATTGATATGTATCCAAAGCATCCCGCTGGTTATTTTTTGGATGCAATGGTTGAATGGTGGCGCATACAAGCTGATAGAAGAAAGAAAAACAATGATGAAATATTTCTCAATAAATGTGCTCAAGTGATTGCGCTTTGCGATGAATTGCTCGAAGCAAATCCAAAAGATCTTTCGGCATTATTTTTTAAAGGTGGAGCGCTTGGTTTTCGCGGTAGATATTATGCGGGTAGAGAGTCATGGATTAAAGCCGCTGATGATGGACATGTGGCATTCAAAATATTACAACAATGTCAGCAACTTGCTCCCGGCAATCATGATATCATGCTTGGAACAGGTGTTTACAATTACTATGCATCAGCATTACCTGAGCAATATCCCGCATTGAAAGCAGTAATGATGTTTCTACCCAAAGGTGATAAAAATCTCGGCATCATGCAATTGCAGGCCGCAGGAAGAGGCGCCAGATATGCGGCGACCGAAGCAAAGGTATCATTACTCCAAGTCTGGTATCAATTTGAAAAAAATGTTTTGGAAGCATTACCCGTTGCAACAGATCTCTATACAAGATATCCCAAGAATCCCTATTTCCACAGATATGTTGGTAGATGTCAAGTACAACTCGGCATGTGGAATGAAATGGAGCAAACTTGGAGAAATATCGTCAATAGATGCATCAGTAAATCTGTTGGTTATGATCAGCAAACTGCCCGCGAAGGACTGTATTATGTGGGACTTGCACTCATGCACAGAAAACAACTTGATTCTGCACTCACCTATTTTTACAAATGCGATGAGGCCGGTCGATTCCTGGATGAAGATGTATCAGGATTCACCATCAAAGTCAATTTGAAGATTGGCAATATCTATGATATTCAAGGTAATAGATCTCTTGCCATTGAACAGTATAAGAAAGTTCTGAAATGGGATGATAGACAAAATTCCCATGATGAGGCGAAGCGATATATAAAATCACCATTCACTTTTTGAATCGGAGCATTCCCGTGAGTGAACAATCAGCATTTGAGAAATGGACATTACTTGCACAAAAGGAATTGAAAGGTAAATCACCCGAAGATTTGACCAAGCATACAGCTGAGAATATTCCCATTCAACCTGTGTATTCGGAACAGCATCTGCCCAATGAATTCGATGCAAATGCAATGCCCGGCATATTTCCCTATGTGCGTGGTCCTTATGCGACGATGTATACGAATAGACCTTGGACAATCAGACAATATGCAGGATTCTCAACTGCTACTGAATCAAATGGTTTTTATAAAAGGAATCTTGCTGCCGGACAGAAAGGATTGTCTGTGGCATTTGATCTTGCCACACATCGTGGATATGACTCGGACCATCCTCGCGTGGTTGGTGATGTGGGAAAAGCAGGCGTTGCGATTGATACGGTCGAAGACATGAAAACACTTTTTGATGGAATACCTCTCGATGCAATGTCTGTCTCCATGACTATGAATGGAGCTGTGATTCCCGTTCTCGCAATGTTCATTGTTGCCGCTGAGGAACAAGGCGTAGCAATGGACGCACTTTCCGGAACGATTCAAAATGATATTCTGAAAGAATTCATGGTGCGCAATACATTCATTTATCCTCCCGATCCATCGATGCGCATCGTTGCAGATATCATTGAATTCACCAGCAAGCATATGCCCAAATTCAATAGCATCAGCATCAGTGGCTATCACATGCATGAAGCCGGGGCAAGTGCCGTACAAGAAATTGGATATACGATTGCAGATGGTTTGGAATATGTGAAAAGCGCGCTTGATCGCGGTTTGCATATAGATGATTTTGCACCGCGCCTCTCCTTTTTCTGGGGAATTGGCATGAACTTCTTCATGGAAATTGCCAAGATGCGCGCAGCGAGAAAATTATGGGCTGAGGAGATTACAAAGTTCAATCCGCAAAAGCAAAGTTCATTATTGCTCAGAACGCATTGTCAAACTTCCGGTTGGTCTCTCGCCGCTCAGGATCCATATAATAATGTGATTCGAACAACAATCGAGGCGATGAGCGCGATTCTTGGTGGTACACAATCTTTACATACCAATTCATTTGATGAAGCTCTTGGTCTCCCCACCGATTTCTCAGCACGCATTGCTCGTAATACACAATTGATATTGGCTGAAGAATCCCGCATCACTGATGTGGCCGATCCACTTGGTGGATCCTATTATGTGGAATCACTCACTGATTCGCTCTATCAAGAAGCCAAGAAGATCTTGTCTGAGATTGATCAATTGGGTGGCATGACAAAAGCTATACAGCAAGGAATTCCCAAGAGGCGCATTGAGGAATCAGCGGCGAGAAGACAAGCCCTGATCGATCAGAAAAAAGAAATCATTGTCGGCGTGAATAAATATGCGCCGGAGCAAGAAATGGATGTGGATGTATTGGATATTGACAATACAGCCGTTTTACATTCCCAAGTTCAATCTCTTGAGAAGATCAAAAGCGAAAGAAAAACCGAACTCATAGAAGAATCACTGGCATCGATCCAAGAGATTGCTCAATCAGGCAAAGGAAATTTGCTGGAAGCAGCAATCATCGCATCGAGACAACGCGCAACTTTGGGAGAGATTTCCGAAGCGATGGCAAAAGTATTTGGTCGTTATGAACCAACAGTGTCATTGATCAGCGGTGTCTATGCTTCATATAATCAAGATAATGCAGGATTTGCCATGGTGCAGGACGAAATAATCGCTTTTGAACAAAAGCATGGAAGAAGACCACGCATTATGGTGGCAAAACTTGGTCAGGATGGACATGACAGAGGAGCACATGTTATAGCAACAGGTTTTGCGGATGCCGGTTTTGATGTTGATCTCGGACCACTCTTTCAAACTCCTGAAGAAGCCGCTCGACAAGCCATTGAAAGTGATGTGCATGTGATTGGCGTGTCAAGTCAGGCGGCGGGACATAAAACCTTGATTCCCCTTTTAATAGAATCACTCAAACAACAAGGCGCGGATGATATCATCGTGATTGCCGGTGGCGTCATTCCACCAAAAGATTATGATGAATTATATGCTGCAGGCGTGAAGGCGATATTTGGTCCCGGAACTAATGTTACCGAAGCCGCGATGAAAGTGGTACAACTGATCGAATAATACACTAAAAAAAGTGGCCTCCCGAAGGAGGCCATTACCATTTACGCTGAGATTTTCACGAGTAGATCGACCACTCTGTTTGAATAACCCCATTCATTGTCATACCAACCAACCACTTTCACGAGATTACCCATAGCCATTGTGGAATCGGAATCGAATATGCAGGAATGCGGATTTCCGATGATGTCAACTGATACGAGTGGGTCTTCAGAATATTCCAAAATGCCTTTCAAATAGGAATCAGCGGCGGATTTCATCGCAGCATTGATTTCCTCTTTGGTCACTTCTCTGCTCAAGATAGCCGTTAAATCTGTGACCGATCCATCAGGTGTTGGCACCCGGAATGAGAATCCATCCAATTTGCCTTTGAGTTCGGGAAGAACTTCGCCAACTGCTTTCGCAGCACCGGTTGTTGTTGGGATGATGCTCACTGCCGCGGAGCGTGCTCTGCGAAGATCTTTATGGGGGAAGTCCAAAATGCGCTGATCATTCGTATAGGCATGAACAGTTGTCATATATCCTTTTTCAAGGCCGAATGCATCATTGAGAACCTTCACCATGGGCGCAAGACAATTGGTGGTGCAGGATGCATTGGAAAGAACGGTTTCGGTGCCTGTCAATGTATGATCATTCACACCGAGTACAACTGTTTTGTCAAGAGCATCTTTTGCTGGTGATGTCAAAATCACCTTCTTGGCATGCTTCAAATGTTTTGATAATTGTTCTTTTGAGCTGAATACGCCTGTTGATTCAATCACGCAATCCAAATCTGACCAAGGAATTGATTCGATGGACTTTTCAGCGCTGATTACGATTGTACGGCCATTTACGGTAATGGATGAATCATTCGCTGTTATCTCACCGGAGAATCTTCCGTGAACAGAATCAAATTTGAGTAGATGAGCCAATGTTTTGGCATCTGTGAGGTCATTGATACCAACAATCTCAATAAGATCGGGTCTGGCGGCGGCCACTCTTAATACTAAGCGCCCGATGCGTCCAAAACCATTGATTGCGATGCGAATTGCCATGGATTGAAAAACCAAAAAATGAACAAAAAGGAAAGCATGCTAATTTACGAATTCGCAATGCCTTGGAAAACTACGGGGAAAAATATTCGGATTCTGTAAGAATCGAGTGATTTTCCTGTAATTTTGCCTACGAACACGCGATAACACACTTTAATTCCCAAAACAATGCCCATACATCCACTTCTTGCAAATGCAGTTGATTTTGAGCTCAGATTTTGTCTGGAAGTCCTGAAATTGGAATCTTTCCATCTTGGGTATTCTGAAACGGAACTTGATATCATCGATTCTCTTCCTGCATTGCGTTCTGCTCAAGCAATGTATACGCAAAGCATCGTGGATTGGATGCCAGCACAAGCCAAAACAATCTTGGATGTTGGTTGTGGTATCGGAGATGTAGATTTAGCGCTTGAAAAAGCAGGTTTCATAGTGCATGGTTTATCACCTGAAAAGCAGCATCAACCCTATTTCAGGAATTCGCATCCGGAGAGTACGTTCATTCATTCAGGAATAGAAACATATATTCCAGCAATGAGATATGATGTATTGCTCATGAGCGAATCGAATAATTATTTCACCTTGCAGGATGGAATGTCTGCCATCGAGCTTTGTGTCAAGCCGGGTGGACATGCCATCATTTCGGGTTTTTTCAGAACAAGTGATCATGCTTTGATCAATACGAATATGGTCTATCGCACTGATTTCGAAAAGGAATGTAATCGTCGTGGATTTCGGATCATCAGAACCGAGAACATGAGTCAGAGAATCATACCGACTTTGCGATTTACAGAATCCTTATTTCGTAATTATATGCTTCCCACTTTGCGTATCGTGCAGGATTTGATGCTTGGTTTTTCCCCGACATTACGATTTCTGTTGGGAACGGTTTTCAAACGCATGGGTAATTTCTTGGAAATACTCGAGAAATGGTATGATGCCAATTTGAGTGAAGGTTTCTTTCGTGAGAATATGACATATCACACGTATTTAATTCAAGTGCCGGAGAAAGAGTGAGACTTGCATTTGTGATATTCTCATTCATGCTTGGGATTGGTCATGTACTCATGGCGCAAGATTCCATTCATATAGACAATGTTATCGCAGAAACAAGCATTCCTGCAATCAATGCAAATGAAACTCCCGCACCGTCCCCTTTCATTGCGCCTTCTGAATTCACCTATGCCGGACAAGAGCGCATAACCTTGATGGGAACTCCGCCATTTCGTGAGACATCAATCAAGACAACTCCATTTGCTGTATTGACAGGAACATATGTTGCTGCTATCACAGCATTGCATATTTATCAAGTGAATACAATCTGGGATTCCACCACCACATTTCGCATCATCGAAGACGGAGATTATGGATTATATGTCGATAAATTGGGTCATGTCTGGGGTGGCTATATGAATGCCTATATTCTTTCTGAATTTTTGATGGGATCCGGCTTTAGTCATGATGCTGCGATGCATTGGGGAGCAGCCATGTCATTTACTTATCAGTCTTATGTAGAAATACTCGATGGATTCGGAACCGGCTGGGGATTTTCTCCATCTGACATGTATTCGAATGTACTAGGAATTAGTTATTTCCTCGGACAGCATTATATTCCCTTTTTGCAGAATTTTACGCCCAAAGCAAATTATATTCCGCCTGCATTGTATGGTGGCAAAGCTCGCGATCAATCATCTTCATTCATAGATGATTATAGTGGATATACATTCATGCTGAGCGCAAATGTGAATAATCTACTGCCGAAAGAGCTTGATCCATATTGGCCTGATTGGCTGAATATCGGTGTTGGATATACGGCAAGAAATCTTACATATAAAAATGGTGACAGGAAATATCTCATTGGTTTAGATATCAATCCGGCGATGGTTTTGCCTGATGGTGGTACTGAGTGGAATTGGTTCAAGCAATCTTTGAATTATATTCTGTTTCCCTTGCCAATGTTGGAACTCAGTCCTGATGGTCCGCCTGTCTTTCGACTCATGTATCCCTTTCATTTTTCGATTGGTTCCATCAATTTTTAGGAGTATGCAATAAATAATGGAATGTCTCGTTTAACCAATCCTCTCTGTTTTTGGGGATGAAATGGTCTCGACGGGGTGAATGTTGTACGAAGAAGCATGCCGAGCTACGCTGGTGGAGCTCGTTAATACAACTGGCGAAATCATACGTGGCAACACTATGAACTACCGTTTAGCTGCCTAATTTACTAATTAGAGCCTAAACCATCTGACCATCGTTCGCTCCTTGGCGATGAATCAGATGTCACTTTAGAGGAGCTGCTTTTTGGACATTGGGTTTGTACCAAAATTAAGATTACTACTCATCGTGCAATAGGCCTGTCATCCGGCGTACGATTGCATTAAATTCATTGAATGACTGAGCATGGAGAGGCTTCGACTTCAGCACTTCGGACGCGGGTTCGACTCCCGCCATCTCCACAACCCTATGGTTGTTAGGACAAATTTTACCGATAATTACATCATGTAGTTATCGGTTTTTTTGTGGGTAATTGAGTTTATGGGATTGAATCAATACATTGAAAATTAATAGAGTTACAATAAATACTAAGATCTTTATTGAATAAAACAAGAAAGCCAATGCATAAGCATTGGCTTTCAGTTAAAATGTTAAGACAGTAAATATCTTATTTCAGTGGCTTTAAAGTTGGAACAAAATAGATAACATTTATATCTGCATTATTTGATAGAAATGGCATTAACTTTGGCTCATATACTCCTGTACCATTTATACCAAAGTCATCATCATTAATAATTCCAATCATATTATTATTAATAATTACGATGCCTTCTGGTTTATCATGTGGATAATTCGGAATTCTCATAATATCTACGATCTCTGATTTAGAAACAGCAATAATACCTGCAGTTTTTATCTCATCTGGAGTAGATTGTTCAATTGTTTTTGAATTAATGAGTTTACCACCTGCATCTGCAACAGTTATATCTGATGCATTTGCAATATCAATCTTGAATACTTTTTTGAAATTTGTAGCATCTTTTCCAGGAAAATTGCCGTCTCTTTCTAGTACTAAAAATGTAGTATTTGTGATAGCTATAATTTCACTAACAGCATAATTTACATTGTCAAGAATATATACATATTCTTTAGCTGTTCCGGTTGCAATTTCATAGAATAAAATTCTTACTGCTACTGCAGTGTTTTTTACCTTGCTATCAGGATTA
>CANLII010000029.1 GCA_947491315.1 Ignavibacteria bacterium
GTAGAACAGCTACTCACGAAGTTGGCCACTGGTTAAATCTCAGACATATTTGGGGTGATGATTCATGTGGTAATGACTTTGTTTCTGATACAGAAAGTGCAGAAGAAGCAAATTTCGGTTGCCCAACATTTCCACATAAAGCATCCAATAGCTGTGGAACAGGCAGTGACGGTGAGATGTTCATGAATTATATGGATTATGTTGATGACAAATGCATGAATATGTTTACTTCCGGACAAGGTGAAAGAATGACTGCTGCAATAACTGGTCCACGATCTGGTTTATTGACCTCACTAGGTTGCCAAACACCTCTTTCGGTAGAAAACAATAGTAATCTCAATGAGATTAGCATTTATCCAAATCCAAATAACGGAATGTTTACCATTATTATGGCAGAAGCATCGCCTAAAAACATCAATATCAAGATAGAGAATGTACTAGGAAAGGTAGTCAAAGAGTTGAACAACATTTCAGGTACTCAAATTCAAGTAAACTTGAATAATGAATTTCAGCCTGGTACTTATTTTATCAGGATTGATGCTGGTAATAATAATGTTATCACAAAAAAGATGTTTATTATTCATTGATATAAATAAACAGAGTCATACATTTTTTCAATGTAGTAAACGATTAGTTATGAAATACACTTTTTTATTTCTCGCATTATCAATGCTGTTTGCTTGTTCAAGTTCAAAAGTACAAACAGACAATTCTACTAATGGTGGACAATATTCAGAAAGCGATTCGGATAATGTGTATGCATTAAGAGTCTCGTTTTTTAGTATAGGAAGTGGAATAGATAGAAAAACAAGACAAGAGTATGAGCAGTTTATAAAAGAATTTGAACAAAAAAACAAGGTGTCTATTCTGTTGGATATAACAACCTGGGGTAAAGAAGGCGAGATTGATTTTTGTATCAAGCTGACCGGATTAAGCATAGAATTACAACAACAGTTTATTCAGTCAACAAAAGACAAGACAAAAGATTCAAAACTGGTTCGGTTGTATGAAAACACAGAATGCAAGTATAAAAAATAGCTTATTGAAATTGCTTATATATACATAGTATAAAACCCCGCTTATGCGGGGTTTTATATTGAATTCACTTTGAAGCTGTTGGCGCTCCGCCCTTCGGTGGACAGACCACTTCTCGAGCGGGGTCGATTTCTTTCGGTTCAGCAGGTTTCGTACCTTTTTTCGAAATGATATAACTTGCTACTTGAACCAATTGTTCATCACTTAATTTCGTGTTGTTACCATAGGGCAACATTCCCATGTCGGGAAAACCGGTGGTGATATTTGTAGTAATCTCCTCGATACTACAACCGTGAATCCAATATTCATCCGTAAGATTGGGTCCGACCAAACCACCCATATCATCTTTATGACATGTACTACACAGATTATCACCCTCAAAGAGAACTTTTCCGGCGGCAAGACTCGCGGCATCAGTCAATAATATTGCGGCTTTCTTTGCAGCCTTCGGCATATTCGCTTTGAGCATTTCTGCTTCAGCCATTTCCTGTTCCCATTCTTGCTTGGAGGATGGACCGCCCAAGAAATGATAATGCGCCATATAGGCCACGGCGAATACTATAGTGAGATAAAATCCATAGAGCCACCATTTGGGGAGACTATTGTCAAACTCTTGAATACCATCTGCATTATGATCGAGCAGTTCGACTTTCTTTTCTTTGTTTGCCATTGTGAATCTATCCTACATAGAATATACATCTTATCATTTGCCATTCTCGTCTGACTGAGCATCCTCAAGTGGAATAGATGCCATCGTCTTCACATGTGATATGTCGACTCGGAAAAACCAAATCAATACCGTAGCGAAGAGTCCGAAAAACATAAGCAGAGAGATAATCGGATATACTTCGATACCGCCTATCGTTTGCAATACATTGCGTATCATGGTCAAAATCCTGAGTACGGGAAAAGTCCTTTCTGGAACAATTCAAATTTCGAGGCTTAATTGGGTCAAAACAATGACATTTGTCAGGTGATTGTTGAAAAGTACCATCAAATGCATATTAAGTTGAGCGAAAAGACGGTATTTTTGCGACATGAAATTCACGACATGCCTACGATATACTTGCATTGCACTCTTCATATTCCTGCTACAGGGAATTGAACTCTATGCTCAAATACTTCCTTCATTTGGTGATGAAAGAACGGGTATATCGCTTGGATCCGCTTTGAAAATTGGTGCGGGAGCGCGTGCAACGGGAATGGGAGAGAGCGTGGTGTCTGTGATCAATGATGCCAATGCGATGTATTGGAATCCTGCGGGCATGACGCAATCCATCGGAAATCAAGTAGCATTCACACAGACGCAATGGTTTGGTGGACTCCAACATCGTTTTGCTTCCGGATTATACAAAGTGGATGATGAATCAGCGATTGGATTTTCCATTGCCAATCTGAATGCCGGTTCGATCAAAGTGACAACGGAGTTTCGTCCATTTGGAACAGGCGAAACCATCAATTTTGGGACTTCCGCTTTTTCACTTGGGTATGCAAGACAATTCACCGAGCAATTTTCAGCAGGTTTGACTCTTCGGTATTTGCATGAACAAGCAGGCACGATGCGATTAAATGGTGTTCTCTTTGATGCAGGAACATTTTATAAAACAGGTTTAGGGACATCACGCTTCGCTGTTGCGATCAGTAATTTCGGCGGGAAATTGACGCCATCGGGAACATTGAAAACTCAAGGTACTGCACCGGATTTCAATGGTGATGAAGCAAATGCATTTCAATCATTTGATCCACCGATTAATTTCCGAATTGGTTTTGCGATGGAGCCGATCATAGATAGCATGCAATCGTGGACGGTATCTGTGCAATTGAATCATCCGAGTGATAATGCAGAAAACTATGCTTTGGGTTCAGAATATGCACTCACATTTTCGGAAGCATTTCCCGCGAAAGCAATCATCAGAGGCGGTTATATCATAGGGTTGGAACAGGGGCAATTCTCGGGGGGAGCGGGCATTCATATTCCAATCGATGGGAATGAATATATATTGCAAATGGATTATGCATATACAGATTTCGCGATGCTTGGGGGCATACATAGATTTACCGTTGGGATGATGTTCTAAGAGTATCAGCAGTGATACCTACACACTCAAAAGTGTGCAAATGACTACACATACTGACAAATACATCACACATGTGTTGACAATGACTATAGGCTATAATTACACATATTGAAAATAGAGCATACCCTGAAACCCGCTTCCTGAGCTAGTTTCAAGGAATATGTATAGAGTCGCAAAAAGTTTGGCACGAGAATTACATAGTAATAACTAGAGTACATTGAAAAGAATCAATCAAACAGTCATAGAAGAAGGGGAGCATAAGTGACAAAGGGGTAGATAAGTCAAACGGGGACTATGCAAGTTTTACAGATATCATCAATGGATGAAGGGGAATCCGCGGGGATTGATGAAATAAAAACTACAATTGTGTCGGCGTGATTCAGGGGTACGGCAGGGGCAAGCATCAGGGGTGTATATGGTGGCAACAGGGTGTTGGAGTCATTGTATACATGATGTAAGTTTCTCCGTATCCTATGCCGAAATAAACTGCTCAGGAAAGATGAATTGATTGATTCGATGCAATAGAAATAATATTTATTTACTTTTTTATTTGTAATTCTAAATAAAACACATTACATTGCGCGTACTTTATTTCTTAAAGTATCAAACAAACATTATCATCAAGAGAGTTTGAGGGATGCAACCCTATGAAAACTCACCAACTGATTCAATTCGGTGGTAAAGTTGCAAACGATGAAGTTCCATGCCGAAATCCCTTCATTGTCTGCACACAAAACCACAAGTAAAATCAACTGATACGATCTCGTATCAACAATTGACAAGATGCAGTCAACAAGCATCAATAAATACAATTAAACAGTACATCAAGAAGAGTGATGGTCTCATCCATCACCGCCAACCGCGGCCTATGGCAAACGGTGGAACTTCTCAACGGAGGATGTGGTATGATCAGCACGATTATGCAAGAGTATATGAAGTCCCAAATGCACAAGCATGATATCAAGAGGGGACAAATTCCGGCGCTTCTTGGATACAAGAATACAGCGAAGGCATTACGAAGATTAGATGCATTATTAGCGGGGAATCTCGAGGATAAGGAGTTTATCGCATGCATACGAAAATCCGCATATTTCTCGGGTCCGGGGTTCGAGAAAGCATTGCAGGCAGTGGCACATAAACAAATAATAGACAGAAAAGAATATCAGCTGACAAGAGAGTTGAGATTTCGCAAAGAGTTTAAACCACATGGGTGGATAGAAACTGATCTCAAAGGAGGAAGGGAACCACGCGGTATGATTCGTATGGCGATACCAAGTAAAAAGCTCATCCATATACCCGATGAAGTATTGAGAGGATATTCAAAAGGGACATTGGGAATTATCAAAAAGTATTTCGATGTATTATGCAATGATCTCAGCAGTAAGATATATCAATCAATGATATTCGGTAAACCAGTACGCATTCTGTTTCGAGATAGATTCGATCATTGTCATATTTATGACTTAGAACAGAGAAGATTCATAGGAAAGAAATCCCTTGATTGGAAAAAAGACGAAATCAAATGTTTGTATTATTAAAGGAAAGTACATGAGTTATCTATGGACAAGTGAATATGTATCACCGGGACATCCTGACAAAATAGCAGATCAGATATCAGATACGGTGTTGGATGCATACTTGAGAGTGGATCCCAGAGCAAAAGTAGCGGTGGAAACAATGGTAAAAGGAAATACCATCTATCTATGTGGAGAGATTACTTCTGCTGTTGAATTATCACAAGCAGACATTGAAAAAGAAATTCGCAATACAGTATCGCTGATAGGATATAATCGAGAAGAATATGGTTTCAATGCAGAATCCTGCACAATGATTTTTGACATCAGTGAGCAATCAAGAGAGATCAATCAAAGTGTTGTTCTTGGAAATGAAAGGGTTGGGGCAGGAGACCAGGGTTTGATGCTGGGATATTGCACCAGAGAGACACCAACTTTCATGCCACCGGCATTACATTTAGCTAAACAGATTATCAATCATGCATATGATGGAATACATACAGTGTATGGAGGTGAGGACATGCTAAGGCCTGATATGAAATCACAAGTTACTTTGAGAATTGATCAAAAGGGTGTTCAGGAAGTGGATACAGTATTACTCTCCTGTTGTCACAGTGAGAAGATGAATTTAGAAGAGGTAAAAAACTATGTTCAGAGTCATGTTGTACCAAATGTGATAAAAGATAATCCAGAACATATTCAAAGGTGGTTTACAGATAATACAAAGTACTTGATAAATCCTGCTGGGACTTGGAATGTGGGCGGACCAAAAACGGATGCAGGATTAACCGGACGCAAAATAGTTTGTGATCAATATTCAGCCGATGCACCGATAGGTGGAGGAGCATTCAGTGGGAAGGACTCGAGTAAAGTGGATCGATCAGCGGCATATCTATCTAGATATCTGGCATTGCATACATTGAAAAACAATGAGGAGTCGAACAAAATATTGGTTCAGTTGGCATATGCAATAGGAGTGGAACACCCTGTTTCATATAGAATCGTTGATCAAGATACGAAACGAGAATTTGGTCTGGGGGAGTTTAGTTTGGAAGATTTAACTCCAAAAGCAATACAAGATAGATTTGGATTATTGAAACCGATATATCTAGAAACAGCAAGGAAAGGTCATTTTGGAAATAAGACATACACGAACAATGGAATTGAATACTATGCATGGGACTATAATGATCATTTTTATTAACTATACTTAGGAGAAGTTTATCATGAATGCAAATATCTTTGAAACAATCGCTCTAGTAGTTGTAAAAAACAATGCACATCTTTTCATCAATCGGGGTCCTGAAAATCAGGAAGTGAACAATGATACATTGAAAAGAATATTCAGACAAATGTTTTGTCTCACATTGCAGCTAGACATATTTCTTGAAAGAGAAATAGAAAATAATGCCATTGCTATCAATCAAGATATATTTGATACGTTCATGAAAAACAGAGAACTCATTTCTGAGTCCGTAATAGAAGCATTAGAATCCGAAGAAGCATCATCCCATATAAGTGAAATCATTGCAGAACTATGTATTAAAGATCTATATGACTCTTCCATGCAAACGATGAATTTTGTTGAATCACTTGAAATCATTGCTCAAGTATTCGTTTTAGTAAATAAATCATTTTGCTTTGCGGAAGAAGACTTTGCATTTGCTGAAGTTGAATATGAAGAATGTCAACACATGTACTGCCATATCATGGGCAAGCATGCTACAATTGCTGAAATAATTGAGATCAGAGACAATACTTTTCACACAACAACATATGGGGGAAATGCCATGAATGCGAAGATTAAAGTCATAGATGCAGTTATTAATCATGTGCCTGCACACAATATGCAAGAGTCAATCAAACATGTTCAAAGAACTGCTCTGTACATAGCTCTTCATTCTGAAGAAGTCCATGTGCTTAGAGCACTCAATACAAGCGAATTCGCAATTCCATTTGGGATTGGTATCACAAATATCAATCATAGTAAAACCATACATTCCATTTGTGAATACATCATTGCTAATGAATTATTTCATAAAGATGCTGAGCATGAAATCGTAAGAGCCGTACTGTTCTTATTATGTAAAGAAGAAGAAATACCTGAACTTGATTATCCTGTTGTATTCACTCAAGTGATGTATGATATATTTCAAATGTTGAGAATATCTTGTCTCATCTCAGACAGAACAGACATTCTCGAAGATTTGAAGAATGTATTTAGTTTCGAAGAACACGAAGAGTATCAAGAACTCATTCAATATATCAATGCAACTACAGAAGAATATACTGAAGATGTGTATTGATTGAAACTCATGTAGATAAAGTATCCGCTATGTATCAATGTAAGTACATAGCGGTTTTATTATTTCTAAGTATCATCGATTGTCCCATTGATAACTCTTTTTATACCTTGTTTCATGCATCAGATTCTCGTCTCGGCTTCGCTCGACGAACAGTTAATGAGTAGTCCAAGTTTATAATTACCCAATCTGAGATAGGTCAATGTTTGTGCAATATGAAGTCCATGAAGATACTCTACACTTTTGATTTCTATCACAAGTGAATGTTCAATCAAGAGATCAATTCTATAGCCACATTCGAGATATACATCTTCATAAAGTAAAGGAATTCTCTTTTCCTTCTCGACAAATAGTCCCTCTCTGGAAATGAGGAAATAGAGACATTCCTGATATGTTCTTTCTAATAGACCGGGTCCCAAGTCCGTATGTACTTTTAATGCTAATCCAATAATTAAAGTAGCCAATTCATTTTCATTTGTTTTGTGTTTCATAGTTGACCCTCTTTTTTAATGGAAGTAAACTATGAAAGTATTATATACAGAAAGTACAAATGGGGTTAGCTAGGAGGATTTTCAGTGTAGGTAGTATAGAGTACCCGGAGGCAGTCTCAGAGCTATATTTGCAGAGGTCGCGGAGGAAGGCTCAGAGGTCACGGAGGAAGTCTCAGAGGAAGGCTCAGAGTTCGCGGTGATGTCCAAGATGAGTGTGAAAATATCGGCACACACTGACAGATAAATGATACACTGTTGACATGAGTATATTTTTAACACATAAAATCATGACTACCCTCGAAGGCGCATAGATACTGATATGTAGAGGTTATTATTTTGTGATTATAAAGTTTGGCACGGGAATTACATATGGTATAATGTAGAACATTGAAACTGACAGAAATGATAGAAATCTTAGGGAAGCATAGGTGATGCAGGGGTGTAAAAGTATCTTGGGGACTATGCATGTTTTGGGGAAGTTCACCATTTGGATTGTAGGGGAATCCATGGGGAATGGTGAACTTCTTCATTCACAATTGAGTCGGCGTGATTCAGGGGTACGGTGTTAGGAAGTATCGGGGGTGTATATGATGACAACAGGGTGTTGGAGTCATTGTATACATTATATGCACTTCGCCGTATCCTGTGCCGAGGATGGATTGAATCAGGGAGTGTTGAGTTGAGACATTGTTTTTTACTGTTTTTTTGGAAGGAATAGATGAAGGCGCATGTAAACACACTTTTGATTGCTGTGGCGATCATTGTATCGACAATAACATTATCCGATGCTATCATTACAAGATATAGCATAGATAATGGTATTTCAGTGACCGGTTTGGGTAGCAGGGATTTTGTTTCGGATTTAATTATTTGGCAATCTTCTGTTTCAGCTCGTGCATCCAATTTGAAAGAAGCATATGCATTGATTGAAAACAGAAAGCAGAGTGTCAAAGAGTATCTTGTGAAGAAAGGTGTGAAATCCAATGAATTGGAGATATCTTCCATTGACATTGAGAAAGAGTTCCAAACGATGTATGAATCAAATGGAACATCCTATTCTCAGTTCATTGGATATAAACTCACACAAAGGATCAGTGTTGAATCAGGAAATGTTGATGTGGTTGAGAAAATTTCCAGAGAAATCAGTGAGTTGATTGATCAAGGAATAGAAATTGTGACAGAAAGTCCATTGTATTATTACACAAAACTTTCTGAATTGAAAGTGGAGATGATTGCACAGGCAACAGCGGATGCGAAATTGAGGGCGGAGAAAATTGCCGATAAATCAGATGCTACATTGGGGTCATTGAAAAAAGCAACCATGGGGGTATTTCAGATTATTGGACAGAATACTGATGAGGATTATGAATCCGGGGGATCATTCAATACATCGTCCAAAAATAAAACAGCGACCATTACAGTTCGCTTAGAATATAAAGCAGAATAAAAGCAAAAAGGCATGATTTCAAAAGAATCATGCCTTTATTTTTACATCTTCAATCCAATTTCTCTGAGTCTTTCATCGAGATATTCACCTGCTGTCATATCCGTGTATTGCTTTGGATTATCTTCACTGATGCAGGATTCCAGGCAAGTTAAATCCATATGTGATTTGGGATGTAGGAAGAAAGGAACCGAATATCGAGAAGTACCGAGTAATTCTCTTGGAGGATTCACCACACGATGTGTGGTTGACTTCAATACATTATTCGTGAGTCTTTGCAGCATATCACCAACATTCACGACAATATCTTCACCTTGAGCTCTTACGGGGAACCAATCACCTTCTCTCGTCAATACTTCCAAACCATTGGCACTAGCACCAATAAGCAAAGTGATGAGATTAATGTCTTCATGAGCGGCTGAACGCACCGCATCCGGAGGAAGTGAATCGGGATCTATGATTGGAAAATAATGGAGTGCTCGTAGAATGGAATTTCCATTGTGAACATGAGCATCAAAATATGTTTCAGGTAAATGCAGATACTGAGCGATTGCTCTGAGCAAATGCATTCCGGTTTTCTCAAGTTCGGCATAGACTTCACGAACTATATCATTGAAAACAAGAAGTTCAGAAACCATGATGTTCTCAGGATATTGATGTTTCACCGGGTCATCATCCAATACGGTTTGTCCACATTGCCAGAATTCTTTTAAATCTGGGGTATTGGCGTCTTTTGCCTTTTCTCGCCCTTTTCCTGTATAACCCCTTTGACCACTCAAGCCCGGTATTTCATAGATATGTTTTGTATCTTGTGACAATGCAAAAAATGCCTTGATTTGATCATAAAGCACAGTGATTCTTTCGGCATTCAAACCATGATTTGCAATCATGACAAAACCGGTTTCGGTGAATGCTTTTCCTATGGATTGTAAAAATTCCACTTGTTTTGTGGGATCATCACTCAAATAATCCAACAAATTGAGACGGGGAATGGAAAAATCCGACATAATGGCTCCAAAAATATGGTCTACGAAATTAACAATATCCACTGTATCTACGATGTATTCAGATAATGCAATTCAAACACGATGAACTATCGTATTTTTGAAACAATGTGAACACAATAGAATTACTGTATGAATACCATGATTGAGAAAGGCAATCTTCTGTTAAAAGAAGGAAGATTCGAAGATGCAAGGAAATATGCAGAGGAATGCATTGCAGAATTTACTATCAAGCCGGTTGAAGCTCTTACGCATTTTGAGATGCTGTCCATATATGCTTTCTCATTTATTCGTAGAAGTTTGGCAATTGATGCAATTCCGATCGTGAAGCAAATGCTCGATTTATGCTCTGAATTACCCGAAGTAGAAAAGATAAAAAGGGAATTCAGATGTAATAATATTCTTGGATTGCTCCATAATGAGTTAACAAAAAATGAAGAAGGTTTACAGTATTTAGAAAAGGCATATGAACTGGCTTTGATCATTGATGACAAATATATCATTGCCACCATCACCGGAAATCTTGGATTACTACATTCTTCAATGTCCAATGATGTAAAAGCATTGGACCTATTGAGATTTTCCGAAGACATCTCAACGCAATTAGGCAATCGAGAACATCTTGCAATTGTTTGTGATAATATTGCAACGATTTTCAATAAACATGGTGACTATGTTCGTGCATTGGAATACTATTCAAAAGCTCTCGAATTACATACAAATACTCAAGGAAAAGATGGAATAGGAAGAGCGCTTGGACATATTGGGTCTGTGTATTTTCATATGAATGAAATTGAAAAAGCGGAATCCTATTTATTCAAAGCACTCGAGATTCATGAATCCATTGATTTTAAGCGAGGAATAGAAACTTGGCATGAAGTATTGGGGGATATCATGCTTAAAAAGGAAGATCCCAACTCGGCAATAAAACATTTCACAAAAGCCATTGAGGTGAATAGAGAATTAGGAAACAAAGCTACAGAAGCTGTACATATAGGCTCTTTGGGTGATGTTCTGATGTTCAAAGGTGATCTTGAGGAAGCATTTAAGAATTTTGAGATTGCATTGACAATCTTACAAGAATATGACAGGAAAGGAGAATTCTATGATGTTCAACTTTCAATGACTCGCATTCTATCAAACCCTGTATATGTAGGATACAATCCGGTTAAAGCAGAACAACTATTACTTCAGTCCTTGGACAATCTTAGAGAGCATTCATTAAAGTCTATTGAAAGAGAGTATCTAAGTCAATTGTCAGTAATGTATAAAGCAACCGGCCAATGGGAAAAGGCATTATCAACATATGAAGAATCTGTTTCGATCAATCAAGAATTGAATTCGAATGATATTAGAAATACCATAAGAGAAATGGAGTTTCAAAAAGAATACAATCAATTGGAACAAAAGCGATTGCTTGAGGTCATACGATTACAAGAAAAGGAACAATTGTTACATGATATCTTGCCTTCTCATGTTGCAGACAGGATCATAGGTGGTGAAAAAACAATTGCGGATGAATGTGAAGATATGACTATCATGTTTGCCGACATAGTTGGTTTTACAACTCTCTCAGAACACATGAAACCATCGGAAATCATTGAATTGCTTAATAACATATACTCAAAACTTGATCTATTGGCAGACACTTATGGAATTGAGAAGATAAAGACAATCGGTGATGCATATATGGCAATAAGTGATAGCCGTGAAGATAAAGTTAATCACAAGCTTAAAATGCTGACTTTTGCCAAAAAAATTCTTGCCATTTGTTCAGAAATCATACTCTCAAATGGCAAAACATTGGAAGTACGAATTGGCATTCATAGCGGTCCAACTGTCACGGGTGTAATAGGTACAAAAAAGCTTAGCTATGATGTATGGGGAGATGCAGTCAATACCGCGGCAAGAATGGAATCCTATGGAGAACCTGGAACAATCCAAGTTTCACAAGAGTTTTATAATTCCATCATCCATATTGATGGAATGATAGAAACTACGGTTATCGCTCAAAAAGAAATAGAAATCAAAGGCAAAGGATTGATGAATACCGTAGTTTTGCAATAACCTTACACTAGACATTACTTACACAAGACATTATATATACTTATACATTATTACTGGTTTGTTTTATGAAACATATATGTACACTACTCTTCTTCTTGTTCGGATATGCCGCCACGATGCATGCCTACAGTGGTGGTGTTACCGGCCGTTCTTTGATCGGATGCGGTGGTGGATGCCATGGAAGCCAAAACACAGCGACTACTGTATCACTTAGAGAAGGTGCGGGTCCATTTACGGTTCAAGCTGGTGGCTCCAAATCTTTCACAGCTGTAGTTGCTCATGCCTCATTACCTAAAGCAGGTATGAATTTGAGTGTCAAAAATAGTTCCAATACAAATGTTGGAACATATTCCGGCACCAATAATTGCTCATCCAGTAATGGAGAACTCATTCATACTACGCCTGTGAATATGTCCGGTGGTGAAGCAGAATTTGCTTTCACATGGATAGCTCCCAATACGCCGGGAACATATACAATGCGTATGTCTGGAAATGCGGTCAATGGAAATGGTGGGACTTCAGGTGATATGTGGAATCTGATGAATGAAGTCACGATCATTGTCGAAGCAAGTGGTCCAAGTATCTCACTGACAAGTCAATCAACCCCATCAACAGCTTGTAGAAATGCACCGGTGAATATCACATGGACGGGATCAGGATTGAGCGGAAACACGGCAATCGAAATGTCTCTAACTGGTGGCATACCATGGACACCAATTGGATCTGTTCCTGCCTCAACACTGAATTATACCTGGAATATTCCACCAAATCAGACATATAGTGAAAATTATCGCATACGAGTTATCAATGTGGCTGCGATAGATACCATCGATGCACCAATCTCGATTTTACCTATTCCTGTTATCACATCCAGTCCTACACCTTTGGATACTGCATGTATAGGCGCATCAAAAACACTGAGCATCGGTGTTCAGTCTGATGAGAATTTCTTGAAATTCCAATGGTCGAGAAATAATACGCCAATACCGGGTGCAATTTTAAAAACATATACAATCAATTCCGTAAATGCGAATTCTGCCGGAAACTATACTTGTGCCGTGAATGGATGTTCACAAGTTATCAGCACGATTGCGCAATTGGTTGTGGCGGAACAAACGGCAATCACTCTGCAACCAACTGCAATAAATAGCTGTAAAAATACCACAGCTCAATTGACGATAGCCGCCAATGGTACGAATCTGATATATCAATGGAATAAAAATGGAAATCCGATTCCAAATTCCAATAGAGCAAGTTTTAGTTTTTCATCATTGCAAACTGACGATGCAGGGACTTATACTTGTATAGTCACAGGATATTGCGGAACACCAATTACTTCAGCTTCGGCTATTGTTTCGATCATTCCAAGTCCTATTGCAACTTTATTGTACTCAAATGATACCACGATTTGTGCAGGAAAAGAATTCCGCATAAAAGCGAGTGGAACAGGTGGCACAATCACATCATATATATGGAAGAAAAATGGAACAGCGATCACCGCAACGGATTCTGTATTGGTGATTCCATCTCTTGCCTCGGCAGATGCCGGAATATATACCGTAGCAGTGAGAAATTCCTGCAATGAAGTATCACCCGAAAAATCCATCATGCTGGCTATTAAAGAATTGCCATCCTTCTTGCGTCAACCACGCGATACAATGGCAGTTGAAGGTACATTGGCATTCCTCCGAGTCATAGCAAACGGTTCGGACCTTCGCTATCAGTGGAGAAAAAATGGTATAAATAGAAACGGTGACACAAATGCAATTCTCACAATTTCAACTGCATCGCTTTCCGATAGCGGTACCTATGATTGCGTGATTTCTAATAGTTGTCAAACCGTGAATTCCACACCCGCGAAATTGTCAATCAACAAAGCTGCTAGCGGACCCCGCATTGTACTTTCACAACAGTCACTTGACTTTGGTTGTATCGATAAAGGAACAACCGATACAAAAACGATTCAAGGATTGATCAAGAATGAAGGTGAGTCTGATTTGATAATCACTGGCATGCAAATCTCCGGTTCACAATCTTCACAATTTGCGATTGTGGGTCTTGCGACATTAACTCTGACACCGGGTCAATCGAAAGACATTTCAGTGTCATTTACTGCAAGTGAAAACATTTCAAATACCGCTGATATCACCATCAAGAGTAATTCAACAACCGGTGATAAAGTGCTTCCTCTCATTGCGAAAAGCTGTTTTGAAAGAATTGACACAACGGCATTCACTTTTGGAAAACTCGCCGCAGGAATGCAGAAAAAAGATACCACTTTACAAATCTGCAATACAGGGAGCAAGTCTGCAGAAATCACAGGAATCACAATAGTGGGATCTGATAAATTCTCACTGAAAAATCCACCGACTTTCCCGCTTACACTTGCATCCGGTGAATGCCGAACAATCGAAGTGTCATTCAATGCGGATCAAAGTGGAACATATACTGCAGGACTTCAAGTATTATCAGGAAAAGGAACATATACCATTCCACTGAGCATTGAAATTCTTTCCTCGGTCAATGATTCTGAAATATCAGGTCTTATCATCATGCCGAATCCAACGCAATCGATGATATCCATCACAGGAATCATGTCTTCAGGAATTGAATCAATTTCACTATTTTCACTGATGGGCCGCGAGGTATTCACGCAGCAAGGACCATTCACAAATGAGAAGTTTGACTATTCATTGAATGATGTTCCTTCGGGTGTCTATATGCTTCACCTACAAAGTCGAGATGGCAAGCATTTGATGCGACAAGTGATCAAACAAGATTGAAAATGAGGCCTGTTCACAAGACAGGCCTTTTTTTATGGCGTTTTTTGACGAATAACTTGAGAAAATTCCTGAGCAACTGTGTTTGGCACAATCTTTTGGGGTAAAGTATTGTCATTCTCTACATAAGGAATACTCATGCGTTATTTCATCATACTATGTGCTTTTGTAGTTCTTTCTGCAATTTCATTGTCTGCCGATGAACCTGCGAAAAGGCATACTGCTCGTTTTGCAGGCACATATATGTTTGGTTCGGCTATACATAAAGATGCCGATGAGAAAGATCATGAGTATGTTGGTCCGTG
>CANLII010000030.1 GCA_947491315.1 Ignavibacteria bacterium
TCAAATCCTTGAGAATTGGCATTTTGCCAGGAAAAAAGAACTATGATACCGAAAATACAATGCTTCATGCATTTCATAAGGAATATCCCCAAAGATATATTGATGAGCCCATTTTGATTGGCTGTGGAAAAATGACTTTCAAATATACAAATCAAATAGTACTGAGAATTATATTTTTGCATGTATTTTTGCTCAATGGCAAAATTGATTGAATATTAAACTTTCAAATAGGTGATTGATATGAAAAGTCTATGGAATTTCCTCCTTGGATTATGCTTTGTAAGCGTGGCTTTTGGACAAGATACTGAAGTAAAGAAAAATCTGAATCCTTTTAAAATCGGCTTGCAATCTCAAGTTCGTCTTTCCTCATTTTCAAATGATGCCAAATCTGAAGTACATGGATTCACATTTTCAGGCATACCGGATATTGGTGTGAGTGTGTATCTTCCTGTAAGTAAGAAGAATGCTGTTGGCATCACTGCTGATATTTCTCTTGCGAATTATAAGAATACCTACACTTCAGGATCAAATAACATTGGATTCACAAGAACATTTAATTATTTGATGATTGTCCCTGGAATCAAATTTGAACATGTGACTTTCGGCATTGGAATTGGTTTGCCCATGGGATATCACAGACATAACAATGTGACTGATCTTGCAGAAGAAGAAAAATGGTCATTCCTGCAGAGTGGTTCTCCCACTCCCATAACTGTTACAGGTGATGGTAAAGCAGGTATGAATATGATCATTGAGCCCAGACTGGGATATTCATATCCGGTCATGAGTAATTCCGATTCGCAATTGAATCTCAATGCTCAAGTTGGACTCATGTTAAGCAATGTGTTTAAAGAAGAATATTATCCCACTGCAAATCTTCAGAACTTGAATGGGACAATGATGTCGATTTCACTCGGTGTTCAATACATGTTCGCACTTTGATTCAGCAGTTTTTGAACTTGTTCGAATACTGAAATAGGTGTTAATTCTTTCATGCAGGAGAAATGTCCGAGAGGGCATTTCTCTTTGCCTATATGGGTGCAGGGTTTGCAGGGGAGTTCAATAGAAGCAATGTGAAATGGGGTATGATAGGGAAAAAATCCGAATTCAGGTACCGTACTTCCAAATATTGTTACAACCGGTATATGTCTTGATGCGGCAATGTGCATCAGGCCTGAATCATTTCCGATGATGCAAGTGGCGGTATCCATAAATGCTGCCAATGCATGGAGTGACATTGTTCCTGCAACATTTTCTATTGGAACATCTGTCAATGCTTGAATTTCATTGCACAGTTCTGCATCATCAGGACCACCAATGAGTGCGATTGGTTGATTGTATTCATATCGAAGTAGTTGTATCAATTTCGCAAAGTATAATGCTGGCCATCTTTTTGTTGCATGCTTGGCCCCTGGAGCTATTATCAATCGATCTCCATTTCGTATTTTCATTTTGGGATACTGGCCAGTTCCCATTTCTCTTTCGAGCCAAAACTCCAGTCCTTCATCATCAATATGTATTTCAGGAAATTCCCTGAATGCCGTAAAATAGCGTTGTGAAACAGGTATGATGGATGCAATGGGGATGCGAGTTTTATTGTTGACAATATCTTTTTTGTAGGCTCTTGCCGGATCATAAGTGAGAAGCTGTTTGGCAAGTCCCATTCTTATGATTCTGCTTCGAAGTGAACAATGCACATCAATCGCCATGTCATATTTGGGCAAAGTACTTTTGAGTTGATTCCATTGCTTGAAAAAAGACACTGTACCTTTCTTTGTATTGATGATATGCAGATTGTCGATATGCGGATTATATTTCATGATCTCCGCACAATGCTCGGAAATGACCATGTCAATTCTTGCTTTCGGCCACGTATTACGGAGTACCCTAATCATAGGTGTGAGCAATACTATATCGCCAAGGGAAGTGAGTCTGATTATGCAGATTGATTGTGGATTGAGCATCATATTAGGTATATCTAACAGGTATTTTTGTCAAATCAGGCTTTTTGCTGAAGTTTGTATAAACATTTACTGAGATCATGCTATGCATTTTTCAATTGAACATCAAGACTCCATATCCATATTTACGCTCAAGGAAGAAATTCTCGATGCGAGCAATGCGCCTGAAGTCAAGGCGGAATTGTTGATTCTTTGTCAGCCCACCGTGGAAGCACTCATCATAGATCTTTCAAAAGTAAAGCAAAGTGACAGTGCCGGATTGGGTGCTTTGCTCCTTGCACACAGACAAATGAACGAGCATGAAGCTCCGGTTATTCTTGTTGCTGTGAGCGATAGCATCATGAGTTTGCTTCGCATTTCACAGCTTGACTGGCTTTTTGAGTTGGCTCCTACCGTTGAAGATGCAATCGCAATGCTTGAAGATGAGCAAGGCGATTAGTAATCTTTCACAGATTCTTCCAAAAACTTCATCAGTGGTTCTATGGCATGCGCTTTTTTCAGGAGCAAATTCATCAATTCGTCTGACTGTGTGATATTTTCTGGGATCATGTGCATCACAATGAATTGTTTCATACGCAACCATTCTTTTCCGGGATGTGCAGGATCATAACCACGAGGCATCGTTTTTACTTTAGCTCCTTGCATTCCTTCGGGAAATTCTTTCAAGAATCCCGAATCAGCATTCAATTCATCAAGTAAGCTCCAGTCTTGTTCAATTCTTGTTCGCAAGGATTTGAGTTGTTTTGCATCCGGCATATACAGTCCACCTGCAATAAAACAAGCGTTTGGCTCGATATGAAGATACATTCCGGGAATCTCGGTTTTGGTTTCTTTTGACATTCCATTTCGCATAATGGGAAATGTTATGCCAATATTTGTCTTATATGGTGACTTATCTTTACTGAATCTTGTATCGCGATGAATCCGAAACAAGGATTTTTTTAAGCTCGCTTCGAATGGGAGACCTTCCCGGAGAAAAGATTCATCCATCTGTTGAATCAATGCTTTCGCAGGATTTCTCAATGATTGTTCATAGAGTTCTCTTCTTTCTTCGAACCATTCTTTGGTATTATTCTCTTTTAATAGTTTTAAGAATTGAAATCCGGATTGTAAAAAGCCTTGAAACATACATAATCCAAATACTGAAGTATGGCGCAAAGATACGGAACTTAGCATTTGGTTTACATGTCTTGCGGTATTGTTTGCCGGATTGAGGATAGTATTCAATTGACTAAATTCACGAAATAACCGGAGGAGATTGTAATGAAAACTCGTACAAGATTTGTATGTCAACAGTGCTCTGCAGTCAGTTCACGCTGGCAGGGGAAATGCCACAATTGCGGTGAATGGAGCAGTTTTGTAGAAGAAATTATCAATGATTCAAAAACAGTTGCATTGAAAAAGGGGTCTTCAACAAATGTGATTGCCAAACAGTTGGGTTCTGTTGAAGTTTTGTCCGATTTAAGAATCACAACCGGCATTTTGGAATTTGACAGAGTGCTTGGTGGTGGAATCATAGCCGGTTCATTGATTCTTGTGGGTGGTGATCCTGGAGTTGGAAAATCCACGCTCATGCTGCAAATGTGCAGATATCTCGATCCTGAGTCAACTCTCTATATAACGGGCGAAGAATCACTGCAGCAAATCAAATTGCGCGCAAGCAGATTGCAGAATATTCCTGATACATTGAATGTGATGGCTGAAACAGATATAGATACCATTGCGGCGGCAATAAAAAATCTCAAGCCTTCGGTTGCCATCATTGATTCTATTCAAACATCCAGAAGCGACCAAATCGATGCAACTGCAGGTAGCATCACGCAAGTTCGAGAATGCACCGCGCTGTTGATGCAGATTGCAAAGAAAACGGGAACTGCAATTTTCATTGTTGGTCATGTGACAAAAGAGGGTGCGCTTGCTGGACCCAAGATATTGGAACATACAGTTGACACCGTGCTTCAATTCGAGGGTGAAAAAACATATTCTTATCGCATTCTTCGCGCCATCAAAAATCGATTTGGCTCAACCAATGAGATTGGTATTTTCGATATGGATGAACAAGGTTTACGGGAAGTCCCGAATCCCTCTGAGATATTTCTTTCTCAAAGATCCAATAGTCAATCAGGCACTGCAATCGTTGCCACAATCGAAGGTACAAGACCATTGCTTATTGAAGTTCAGGCATTGGTTACTTCCACGGGATATAGTAATCCACAAAGAACGGCCACAGGTTTTGACAATAGGCGTTTACAAATGATCATTGCCGTACTTGAAAAAAGACTTGGCATCAATTTTCGAGATGTTGATGTATTCGTCAATATTGCCGGTGGAATGACATTAAGCGATCCTGCTGTAGATTTGGCCATGGCCGCCGCCCTTGTGAGTTCACTTCGAGATAATCCACTTGAATCGGATATGGTGATAATGGGTGAGATAGGTTTGACCGGAGAAGTGCGGTCGATCTCTTCCATTGAGCAACGATTATCAGAGATTCAAAAATTGGGATTTCAACGAGTTCTGCTTCCGAAAGGAAATGTTGCAAAACTTTCACGAACATTCGATGGATTGACTCTTCTTCCTGCAGATCGCATAGCAACCGCACTTGCCGAGTCTGTCTTATAATCGAGCTATAATACGCTTTTCTTTCATTCCATTTTCATATTCAACATTGATCTCATATATGCCGGAGTTTTGCATTTCTATGATTCTATCAATGTCTGTTTCATCGTAGATAGCATGATGATTTCGTAATGCTTCATGTATCATCCCCAGCTCATTTTTTATTTCGATCGATATCATTCCATTTGAAGAACAACATCCAAGATGAAGAGTGTGGTCATGCTCATCCTTTGCAATTGACAGAACAGTAAATTCCAATGTTGTTATTGGATGTTCCATCTGTGTTGATACAAAGACTGCGTCTATGGGATCATCATGACATGTAGTGCAGGGCCCAATCAATGCATGTACATTTGATTCTGATTTGGCATGAAATCCTGATTTGAAGTAAATTAGTTTGCCTGCTTTAAAGAGAGTTCTGTCATTATGTTTTGTAATGAACAGTGGTAATTGTGAATCACCGACATGAATTGTGTCAATTGCTTCGAATATATATTGCGGTGCTTCCAATATTGCATTATTGAGTGTTAGAGTTGCAGGACATCGTGCGTCTTCGGGATTGATCAATTGACATTCCATTGCAATCTGATACAGAAGTCCCGCCGTTGCTCGAATCACGAATGGAAATGTCATATCTCGAATTGCAAGAATATCTTCCTCATTTCTCGCATATCCACTCAATTCTGGGTGACCATCCACAAAGTTTGTCAATCTTGGTCCAATGCCTTGCTCTTTTGCACGAGTGAGTATGGTAGGTAATTCGCCTATTGGTATATAATCATCATCTCCTGCGAATCGATTGCTTGCAAAGTAGTCTGCAACTTGTGCTGTTGAATAGAATAAAGTCCAATACGGATTATCTGTGAACAATGAGCATGATGGAAAGACGATGCTTCCTTTCTCACTGAAAATGCGTTCATGATTCCAATAATCAACTCTTTGTTTTGAGGCTGGAATATTCTTGTTCATATCGAGGCAAGGAGATTCTTTATTTCCCGACCATTCCACATAATTCATTGCATCTTCATATGGATCATGCCAAAGTCCATGTTCATCGCATTTGACATGTGCGGGAATACTCATATCTCCAAGCAAATGAGCAATTCTTCCTATGATTGAATAGATGATTTCCTTCTTCCGTTTTTCTAGTTGAGCATCATCATAAGCAAATCGTCCATGATACCAGTCAAAGAGTGTTTTTCCATAGTAGCCCGGTCCAGGATATTCATTTCCGCTTTGTTGTATCATATATGTTTCTTGAAGACTAGGCTCATACGCCGAGCTTGAAAGATATATCATCGCTTTGCGATAGGCCATGAGATCATGATCAAAATCGGAAGCATATGTTCTTGCGAGTGCACAAATATTTGTTTCGAAGAGTCCGGTAGGCCATGGATTCCAAGGCAGATGTAATTCGAATGCAGTATTGAATCCATGATCAGATTGATCGGGATCCCAAAAATGATTGATACTTGTGAACATTCCTTTTTTAAAAAAGTACTCATATTCATGCATGAATCGAACTGGATCATGGTGATCTTCACTCCAAGCTCCACCACACATAGTGGAATATGACCAAGGATCTGATGTTCGATCATGGAATTCACCTTCTCTTCCTTCAGTATTTTTTCCGAGAATATGGAGTTCAAATTCAGGAATGGAAGTACCCAAATGTTTCTTCAATAATTGATATGCCTCTCGAATGATATATTGATGTGTCGGCTCTTTATGTGCTTGCAAGGAATTGTGCATGAACATGAATGCTACAGACAAAGCAATCCCCTTGATGCATCGATTGATGCAATGATTTGTTCTCATGATAATGTCCCCTAATTAATGCATGATAAGCATGGTTGTTGTGGATGTATTCCCATTCTGATATAAACTACATTGATATTGACCTGATGATATTCCATCAGTATTTAAAACAATTTCATGTAAGCCGGCTGTATAATATGCTTGTGCAAAGCATTGAAGGATTCTCCCATCAGAAGTGATGATGCATAATTCGGCTTCACCGGGTTCTTCAATGTAGAATGAAATGGAAACGTTTCCTGATTGATGCGGATTGGGATATATTTTGATTTTTAGTGACGAATCACGATGTATTGCTTCCTTTTCTTTCAATCTAAATCCTGCGATATTCCTGCAAGTAAGTGAGTCAGACACTTTGAGAAACGCACCAGCGCAATACAGCATACCATCATGATAATAGAGAGATGTGATATTGCCTTTAACTCCACCACCGATGCTTGAAAAAGAATTGCCATTCCAAATCGCAAGACCATAATCCTTGTTCAAAGAATCGATTGTGAAATCTCCACCAATGAATATATTCATTCCATCAGTCGATAAAGCTTGTATGCTGACGCACTTTGGTGGTAAACCCAAAGCGATCCAGTTGTTTCCATTCCAAGACATCAAAGGAGCGCATTCTTTGATATTACCTTTTGTGATGGTTGAAGCGACAATGATATTTCCATTATTAAGAATTGTGATATCATTGATTGTCCCAGGGAGACCCAATCCTAATGCATGCCAGTTTGTACCATCCCAATACGCAATGTTTTTAGCAGGTATCAAACCCGCAGAATCAAAATCTCCACCGACAAATAATTTGCCTTGTGCATATTTTAGAACCTTCACTTCAGCCTGAGATTTCATTTGAGTTGGAATCTTACCAAGTCCGGATTCCAATGCATGCCATGTTCCATTGGAATATCTGGCTATGGCTGAACTTTTAGCATTTCCAATACCGGGAAAAATACCGCCGGCATAGAGTGAAGTTCCATCATGGGCCAATGCATTGACGGACCCAAATTGCAAACCGGGAATTCCCTGCCAATTTCCACCATCCCAAAAAGCGATGCCGGATATATTTTCCGATCCTTGTAGAGTAAATCCACCTGCAACATAGAGTTTCCCATTATTTGCCGAACACATTGCCTTGATGGGTGCATTAAGCCCACCTTTCATGTCTTGCCAAGAATCTTCCTGATAATAAGAAACATGCCCTGTGACGAGGAATTGCGGTGTATTGCTATTTAGTCTTGTGAAATATCCTCCGATATGCAATGCATTCCCGTGGAAGGTGATAGCAGTCGGAGGTGATTCTGGACCTTTTACGTCTTTACCAAAGGAAATGTCCCATGTATTCATGTTCTGAGAATACAGCATTATATGCGTGAAGAACATCAATAAGTATGAAATTCTATATTGTGGCATAGTCATGTTCCCTCAATCATTGAAAGGTAAAGTTTCCATGATTTTCTTCATGGTTCTGAGGTCTTTTTTTAAATCAATCACATATAAAGTAAGCTCTTCGATTTTTCTGAGTAATCCGCTACTCATTGAAGCTATGTGTATGCCAGCATCTTTAACATCTGCTTCGGATGGCATATTGGGCAAATGCTTTTTCAATGATATGAATCGTTCTAATGAATCGAGTGTCATAAGTTCATAATCTGATTCGAACACATCGTCGGCCCAAGAGTCCGAAGTGACAAGTATTTCCTTTGCAATGATAGCTCCTGCAACAGTCAAACGATTTCCTGAGATTTCACATTCAGGTGAATCATTCCATTCATTGCCAATCATCACATTGCCATCGACATGCAGCGCTTGTCTTGGTTGTGCTATACCAATTCCGACATTGCCTTGTCCGGTGACCGTAAAATACCTCTCATTTGCTTTTGTCGCAATTGAAAAAGCGGGAAATATTGTGTCATGAGATTGCGCAAGAACTTCTAATCTTGCTTTGGGTTGATTTGTACCAATACCACATAATCCTTGCATGGGCTCAATGACAAGGCCTCGAATGGTTCTATCATCAAGTGAATCCAATCTATAAGAGCAAGATGCATCGGCATTGGCAAAAGATGTATTAGCCAATTGAATTGTTCCTTTACTGAAGAATAGGGAAGCGGATTGTCCGGTTTCCAATGCTCTGGGAATAGAATCAAAATAGATATTATCACCTATGATACTTGCCCCTCCGGCATGTAAAGTGAGCCTTTCGCCAATATGCACCCTTTCTTTGGGCTCTGCATTATATATTCCTAATGCCCCATGTGATGTAAGATTCATCAGCGTGGAATAATTACTGTTTCTGATGGTTAAAGCATTCTTCATGCGGTCTGATGTTCTGGACATGATGTCAAGAGAGGCATTTGGATACTGTTTTCCGATGCTCATGCCTATGTGATGATCTATAGCAATTCCATTCAATGTTGATTCATCACCCCAGTGTTGCGTAACGACTCCAATTCCGGATAGCGAACTATTGCTGAGTACAATTCTTCCGCGATGCATGGAAATGGAAGATGAATAACCAGGCACTATTTTTTTGTCGCATTGTTCATCGGGATCATAATATAGATTGTCTGCAATTCGACTTGCTCCACCAGCATGAAAAGTGAATGTATTGCCAAGATGCAGTGCTTCAAGGGGCTGATTATTTCCAATGCCGACTCTGGGCATCCAATCGGATTGAGAGTGAGCATTTGTTCTCTTTTGTGAGTACAAGTTCATGACATTCAACATGCCGTCTTCTTCCGTGCCGAGCATGCCTTGTTTTTGAACGGAGAATCCAAGACCCCTTTGCAACATGAGAGACTTACTATTGACTTTGGATTGATGTTGGATTTGCGTGTTTTCAATCTTGGCTGCCTGTTCTTCTTGGACTGAAGGGTGTTTGATTTCACCTATTCTGAATTCAATGGCTGATGATTTTTGTTTTGTTCGAATATCTTGAGTGATGGTCCCAGATTGCAATCGTAGTATCGCAGGAGGATGTTTCATTATATGCGTCACATCATCATCAAAAGAATAGAGATGAAAGAGCGTTTTGGGTAGTGCAGATTTATGATGCGAGAAATCACCAATTCCTGAATATGGTTTGAGTTCTCCGGTTGCATGGAAATAGTCACTTGGATGTCCTGATAGAAGTGGTTCCGCACGATGATACAATCCCCAATCCAGATTCGGAAATTGTGCATGTATTTCCCCAATTCCAATGATTGAGTGAAGCAATATGATATGGAATGAAATTGTACATATATACTTCATTCCCCTTTGAATGATGATACTCATAAATCCCCCTTGATAATATTGAATGTTCTTTATGTCCCCAACATTTTTTTCGACAGATATTTCCCAATTGGTTTTTCGTAAAATTTCAATGAAACAAATGCAAGTATTGAAAAAAGAATATATCCGATCATTGCAGAAATCGAATAATGAATACCGATGGATTCCAGATATGTTTGAAGTGACAAAGCCGATTTGGGGTGGCCGGGTACTGAGAGATAATGTAAAACATAAAGTCCGAAAGAGATATCTCCCAAAATGACCATCATTTTTGTGGAGAATATCCTTGCTATGATACCACCGCGATGCAATCCCATGATGATAATGCCGGAACCAAAAGCAAGTGAGGGAAACACAAAATCGGATAATTTGTGTTTGCCAACAAGATTTGCACCACCATGTACATCTGTGAATATCAATGCGATTGTTATGATAGCTGTACCGATGAATACAAGAAGATCACCGGATAATTTCCCTTTCGGATAATGTTTGGCATAGGCGGCTATGGCCATTCCTGCAATAAAGTCATCGAGTCTGCCAAAGATTGTTAATGTTCCTGCAGTTGCATCCCAACCACCAATGAAATAATACCAATAATTTTGATATATCTCGGTGATGCCATTGCAAAAAGCAACACCCAAAACCCACATGAAGATTGAAATCAATGCTATTTTTAATTTTGAGGAAAGATGATCTCGATTGGATACTCTTTCAATCCAAGTTTGGAAGATGGATGACATCGAGAGTATTAACATTGGAGCAAGAAGATAAAAACTTATCTCAACGGATAATGTCCAAAGCGGAGGATTTATCGAGAATCTAAATGGAGGATAATACCCATGCAATAATGTCAAATGTGATACAATATCGATCAAGCCATAACTAAATGGCAATGCTGCAATGCTCAGTAGTATGACGAGTATAGTAAGAGGATAAATTCGAATGAAGCGCTTTGATAGATATTGCTTCCAAGAGAATGTATTGTCCTTGAGCGTATCCACATACAGCAAATAGAACAAATAGCCACTGAGTGCAAAAAACATATTCACACCAATCCAGCCATACTTAAATACAGACAATGACTCATCGAGATGATCATGCAATACATGACCAAAAAACACAGCTCCTGCCGCAATTGCTCGAATGCCTGTGAGTGCCGGAATCGAAAACATGTGCACCTATGGATAGGGGAAAGTTGAAAGAGATGTGTTCAAAGGCAACATACGAATTTGCCAAAGTGCATACATTACTGCAAAAACCCAAGATTGAAACTAAGTAGCATTCGGATTATTTGTCAAAAGTGGAATAATGAAAGTAATAACCGACCCTTTGCCGGGTTCGGATACTATTTCAATTCTGCCATTATGCAATTCTGCAACTTTTTGCATGACCATTGTTCCGATGCCATATCCGCCTTGACTTTTCTTTGTGGTGAAATAGGGCTTCATCATATTGACTCTCGTGTGATCATCCATGCCTATACCGGAGTCTTTGATCTTGAAATAGACAAACTTGTCATCATGTGAGCAAGATAAATCAACTGTTCCGGGTTGTTTCTGCAATGCTCGCATTCCATTTTCGACGGCATTTCTCAAACCACGAGTGAGTTTGATTGGATCACAAAAAAACATGACTTGCTTGCCACTGAAACTCAATGTGGCATTCTGATACAATTGATCATCGAATTCTTCAATCACATCCTTGCAAATGAGAACTGCATCATACTGAGAATAACTTGCAACTTCATCTCTGCCCACTGTTACGATATCCCGGACTCTTTGCATGAGCAATGTGATTTGAGACAATATTTTCTTTTGTCGGACAATGTTTTTTGTTTCAACAATTTGCAAATGCTGAGCATTGAGTAAGATGATTGAAAGATTTGTTTGCATGTCATGAGCAAGTTGTGCCCAATTAGTCAGCCTTTTCTTTTCCAATTCTTCTGTGATGTCAATTCCGGATAAAATACAACCGGCAAAACTTCCCGTAAATCCAAACAGGGGAGTTGCACCCCAAATAAATTCTTTCACAGATTCATTCTCATCAATCGTGATTTGCATTTGCATTGGTTTTCTTTCAATCAATGCTGTTTCTATGAAATCGAGCAATTCGGAAAGATGACTTTTGCTGAGATAATATCGTATCGGTCGATATAGTGGAATATCAAATGAAATATGTAATACTGACTTTGCAGTAGAATTGATTTTTATCAATCTACCTTCAGAATCAAGATACATGATAATCCCCATTCCACTCAATTCAAGACCGGCTTCAAGGAATCTTCTTTGAAGCAGATAACGGCGATAAAAAACAATGATGATGATGAGGATAATGCCGGGAATGAGAAATGCACCAGATGTAGCAATGAAGCTTCTAATCCACCACAATGGATCAGGCGTCATTTCAAGAAACATATAGCCATTCTTCATTGTGATGACAAATTCATTATTGTATCTGATGATATTTGGATTCTCGCTAGTAAACATACGCATAGATGCAATAGGGCTTGCAGATTCCAGTGAATTCGATTCAATGTCTATCTCACATATACCATCGGAGAACAGATAATACAGTGAATTATCAATGATTCTGCATGTCAATGCATCTGTAAATCGATTCGGTAAAGTCAGTGTATTTGTTTGCTTGCCCTGTTGTTGAATCGAAACAGTTTTGATTCCTTTCTCATCCTCTGAAATCCATGACAATACAGGTTTTTCATCTTTTTCCCACATGACGGTTGTTGTCAATGATCCCGGAAAGAACAATATTTCTTGTTTTCCGGATCTTAGGTCCAATAAAAATCCATTCGTGCTTTCACCGGTAGCTGTGGAAAGAACGAGAAGCGCATGTTTAGTGGATTGAATTGTATAGATGGATCCCATCGGTGAAAATGGTGTTTCTTTCTCGATGTCTCCATGCTTATTGAAAGATCGAATGATGAGTCCGCCCGCACTTCTGGATATGCAATGAAAACCATTCTGATGAGATTCCACAGCCAAAACCTGACTTGCAAGATTCTGTGTGATGATGGAATTACTACCGAAATGAAGAGAAAAAATATTATCACCAAATCTCACAAATGCAATTGAATCATCTGCATGAATGAAATGTACTGTATCTCTTCCTCTCGGAAAAGAAAGGGAGTCGGTGGCAATGATTGTTCCATCTGTTTTGATATGAATGATGCGAGAGCGCTGACCTGTCACTGCAATCATAATGGATTGCTTGCCGGACGAGAGTATGTCTTCAATGGGGAAGGGAAAAGAAAGAATTACTCCGGATTGAACATCAATATCTTTTGAAATGCGTAATTGAGACACACCGCCGGTTAATATGGATGATCTGGAAATTTCGATGAAACGATTGAATCGTATATCGTGAATCAATGCTTTATCATTAACTTTTCTATTTGAGGAATATACTTTTGGAAAATATTCCTCTGCATTTCCAATCATGAAACAGGAAAGAAAAACAAGAGATATGTGCAATGTGTATTTTAAAAAAGCATGCATCATTATTTCATGAATTCATTGAGTGAACCTGTTAGAAGCAATAATTCAAGTGCTGATAGTGCTTTTTCGAATTTTGCTTGAGTCAATGTGGAGCGAGCATCAAAGACAGATTGAGCTGTAATTCTGAAATCATAATTACTCATGGCTCCCTGCTTATATCTTTCAAGAGCAATCCCAGCATTTTTTTCTGCCATAGAAATATTCTGTTCTTGCAAAACAGAGATTGCATTACTTGTAAGATAAGATCCTTTTGCAATTGCATGTGATGATTGCAAGTTATCGAGTACTTGCTCGGTTTGCAATTCGGTATTGTTTTTTTCTATTGTCGCTGATTCGATCTGTTGGCCAAGCCTAAAGCCATCGAGCAATGAATATTGTGCTGTCAATGCAAAACTTGCCCCTCTAACGCTGCTCGAAAGAATGAATGATCCATCATTGCTTGTTTGATTGAAATTGTATTCTGAATTCAGTGATAATATTGGATATGCCCTTGCTTCCATTTGGCGAAGCATTGCATCGGCAGCAATAGTGCCTGCTTTTACTGCTAATAATTCCGGATTATTTCGTTGAATGTTTTCCGAGTTCATGATTTCATCATTGATATCAAATACTGGGAATTCTTCGCTCACCGCATATAGCGTATCTTGATATCTGCCCATTACATTATTGAGTTGTAATCTGGCTTGCCTGTATTGCTCTTTGAGGCGCATGAGAGCAACGCTATCAGCATGCATTTCAACTGCTGCTTGCAATTGTTCTTGTTCTCCGGATCGTCCCACAGAATATCGAAGTGAAGCGAGGCGAAGTCCTTCTTTTGAAAGATTCACTCTTTCCAATGCGGCTTTTATCAATGCTTGATTTCTGACCATGGAGCAATATGCTCTAATGACATTTCCTATGGATTGCTGCATGGAAGCTCGAAGGCGGAGTTCGCCGATGTCTTTGAGTGTTTGCAATCGTTCATAAGATGCGAACATTCCGAA
>CANLII010000031.1 GCA_947491315.1 Ignavibacteria bacterium
TATTTCTGCATTTAATTCGGGAATTGTGTAAATCCGATTTCTTTACTTCATTATTAGATTTCATGCCTTTGTCAAAAACTCCTGAATCATATACACTTCGTTCCAAAATCAATACTCATGAGCGATTTGTCGTTGCGCATAGAGGTTCATCGGGAACAGCACCGGAAAACACTCTTTCCTCCATTCGGCATGCAATATCAGCAGGTGCTCTCATGGTTGAAGTGGATGTGCAAATCACCACAGATGACAAAGCAGTATTGATGCATGATCAAGTTCTTGGAAGAACAACCAATGGTAAAGGCTTTGTGCGCGCACAAACTCTCAAACAACTCGACACACTCGATGCGGGATCATGGTTCAATACATCGTTCACAGGTGAACATATACCACTTCTCACAGAGGCATTACAGTTATTAAAAGACAATAATACCTGCGTAAATATTGAGATCAAACCTCCCGCGAAAGATGATGATGGTATAGAACGATTACTCATTATCATTGAAAATGTACTAGCTCTCAATATGCAAGATGTCACGCTCTTCAGCTCATTCCATCATGAGAGTTTACTATATATCAAGCAACATTATCCGGCATTCTATACAGCCGGCATTCATTTACCCGGCGACAAACGATTGCCAAGTGAGATTGCTTCTGCAATTGGATGCGAAGGGTTTGTATGCTCGCTTCGTGAGATCACTCATAAAAAGGCAGAAGATGCCGCCAAGCATGATATTTTCATCGGAGTGTATACTATAAATACTGATGATGATTTCAACACAATCATGAAGTATCAAGTGCCTGCTCTTGTAAGTAATTTTCCCCAAAAGATTCAACAATTATTACATTCAACCATCAAGTAAATCATCATGTATTATATTGCCATCATCGGTTTTACCGCCGCCATTTGTTCCACATTTGCTTTATTGCCTCAAGTTATTCGCGTTTGGAAAACTCGTGAAACCGACCAATTATCAGGAGGTGCATTCTTACTCATGTTTGTCGGAACTATCTTGTGGTTTACCTATGGTATTCTGCGCGAGGATATAGTCATTATCTCGGCAAATTCAATAACACTCCTATTCATTGCATATATCATAGTTGTCAAGGCAAAAAACACATATCCTTTTCATCAACAGGAAAGATCAGGATGATGAACATTCCACTCTTGATACGATGTATTGGAATACTCTGTACAGCAATTACAGCATATGCTCAGCAACCTCTCATCATGATCCCCGTCACACCGGCACAAACTGATTCAATTACTTTGTACTTTAATGCAGAACAAGGCAATCGCGCCTTGTATAATTGGAAGGGAGATATTTTTCTACATTCAGGCATAATCACACAAAAAAGTGCGACAAATACCTCTTGGCAACATGTTCGTGGTGAATGGGGGAAAACCATCCCCGAATTGCAACTCAAAAGAGAGAGCGACAACTTATATTCATTCAGACTGCATCCAAAAAGTTTCTATGGTCTTAAATCTGATGAATCTATTGTGCGATTGGCATTTGTGTTTCGGAACGCAGACGGTACCAAAGCTGCAAAACATTCTGATGATCAAGACTTTTATCTGAATTATCCCGGCTCGGATTCGCTCAAATCAATCACTGATATTATTCTGGAAAGCTTGACAAAAGAGGATGGTCCAAAATCTGACTCTTTATTTTGTCGTGGGTATTTTCAAGACAGTTTGGGATTGATTTTATATGTTGGTGATGAGAAGATTTCCATTGAGAATTATGGAGATAATATTCTTCGCTTCAGTCTTGATACAATTGAATTCCCCGCAATCAAGAATAAGCAAGCCATAATTGGAGGAAAAACAGTTCATCAATTCATGGCAATAGATGCAGGAGCATTTTTTCAATTCAAATCTTTGAACAATCCAATAAGTCTTCTCATACAAAAACAACCATTCTCAATTTCTGTGTTTCGTGATAGCATACTGGTATTCAAAGAAGATCGTGGATTGTTTTTCAAGCCCCAATCCAGAGGACTCTCCATTTCACTCAGACCCGGTGAGGCAATCTTTGGTGGCGGATCAAGAGCATTGCCAATGAATCGTAGAGGACATGTCTTCCCTCTTTACAATACAGCAGTCTATGGATATGCAAATGGAGTGAATCAACTCAATGTTTCCATTCCATTTTTTGTTTCCACATCTCATTATGGATTATTGATTGATTCCCCGATTGCGGGTGCAATTGACTGCGGAGTGAGTGAAAAAAACACATTCAAAATCGCACAAACCCATGGTAGACTTTCCTATTTTCTCATCATCGATTCTCATTATGAGTCGATCTTGAAACATTATGCGGAACTCACGGGCAAACAACCACTTCCACCGCTTTGGTCGATGGGATATATCCAGTCTCGCTATGGATATAAATCTCAATCGGAAGTGTTAAATCTGGTGCAAGAATTTCAAAAATCAGATATCCCTTTAGACGCCATTGTTTTGGATCTCTTCTGGTTTGGAGACAAGCAACAGATGGGTACTTTCAATTGGGATTCCAATAATTGGCCGGATCCGCTTGGCATGATGCGAACTCTTAAAAAAAAGAATATTCATACAATTCTCATCACTGAACCATATTTCACGAAGACTTCTTCACAGTATTCTATCGCTGAAAAGCAAGGATTATTCACCAAAACCGAACAGGGTGCTACATATCTTCTGAAAGATTTCTGGGCAGGAAGCGCTTCCCTTTTGGATCTTACAAATCCCAAGTCTACATCATGGATGGGTCAATTATATGCCAAACACATGAATACAGGAGTATCGGGTTGGTGGAGTGATTTGGGCGAACCTGAAATGCATCCTTTGGACATGCAACATGTGGGTGGTTCCACACTTGAAACACATAATAATTACTCCATGCATTGGATGGAAGTTTTGGATGAGACACATACACAATATGCTCCCGGCAATCGCTTATTCAATCTTATTCGATCAGGCGGACCCGGCATGCAGAGATATTCAGCATTTCCTTGGTCGGGTGATGTGCAAAGAAGTGCTTCCGGACTTCAAGCACAAATTCCCATCATGCTTGGTATGAGCATGAGCGGTGTTGGATATATGCATTCGGATCTGGGAGGATTTACGGGTGGTCCCAAAAATGAGAAATTATATACTCGATGGATGCAATTCGGGGCTTTCACACCAATCATGAGAGCACATGGCGAGGGCGTTCCGTCTGAGCCAATCTATTATTCCGATTCCATCAAAGCAATCGTGCAATATTTCATCAAACTACGAATGCAATTCTTGCCGTATAATTATACAATGGCATTTCATAATGCACGATATGGTACTCCACTTGCAAGACCAATCTTTTGGAACGGTCCTTCAAGCAAAGAATTCACCGATATTAATGATCAATATTATTGGGGGAATGATATCATCGTAGCTCCAATTCTTCACCCGGATTCAACTTCAAGAAAAGTAATACTTCCTCCCGGGAATTGGTTTGACTTTTGGTCCAATTATCGCATTCCGGGAAATTCTAATTTCACGATGCCGGCTCCACTGAATATGATTCCACTCTTTGTGAAAGGAGGTTCCGTCATACCATTGACCTTCCCCATCAACAATACCGCTAGTTATGCAGGTGATTCACTTCTGCTCATCTATTTCCGTGATAGTTCGATCACTGAAGTAAAATCACAAGTATTTTTTGATGATGGATTTTCTTCTTCTAGTTTGAAGGATGGAAATTTCAGACTGCTGGGTATTCAAGTGAAAGAAGATAAAACTCAGCAAATGATACAATTCTCTATGAATACCATGGAAGGAAATGGCTATGCAGGTGAACCGGAATCAAGAATGGTCATCACGAAATGGATTGATGTGCCAAATCCGCGGAAAATTTTAATTGGTAAGTCAACCATTCCAATGGCAAAAGACGAAATGTCATTGTATACTTCACCCATGCCGATTGCTTGGCATAAAAAATCAGTGAATCCGGCATTGCCTGATGAATTGCACATACGATGCAAAACAGGTAAAGCTTCAATGAATGATATCATTTTGCAATATGGAAAAGGCGGAAAGAAATGATCATTCCTTCAATGCGCCTGCCGTAAGACCTTCAATGATTTTCTTGCTGAAAAGTAAAAAGAGAATCAGAACCGGCAATGCTGAAATCGTAGCACCCGCCATGAGATGTCCCCAATCGATGGATTGTCTGCCTATATAATAAGCAAGACCCACGGGCAAGGTTCGCATCTCAGGAAGTGAAGTGAATAGGAATGGATATAAAAAAGCATTCCATGAACCGAGGAAAGTATAAATCGCCAGAACAGTGATTACCGGCTTGCACAGTGGAAGCACAATGCGAAAGAATATATAGAGTTCACCGGCTCCATCAATTCTTGCGGCATCTTCGATATCAGCAGGCAAAGCCCTGATATATTGTCGCATAAGGAATATCGCAAAGGGTGCAAGAAGTCCGGGGATGATTAATGCCCAAAAAGTATTGATCCAATCAAAAGTCACCATCATGCGATATAGCGGTATCATCACCACTTGATGTGGCACCATCATCAAACCCATCACAGATGCAAACAGAATTTTCTTTCCCTTAAATTCATATCTCGCGAATGCATATCCAGCCATGGAACCGAAAATGACATTTCCAATCGTAACCACAAATGCAATGAATAAAGAATTCAGAAAATATCTACCGAATGTATCGGTGATGAAGATATCAGCATAATTGGTGAGCGTTGGAATATTCTTGAAGAATTCCAGCGGACTTTGATATAGCTCAGGACTTTCATACAGCGAAAAGAGTAGCATCAAGAGCATGGGAATGATCATGGTGATCACCGCAAGCATCAATATCCCATTGATGATTATGGATGATATATGCTCTTTCATGCCATGATTACTCACTTGATCACACCCAGTTGTCTACCCATTTTCGCAAAAGCTTGGATAGCTTTATCCAAATGTTCTTTTGTATGCGCGGCAGATATCTGCACACGAATTCTTGCTTGCCCTTTCGGAACGACTGGAAAGAAAAATCCAATCACATAAATATCTTCATCAAGCAATGCCTGAGATAATTTCTGAGCTAGTACAGCATCATATAACATGATTGGAACAATGGGATGAGTGCCCGGCTTGATGTCAAAACCCAATGCAACCATTTGCTCTCTAAAGTATTTCGTGTTTGCTTCCAAAGTATCACGCAATTCCGTGGTGGAACTCAGCAAGTCAAAGACTTCAATCGAAGCCCCAACAATGGAAGGAGGAAGTGAATTGCTGAAAAGATAGGGTCTAGATCTCTGGCGAAGCAAATCAATGATTTCTTGTCTTCCCGTGGTGAATCCACCGATTCCACCGCCAAGTGCTTTGCCAAGTGTGCCGGTGATAATATCCACTCGACCAATTGCATCGCACAATTCAGTGACGCCTCTTCCCTTTGCACCCATGAAGCCCATAGAATGACATTCATCAGTCATGACCAATGCTTGATATTGATCTGCTAAATCACAGATTTTGTCGAGAGGAGCGATTGTACCATCCATCGAGAACACGGCATCAGTGACGACCATGATGAATCTCGCGCCATCCGCTCTCGCTTCTTTGAGTTTTTCTTCCAATTCCACCATATCACAGGAAGTATAACGATAGCGCTTTGCTTTGCATAATCTCACGCCATCAATGATGGATGCATGATTTAATGCATCAGAAATGATTGCATCTTCTTCGGTGAGCAATGGTTCAAAAACTCCGCCATTTGCATCGAAACATGCGGCATAGAGAATGGTATCATCGGTGCCACAGAATTCGGCAATCTTTTTTTCAAGAATGCGATGAATGTCCTGAGTGCCACAAATGAAGCGCACGCTCGACATTCCATATCCATGTGAATCCAAGAAATCTTTTGCGGATTGAATCACGCGTGGATGTGATGACAATCCGAGATAATTATTCGCGCAAAAATTGAGAACAGGTTTTTCTCTGCCTTCAACCATGATTTCCGGACCTTGCTCGGATGTGATGATCCTCTCTCTTTTAAGAAGACCGTTTTCTTCAATGGCTGATAATTCAGACTGCAAATGATCTTTGAATGAACCGTACATATTGATATTCTATGAAATGATTGATGCAAAAGTGTATGAGTATAATTCTTCAGATTTCATATGAATGACGATCTCCGAATCATCATCGCACATGACAAGCAATTCCGATATGGTTTTCTCTTTTTTGGGATGAATCATCTCGGGAGCAATTTCCGACAAAGGTTTCAGGACAAATGCTCTTTCATGCATGCGAGGATGAGGAATAGAGATCTGATCCGTATCAATAATGATATCACCAAAAAGCAGAATATCAATGTCAATTTCTCGCTCATGCCATTTGGGTCTTGGCTTACGGTGCAATTCACCATGAACCACATGTATCAGATTCAGGACTTCATCAATCGATGATGAAGTATAACCAATGCAAGCACAATTCAAAAATGCAGGTTGATCGGTATATCCAATCGGCTCGGTTTCATAGACATTAGATGAGACAATATCCGGAATGATTTCCGACATTCTCTTGATTGCATAGGTTAAAGCTGAAAGTCTGTCTCCAAGATTGGCTCCCAATGACAAAGCAATTGGGACACCAATATACTGTTGATTATTCATGAGATCTTTGCATCGTATGCTCAACTTCCACATGATCGATGATATGCTTCAAAGGAACGCTGAGCTTTCTGAGTCTCACCGTTACTTTTTCAACAAGTGTAAATCGCTCAAGAACTTCTTTCGAGATTTCATAGCACAACGTTTCAATGAGATTATAGGAATCACCATTAACCAATTCATTAATACTGAAAACGATCTCTTCATAATTCACAGCTTTGGCAACATCATCACTGATGACCGCGGACATAGGATTATACCATAGATCAACATCTACCTGATATCTACCACCAAGTGTTTGTTCTTCGGCTTTCACACCGTGATAAGAATAGAATTGGAGATTGCTTAGTGATAATTTTATAAGTGATTTTGCCATGGTATTCTCAATATTAAAAACCTTGTTTTTGAATGAAGATACCTTTATCAACTTTCATAAAAAAGTCTTGATAATACTTTGGATCTTCCACTTGATATACCTCGACGGTCCTGCCTTGATTATCGAGGATCTTTACCTGAAAATTCGCGCGTACTTTTGACTGTTTGCCGAATTCAGAAATATTAATGCTCGATTCTATTTGCTTGAGTTTATTGAACATCTGCTCACCTTGACTTCGATTTCTATCAATTCCACGAAAGAAATTTGACCAATAATCATTTCCGCCACCATTGCTGGCAAGATCTACTTCCTTTGTGGAAGTAAGCAGTCCGAGTTCAAGTTGTGCATTGCGCACGATGAAGCCATCATCTTGCAAAACATTCAGCACGGCTTTCATTACCAGTTTGACATCATTCGTGTCATATTCCCTGGTCTGCACCTGCCTTGTTTGTAATTGCGTTTTTTGTGGTGCTGGAGCAGTTTGCTGATTGATCACCGTACATGAGGCAAGCAATAGCAAAGATAGTATGAATAGTGGAATCACATTCATGTTCTTCATTCCTTATGAATTAGAATTTGGATGCATGATATGAAAATGATTTTACTTTGCTATTTGCATCGTATTTAATCACAACAGTCAATGTTCTTTGGGTTGTTGACGCCGCTCCGGATCTGGAAGTAGAGCCATATAATACAAGAAATAATCCGCTAGAATTTTCAGAGTATGATGCTTCTGTTGCGATTTTGTCATAGACCCAAGTTTCATCACCACCTTCATCTTTTGTGACGATATTTGGTGAGCCGAGTGCTTCCGCAACTTGTGCACCACTCATTCCAACGCGAACTTCTTTCTGCACTTTCCCTACTGTAATGTCCTGTTCTTTCACAGATTGCAAGTTGGAGCGATTATCCACCGTTGTGCATCCAATGAATGACATCATGGCAATTACTGCCAAGGCATAGACTGTTTTCATAATATTAATTCCTCAATATGAATGTTGATTTAACTATCGTATGACATGAATGAGTTTTGTAAATACAATTCCTTTCATTTCGCTGCTGAGAGTCACGCTATACACTCCGGATTGTAAATCATTCGGGAGTTTCAAGTCAAGTGATTGCGCACCTACAAATATCGGATATTTCATGATAGCAAGTTCTTTTCCCATGTGATCGGCAAGCAAAATGGTCAGATTTTGAGTTTCAGTTGCTTCAATATCGATTGTCACATTGTCATTTGCCGGCTGCGGATAGATTGTTCGAACTGACAATCCCTTGGATTCCTGCAAAAACAATTCAGCACAGATATTGGTGAGTTCCAATGATCCGGAAACATAGTTCATTGACACTGTTCGACTGAAAAAATCCATCATATCATTGAACATGAGCTTGGTGGAATGCACATTACTGATGCCTGCAAAACCTGATATCGTACAGAGAGTACCGCTCTTTGGTATGGTTCCTTCGAATCTGAGTTTGGTAATTCTTTCATCACCAATGACATCTCTTGAAAGGATTTGTATGGTTCCAAATGAGCTTGAAATCGAATCCGGAAGGAAAAGACCTGCTTTTGAACGGAATTCAAACAATGCTTCCTGTTTGCCGATATATGAGTATTTCTCCGTGAGATTGATGCTCACCGGAAGCACCGCTCGCCCTCGAGGATCTGCCTTAACAGATGGCATGCGCAATGTTGCAGTGGCTGAATATGGCACAATCCGAATCACTTTTGCACTTGCACATGGATAGAATGAGCAAGCTATGATTTCTCCGCTATCAGGCAATGAACCAGAAAAAGTGATTTCAATGTCTCTTTGAGATTTTGGGGGCATGATCAATGGAAGTGGCGTACTTAGCACAAAAGCATTACCGGAAATGAATGCGGAATCGAGTCGCACTTCATTCAAGGATGCATTTTGCAAAGTGATTGTTTTCTTCTGCAATTCCGGAATGCATGCAATGATTCCCGGTACGGAAATTTCAGTGCCATCACCATAACCCTTCAAAACGATTGGCACTTCATATTGACTAAGTCCTGAATGAAAAACCAATACTTCTATCAATTCTTCACCCAATATCTTTGGTGCAAATTGCACTTCCACGAATAAGGAAGCACCGGGCCTCAACACTGAATCTGCAATCTTAGTCAATACTTTTATCACAGGTGATTTTGTCAAGATTCTATTGATGGTCACGGGAACAGGATCATCATTTCTGATGAGTTCGATTGTTTTTGTGACAGTTTCATTGATGCAGGCAGGACCAAGTTTTTGTCCTTGCGCGATCGGATTAATTGAGCGCAAAATACCATTCGCGCGAATCGGCATAAAGAATTCTTGATTGCAAAAACCGAAGAATAATGAATCCGTCAGCAAGCCATTATCGCGTGCGAGCACTCTGATATTAATATCGATGCATTTGCCCGGCGCGATTCGGAGGGTATTCGGTATTTGAGAAATCAATGAAAAATGTGTTGCTTCACGGAAATACGCATATTCAATAAAAATATCGCCTTTGCCACCATTACAAAGATTCACGGTCAAAACCGTATCCGTTGGATGCATCATGATTGCATCACCCAAATCAGCAGAAACAATAACAGGTTTTGATGGCTCAATACGAATGAATCCGATACTTGTGTCTTTTTCCGGGAATGCAAAATCCATCACTTTGAGATTATCGGAAGTTCTTGCAGATGAAGCCAGAGCTTTTCCATCAGGACTATATTTGATATCGGTCAAAAATCCTTCATGATTTGCCAATTGTCCAAGAAAGACATTTGTTGGAACGCGCCACACAGAAATTTGTGGAAATCCCGCAAACCCTGTTGCAAGAAATTGATTTGTCGAATTAAAGTCCAATCCAATAATTTCGCTTGCGGAATTTCTGAGAGAACGAACAATTGTTTTTGATGCAATATCAATCACATGCACTTCACTTGCTGAAACCGAATATAAACTTGGCTCGCTGACTATTGTTCCAGCCGCAAGATATACTCCATCATTGGAAACCGTCAATTGTGCAATAAGAGGCAAAGCTGGATTAGAGATTGTTGTAACCATCTGCAAATTGCTCATGTCCAATATATGTATCGTACCATCAAGCAGCGCTATGCTTCCTATGATTCCATTACCCGGATTAAATGCAGTGATTGGTTCAGGAAAACTAAAGGGTGTGGATTCAGATCCATCTTTGAGAGAAATCCTGCGAATGATCTTCCCTCTTTTTGGGACGAGAAGAAGTTCATCCTTGATGCGATGAACAGCGGAGATTTCACCCTCACCGGTGATAGTTTTCAGAAGAAGTGGATTGAGTGAACCTCGATTGAATACCGACAGCAATTCTTGTCCAGTGGAAGGAATGCGATAGACTCCATAGATCGAAGTATCACTGATATAACCGATACCTAGCCATTCGGAACGGCTGACAGGAAAGGAAATTCCCGAGAGCAAAAATGTATCACGAAGGATGCCATCGACTTTATTCCATTCAGCAATTTTTCCTGATTCATAACCTGCGATGAGCGCATCGCCGACACCATTCCAAGCAATTTTGGAAACAGGCGCTTTGAGAGCGGGATGCAGCAATGTTTTTTGATCAAAATTTCCAAGCTCTTGTCTGACGCGAAGTCTTCCCGAGTCCGTGATTGTGCCCGGTGTGCGCCATAGAAACACGCTGTCCATACTGAAGCCGAGAGTATCCCAGGTTTTTCCATTATCGGGAGTCCAATCAACATATGTCGGCGCGCCCACTCTATATCCTTTCCATTTCACTTGATATGGAGTGCATGGAGTGAGAATGATGGAAGTATCCGGGGCGAGTATATTCAAAGAGCGAACTTCTTGCATTTCAAAGCCATTGGCTCTGAGCAAGAGATAATCTTTTTGTCCACCCTCATAATGCAGAACGGCATACTCTTTATAATATCCGGATCTACTTGGCTTGAAGATGATATCGAAATAATAACCTACTGCGGGAGAAAGTCCGACCGGTGGTGGATTGGTGGACACATAAGATCCAATCCAACGATAGGAAAAATCAGGATGGGAGAATGTTATGGAATCAAGACTTGTGCTTCGTTCAATGCCTCTTGAATCTTTCTTGGAACCAAAAGCCTTCACCAGCAGAGTTGTATATTCTTGATATCCTTCCGGCACGGAGCCAAAATTGAATTCTTCGATTTGTACGCTGAATGGATCGCAGAAGCGCACTTGACTAATTCCACTTCGATCATGTCTTCCCAATGTCGAACCTGTTCCGGCATTTGTGGACACCACGAATTCCGCTCGATTTCCTCCCTCGGAACGCGTAATCCAGGAGACCTCTTGATAGCCTTGTGCATCGGGTATGGACACGGTAGTGGCTTTGGAACTGAAATTACTCTCGATGATGGTGAGTTCAGACTTGGAAAAAGTATAGGGAGAACCATTTGCACTGACGCGAAGCCATGCGCGCATAATGGGATAATCTGCTGTGTCGATCGTGATGAAAATTGGTCGTAATTCACGAATTTCGACTCTCACTTGCGAAATGGATGTGGAGACAATCGCAAAGAATGAGATGATATAGAATATGAAGTGTTGTGGTGTCATAGTATTTGAATGATCTTTTAACCCTGTATAAGACACATTAAGTCTCAAGAGGTTTCACTTGTGAGCGATCATTCAGAAAAAAAACTTTGAAAAAGATGAGATCGGGTATGATAACAAGCACGAGTGAGCCCGTGTCGCGGGTAAACCATGTGGCAAAACCCTCGGCGGGCACAAGTGCTTTCACGATTTGACCGGTCAAAGTCCACATGATGATGAATACCAAAAAGAAGATGGCTAGGGCCATGAAACCTTCACGCAATTTGCCTTCCTGCCATCTTTTAGTGAAGGCATAGAGTCCGGCCATTGCATGTATATGAAATATGAAGAGTTCGATCATGTGAACTGAAAGTGTTGTTTAACAAGAAACATGGCAAAATTATGGAATTGAACGAGAAATTCTGTCTCCTGTGTACAATTCTTCCGAGTGAGGACAAAGCACGAGAAATGGCAAGACATATTCTATCAGCACAATTGGCTTTTTGTTGCTGGATTCGGCCTTCGCATATCGCCATCTATTCCTGGGAAGGCGCTATGCAAGAGGAATCCGAAGTTGAGTTGATATGCAAGACTTTTTCCGATAAAACAGAGGAATTGCGTGATTATGTGAAGTCTAATCATGTGTATGAAGTTCCATATATCGGTGAATTTGAGGGGATATTGAGTAATGAGGAGTATGTCACATGGGCAAAAGGAAATTTACAAACATAAATTCAGGGGAAAAACATGAAAAAGGGATTGAATGTACAATTGGGGGAGACATCCATGATTTCCGAGAAAATGCGCTCTGAGCGTTCTATTCGGGAGTGGCGGAAAGATGAAAGACCTCGCGAGCGATTATTGAATTATGGTCCGAATACCGTCAGTGACAGCGAATTATTGGCGATTTTGATTGGTACCGGTTCACATGGAATGTCTGCTTTGGACATTGCCAGAAACATGTTGGACAATTATCAGAGCATCATGGGCTTGGGTTCACGGTCAATTCAGGAATTATGTTTGATCAAGGGCATGGGAATGGCAAAGGCAATCGGCATAGCAGCGGCTTTTGAGCTCAGCAGGCGTTTCCAGCAGGAGTCATTCAATCCGGGAAAAATATTACAATCACCGGATGATGTTGCGAGATATTTCATACCAAGGATGCGAGGAGCAAGAACGGAGAGTTTTTACATCGCATTATTAAATACTTCAAACATTGTATTTTCAACAAAGAAAATCAGTGAGGGCTCATTAAATTCGAGCATTGTGCATCCTCGCGAGGTATTTCGGACGGCGATCATTGAGAGTGCGGCATCCATCATAGCATTGCATAATCATCCATCCGGAAATACAGAACCGAGCAATGAGGATATATCACTTACTGAGCAATTGCGACAAGTCGGCAATATGATGCATATTCCTTTGCTGGATCATATCATCATTGCGGGTGATACATATACAAGTTTGCGTGAAAGAGGTTGTTTTCCCTAGGAAGATTATGGGTTTTTCGATAGTTGAAACATATTTAAATGGCATTCATCTTATCAAGGCCGATGCCTATGAAGATGATCGCGGTCTATTCATGGAGTCATATCATAAGGACTCTTTTGCCGAATTGGGCATCACCGATGAATTCGTGCAGGAGAATCATTCCATTTCTGCTTTGGGCGTGATTCGTGGTATGCATTTTCAGTGGGATAAGCCCATGGGTAAATTACTCAGAGTGACTTCCGGCAGGGCGCATATTGTGGAGATTGACATCAGAAAGAATTCTCCTACTTTGGGTCAGCACATTCACATTGAATTGTCAGCCCAAGATCCATATCAGTTATGGGTTCCTGCGGGATTTGCCAATGGTTTTATGTCTATGGAGCATGGCACCGAGATGATCTATAAATGTTCGGCGATATATAATCCCAAAGCCGAATCAGGCATCCTGTGGAATGATCCCGCTTTGGCAATAGAATGGCCGGTTCATGAGATTGACACCGAGCCGATACTTTCATCTAAAGACATGCAGGCTCAAACACTTGCAGATTGGCTTGCAAAACCAGAGGCTTCGATATTTCACTATTGATTCATCGCTCAAGAATTTTCCTTTTGCATTTCTACCCAAATTCCCTATTTTCGCCATCTATTCTTTCATGAATATGGTTCGGTAGCTCAGTTGGTAGAGCAGCGGACTGAAAATCCGCGTGTCGGGGGTTCAATTCCCTCCCGAACCAC
>CANLII010000032.1 GCA_947491315.1 Ignavibacteria bacterium
CCCCCTCCAACCATCTCCCAAAAAAAATAAATTAATTCTTGGAAATGAGAAAAGTTCTCTTTATGTTTGAATGTATAAAATAAAGATATAGCAAATATCAAGTCTATACTTTTACTCACATAAACAATAAAATGAAATATCATACTTCCATAAGGCCTAAACACAGTCCTTCCGATACAGAAGGATTGCATTACAAAAGGATACGAGCGACTTGAATGAGCGCGGATACCGAAAACCAGATGCATGGATTTGATCCTTTCTATCGATCAGGGGAATATGGTTTTCGGCAATTTTTAAAAAATATAATTAACAATTTTATCAATCATTGGAGATTTATCATGACAAGAACTTTCCCTTTGCTGGCCACATTTGTGGCAAATGAATTCAATATCGACTTGGATACCATCCATAGTTTCCTCGTCGTAGATCCAAATCAAGAATCCGGAGGCGATCTCACATTCGTCAAAGACATCCATTGGAATTATTCCAAACGGAGAGTTATGCTCTCGGAAGATACACTCACGGAACTTCTCGAATGGGATGAAGCTCGTAAAATTCGTAGAAAGATCCGTCACTTGCAGTCCGCCGGGAAGACTGCACTCGCCCGCGCCATCAAATGCAGTATGCAGAATGCCGATATTGATAAAGAATAATCAGAAATACAGTCAAAAGGATATTACTATATGAACTATCAAAAACTAGACACAATAGCAGAAATCAGCACAGGACTGCAAGTGAAAACGAGCGGAAGCAATCAGAGCTATCTGCTTCAGGGAAAACATTTTACGGATGATGGCAAACTCATCCCCGAGAATCTCAAAAAAGAAATTCATGCAGAAGAAGTGCCCGCACGATTTTCACTTCAAGCGGATGATATCATCTTCTGCGTGAAAGGCACGCGCAATTTTGCAGTACTTATCACTGAAGATATGCTGCCGGGTACTGCATCTTCCATCTTCTTCATAATCAAATTGAAGGTGAGCAAAGAACAAGTATTGCCTGAATATCTCGCATGGTATCTGAATAATCCGACTACACTTGCGCATATTCAGTCATTCGCAAAAGGTTCCGTTCTTCCACTTATTCAAAAATCTGTATTGGCAAATCTCATGATTTCAATACCGAATCCTGATATTCAACAAGATATTTTGAATCTTCATGTCATGCGCAAAAAAGAATCACACATGCTCAAACAATTCGATGCACTCAGAGATGAGGAAATGCATTCCATTATTCATTCAATCATAGGGGATACACATGTTCTTTCTCGGTAATTATAAGGAAGTGGTCTGGAATGTAGCGGAAATGTTCCGAAAACAAATACTCTCAGGAACCGGCAAACAATATGTGCTGGCTCTGCTATTTCTCCGCTATCTTTCAGTCAATGCAAAGAAGGGAAAAGTCCGTAAGTATATCTTGCCCGAAGAAAGCAGATATGATTTTCTCTTGAGTCAAAACAAAGCGCGCAATATCGGTGAACTACTCAATACTGCTCTCAAGGCATTCACAGAAGCGAATCCAAAACAATTTTCAACAAATGTGTTTTCCGAAATATCATTTATAGATCCTGTTTTCGGAACACCTGAACAGCGTAATGCATTGCTCTCTCAAGCACTTGTGGATTTGAATGCAGGATCGCTCGAAGTGGGACTCTTGCAAGCACATTATCCCGGCGAATCCATCGAGCAATTCCTCGCAAAATATGCCGAACTTGAAAAACAAGGAGTGTTTTTCACGCCAATGCCGATTATCGAACTCATCGCAAAACTCGCTTTGCGAAATAGAGGCAACAGTATCTATGATCCCGTTTGCGGTACCGGCACGATGCTGATCAAGTCATGCGAGAGACGCTATTCCGATACACCAATATCATTATATGGTCAAGACCTCGATCCAATCTCACTTGCCATCGCCACCATGAATATCATCATGCATGGCAATGATGCATGCGATATTCGTGCGGGAAATACAATCACGAATCCTCAATTCACCAAGGATGCGCGCACGCTGCAAACATTCGACTGCATCGTGGCATGTCCGCCTCTTGCGCTGAAAGACTGGACGCAAGATCCGGAGCATCCAAAATATCGACCGGAGGAAGATCCATTCAATCGTTTCAGTAGAGGAATTCCACCCGTAAAGCGCAGTGATTGGGCATTTTTGAGTCATATCATTGAATCGCTCAGTGAAAATGGGGAGGCATTTGTGGTGGTATCTGAAGGTACATTATATCGCACAATCATCGAAGACAAAATTCGCAAAAATATCATACTCGAAAATCTCGTACATGCCGTGATCGCGCTTCCGCAGAATATGCTCTATGGAAGTGCCGTGGCGAGTGCGATCATCGTGCTGAAGAAGAAAAGGAATATGAAGGAGATTCTCTTTATTGATACTGCACATGGAGTCGCACGCGAGAAATATCGCAATGTGTTGTCGTATGAAGCAATCAATGATATCTTTGATGTGTATTCTGCTTTTTCGGATGAGAAGAGAATACCCGAATCAAAATATATCACTGCAAAGAGCATTGATTCTATAACTGTGGAAGTACATAAGTACACATTACAAGTCTCAGAATATATCAATGATGAAAAGCCACAAGAATGGCGCTCAATTGAGTCAATTCGCGAAGATATTACACACACCGAGGATGCACTTAAACAGCAGTCGAAACTCATTGATGAATTGCTAAAGACTTTACAAAAGAAAGCAAAACAATAATCTCACACCCAATCCGACAAGGATGTCCGGATGTGGAAAGTGGGATGTTTTTCAGTGTATGTTTCATGCAAAAGTTGTAGATAACTTTGCAGTTTGAGAGTTGAGGGAAATGAGTAAATTAACAACAAGTCTAGGGGGTAATCCTTCCCATTGAAATGTAATATAATTTGATTAACAAAACTACAAACGGAAAATGAGACTCATAATATTTACGATCACTACCTTTTTAATCAGTTGTACTATTGTCACAGCTGATACAATGATTGAGCAATTGAAGAAGTGTAAACCAAAAGTGAAGAATGTGTATCCTGAAGAGTATAGAGACGGAGGAACACAAACTTCAACATATGCTTGTGGACTATATCGCTTTTCATTGGAACAAAGAAATACACAGGGTGAAATTTGTAGTGATCATTCATATGGTCATGAATTTACTTTCACTGTAGAAAGCAAAGAGAGTAAGAAGGGAAAATATAAACCATATCAATTTTCTGATTTGTTTAAAACTGAAAAGGTTGAAGAGTTCAACAAGGTATTGCAGGATAGTATTCAACAGTACATTCAAACATCAGAATACAAAACCCTTATTCAGGATAATCCTACAATTCAAGGAATCAATGAATGTGGCTATCTCTTTTCCAAAGAAGGTATAATAGTGATTTTCAATATTGGAATTGATTGGGAAAAGGCCGCCAAACTAGTAATGAAGAGAGATGATATAGATGATTATGATCAAGCATACATGGATGCTATTAGAAACATGTGTGAAACAGCGTCATTTATAATGAATTGGGAGAAAATGGGAGAGTATATGAAAGATTGATATTATTATACTCTTTTGATGTTTGTGCTAGCTCGAAATGCAACTGTCACAATTAAAGACTATTCTTTAATAATTGAAAAATCATGAAAAAGACATGATTTCTGGAGTCACTTTTAGCATCCTTGCTTCAGTTATATGAAGGTGCAAAAAATGTAATGCAATGGCAGTTGGAAACTTATTGAAAGGATCTGATATAGTATTAATGAGGTCGAGCGCTTTAAAGTCGTTGAAGGATTAATATCTGAACTTACTCAATGTGACTATGACAGTGAATTCAGATCAAAAGAGGTTGTTAGCTGGGCATATGAACATTCGGTGAAACTTGACTTCTAAAGTAACTTTGAATGTAAGACGCCTCAAAGAAAATAAGATCGTGTTAGGTTGAACATAATCACTTCAGTATACATTGTATTTCTGGAGATATAAGCACTAAAGAATTCATTAATCAAATCACCCTTTCTGCTGGATTCTCTACTTTTGATTAGCCCGACAACATAGTGATGTAGATAAACAGACGTTTATACTTTACTATTCACTAATTTATCGCTGTACAAGAAGTTGTATATGTAAGATGACATAACGTATAAGATTGAAAAAATATCCACATTAGACTCATAAAGAAGTAAACCAGAAAAGAATTGCAAATGGCAAAAAAAATAAAAACTATAGACACACTGAATCTTGAATCAATTCTGATGAATTGCAGGGAGTATTTACGAAGTAATGCATCACTAAATGACAAAAGAGACTTGCTTTTAACGCTGATATTCTTGCGATTTATTGGCGAGAAGTTTGAAATTACACAGAATGAAATGAGACAAGAATGTCTCAATAATGGCATTACTGATGAAGAAGTAATAAAATCATTTCTAAATAGCCCAAGTCGTTACAAAGGAATAGCCTTTGTACCTGAAAAAGCAAGGTGGTCGATGATTATAGACCAACCTTCGTCAAAATTAAATGCCACGCTTGATGATGCTATTCAGGAGCTTGAAAATAGTGGTGATGCCCTGAAAGGCTGCATCCGTATCGGTTTGTTTACTCAAATCAACCTCGAAGCAAACGTTATTAAGAAAGTTGTTGACGAGGTCAATAAAATTTCACATAAGACCTTTGGCGAGGAGAAAGATTTGATTGGTCGTGTGTATGAATACTTCCTCAAGTCGTTTGCTGTGAATGCAACAAAAGAAGAAGGTGAATTTTATACTCCTCACGATATAGTTGAGCTGATAGCAGCTTTTATTGAGCCTTATGATGGAACGCTTTATGACCCTTGCTGTGGTTCGGGTGGTATGTTTATTCAGTGTGCAAAGTATGTTGAGGCAAAACAAGGGGATATTAAAATGGTGAACGTTTATGGACAGGAGAGAGACCCTGCTACCTATCGGCTTGCCAAAATGAATCTTGCAATGCGTGGTATCTCACATCACCTTGGGGAGCAAAATGCTGATACATTTTCAAATGATTTGCATAAAGGATTGACCTTTGATTTCATTATGGCTAATCCTCCCTTTAACTTAAAGAAATGGTATGACATTTCATTGAGCAAAGACAGTCGCTGGTCAGACTATTCAGTGCCACCAGAGGGCAACGCCAACTATGCTTGGATATTGCATATGCTTTCGAAGTTGAAGGCTGGTAAAGGTGTAGCAGGATTCTTACTCGCTAATGGTGCATTGGGTGATAGCGATGCTGTTGCAATTCGTAAAAAATTGATTGAGAACGATAAGGTAGAAGCGATTGTTGTGTTGCCTCGAGAGTTATTCTATACTACAGATATATCAGTAACACTTTGGATATTGAACGAGAATAAAAAGGGTGGAAAGTGGCACGGACGTAAATTGCGTAACAGACAAAAAGAGATTCTGTTTATGGATTTACGTCAGTGGACTGAAAACTCAATCAAAGCGGAGCAGAAAAAGAAAGTGGAACTAAAAGCCGAACAAATTAAACGAGCAGCCGAAATATACTTCACTTGGCAAAGCGAGGGAACAGATGGAGCAAATTATGCTGAACCCGAAACATATCGCTCAGTTGGCTTTGAAGAATTAGATAAGAATGGTTATTCGCTTGTTCCAAGCCGATACATCGAGTTTGTTGACCGTGACACCAACATCGACTATCATCAGGTATTGACAGAAACAGCAACGACCGTTTCGGAGCTGTTGAATCGACAAAAACAAAATAACGAAACATTGCGTAACGCACTAAAGCAACTTGGTTATGAGTGTTAATAACAGCACGACTAAATGGGTTAGACTAGGAGATTATATTAAGCGCAGTATGGCGAATAATAATAATCTTAAATATGGAGATGAACTGATAGAAGGTGTTAATAGCAAAGGTGAGTTTTGCGACACCAAAGCTGGTCTTGAAGGTATCAATTTAAAACCATACAAAATTGTGCAAAATGGTGATTTTGTATATAACCCTTCACGTTTAAATATTGGATCATTAGCCTACAGGCAAAATGGGATGTGTATTGTTTCTCATCTATATGTCGTCTTTAGATTAAATGATATTGGTAAGAAGTTAATTGTACCTGAATTTTTGTATTTATTTTTTAATAGAGATGAATTTTTAAGATTGATAACCTATCTCAACTTTGGTAGTCAGAGACCTGAATTTAATTTCTATGATATGAGCGAGATCCAAATTCCCCTCCCTGATATAGACGTTCAGCAAAAGTTAGTCGATACTTACAATGGATTAAAGGCATTAGCTGAACAAAACGAAGCAATAATCAAACCACTCACCGAAGCTTGTCAAGCCTATATTGTTGATTGTAAAAAAAAGTATAAAATTTACGAATTAGGAGATTGGATTGAAAGACGAGATGAACGTAATTTAGATAATAAACTCTCAAATGTTAAAGGATTAACAGTTTACAAAAAGTTTATAGATACAAAAGCAGATATGGATGGAGTCCCCCTAAAGAACTATAAAATAGTTTATCCTAATGATATTGCTTATGTTTCTACAACAAATCGAAATGGTGATAGAATTGCTTGTGGATTCTGTTTGGAAACATGTCTTGTTTCAACAATTTATGATGTTTTAAAAATTGATGAAACAAAAGTATTATCAAAATATATTTTTATGTGGTTTGAACGTTCTGAAATGGATAGATATGCAAGATATAATTCCTGGGGAAGTGCTAGAGAAGTTTTTGGTTATGATGACTTATGCAGAATGAAAATCCCGCTTCCTCCAATTGAAGTACAGCAAGCCATTGTAAACCTTTACAACTGTGCTAAAGAAGCAAAAAATCTAGCAAACGATGCTCGTGCAAAAATGAAAACGCTCTGTCCTGCTCTCGTGCAAAGAGCGATAAATGGATAGTGTAAAAAATATTTGAGTATATGAAAGGTAAATATTACGAAAGCGATTATGAAGAAGCCCTAATCGACCTGCTTGTTCAACAAGGTTGGGAGTACACACATGGGGGTAGTATAGCTCGCAATAATCGTGAAGTGCTACTTGTAAATGATTTAAGCAATTATCTTCAGCAACGCTATACCGATTTACAGGTTAGTGACATAGACGAGATTATCAACCGTTTGCGCCACGTAAGTGGTCAAACCCATTTCGAGATACTTCGTAACACCTATTACCTTGTGCGTGATGGATTTCGTTATACACGCAACCAAGATGGAAGAACATTTGATATCGAGTTTGTCGATTTTGAGGCACAAAATAGTAACAATATTTATAGCTGTGTCAATCAGTTTGAAGTAGGATATGGATTAAAAGATGACAAAAGAATACCCGATGTTTTACTCTTTGTTAATGGTATTCCGCTTTGCATCTTCGAACTTAAAAATCCAACCGACTTTAATGCAACAATAGCAGACGCATACGACCAAATTCACGAAAGATATAAAAGAGATATACCACATCTTTTACGTTATTCTGTACTCTCTTGTATTAGCGATGCTACGGTAAACAATACAAAACTTGGTACAACTTACACACCCTACAATCATTACTATGCTTGGAAGAAAGTAAATAATGAGGACGAGTCTGCCAAGCGAGGTAGCGACCAAGTTAGAACCATAGTTGCAGGAGTGTACGAGCCCAATCGCTTTTTAGAAATTATCCGGGACTTCGTTTATTTCCCTGACAAAAAACACGACAAAGATGAAGAGGTAGTCTGTCGCTACCCTCAATTTTTTGCTACAAGAATGCTTAAAGAAAGTGTATTAAAGGCACACGCTGCAAACAATAGAAAAGGTGGTACTTACTTCGGTGCAACGGGTTGCGGCAAAACCTATACAATGATGTTTTTGGCTCGTCAGCTATCCTTGCGTTGCGAGGAGCTTGGCTCCCCAACCATTGTGATGATTGTTGATAGAGATGATCTGCAAACACAAGCAGGTAAATTATTCTTACGTTCAGAAGAATTTTTATCGCTGGGTGCAGCCAAAATAATTGCTGATAGAAAAGATCTTAAAACAGAATTATCCATCAGAGAGTCGGGCGGTTTCTTTATTTGTACCATCCAAAAATTCTGCGAAGAGATAGGCGAACTGAATACTCGTAAAAATATTATATGCTTTTCTGACGAGGCACATCGCAGTCAAGTACGTTTGAATCCGCAGTTAAAAGTAAAGGATCAAAAAGCAAAAAAAGAAGGCGAAAAGGAAACTCCTATTGGAGCATTTATAACAAAGCCTTATGCTGAGCATCTACGTAGTGCATTTCCCAATGCTACTTTTGTTGGTTTTACGGGCACTCCTATTGATGAGACTATTCAGGTCTTTGGTGAGGTGGTGGACAGATACACAATGCAACAATCTGTTGAAGATGATATAACAGTTGCACTAAAATATATTCCTCGCATTGCAAATGTTACGCTTGATAGCGAAAAAGTTAAAGAGATAGACGCGTTCTATAAGCAATGCGCTGATGAGGGTGCAACGGAAGATGATGTGGTTGCTAGTAAAAAAGCAATGAGTGCAATGGAAGTAATTCTTGGAGATGAAGAACGTTTAGATCGCCTTGCAAAGGATATTATTGAACACTACTCAAATGCTTGCGAAAACAAACCGGATGTAGTACAAAAAGCAATGATTGTAGCCAGCAAGCGTAAAATTGCATACAGATTACTCCAAAAGTTCAAAGCACAAAAACCTGAATGGTTTGAAGAGAAGAAATCACCAGACGACAGTAAATTAACGTCCGAAGAATTAAAAGAACTCTCACCAATGCCGACAATAGCAATGGTTGCTACACGTGGTAAAGATGACCCAGCGGATATGTTTCACTACTTAGGAGATAAAGCCCGAAGTAAAAAATTGGATGATGCATTCAAAACCGAGCATTCAAATTTCCGCATCGTAATAGTTGTCGATATGTGGATTACAGGCTTTGACGTTCCTTGTCTATCATTCCTCTACAATGACAAACCACTACAAAAACAAACGCTTATTCAAACAATCAGCCGTGTTAATCGGAAATATGAGGGTAAAGAGTACGGCTATATTATTGACTACATCGGTATTCGAGAAAATATGATGGAGGCAATGCGTAAGTTTGGAGGTGACACATTTGGACCAAGCGAAGATGATGTAAAACAAGCTTTAGAGTCTCTAATCATTGAGATGGATATACTTAGAAAAGTATTTGTTGATTTTGACATCACTCCATTTACTGATTCCAAAACAACACCATTAGAAAGATTAGAGTGCCTTTCTTCGGCAGCCGACTACATAATCACGTTGAATGAGCAACTAAAACTCAGCAATGAAAAAGAAAAGCCAAAAACCGTTAGTGCAAAAACATTCTTTTTGGCTCACGTGAAGCGGTTAAGAACAGCTTATGACATCTGCCAGCCATCCAATGTACTGACTAATGAGCAACTCTCCTTGTCGCAGTGTTTCATGGCAGTAGCATCCTATATTAGAAAGACCTCTGGTGAGAAACACGATACAGAGAGTATGAATCGTGCTGTTGAAAAAATGGTTGCAGAAGCCTTGAATTGCAATTCTGTGGTAAGTATTCTTCAAACTGATGTTGAAGAAAATATCTTTAGTCCCGAGTTTGTTGAACAATTGGATTTAATACATTTACCAGCCACCAAACTTGAAGTCTTGATTAAAATGCTTCGCAAATCAATCAAAGAGTATAAGGACACCAATAAAATAGCAGCCGAAAAATTTGAAGAGTTGTTAAATTTAACACTTGAAGAATACCACAACAGAAGAGCAAGTTTATCTTCAGCAGAAGCTACTTCAACACAGGCAGAGGCCGTAAACTCGATTATTCAAAATGCCACTCAACAGGCTTTGGATATACTCTCGAAACTTGGAGAAGACAAAGATAGTTTTAGAAAGCTTGGCTTGACTTTCGAGGAGAAGGCCTTCTATGACATTTTAATGCACCTACGCGACAAGCATAACTTTGAGTTTGGTGAAGATAAACAAGTGGGAGGCTTAATCATAAACGATAAATGTAAAGTCTTGGCTCAGAAAATAAAAGAACTAATTGATGTGCAATCTTCATTTACTGATTGGCTTAACAACTCCAATGTAAGAGCCGACCTGAACCAAAAAATATTCTTCTGTTTACATAATAATGGTTACCCACCGCAATACAATGATGAAGTGTTTGACCAAGTAATGGAGCAGGTGGTAAATTTTAAACATAAGAAGTGAAACCCTATCTCATAAGCAGGCAGTTTGTCAAACAAGTAAACAGATAATGACAACGGTTTACATTATTGGAAGATGGAACAGCAACTGCCAAAAATCGTTTGCCTTACATTATCTCCTCAGTTATTCTCGGAAGGGAAAATTTATTGTAGGTTAATAAGCAAATTGTAATAACTTTTCTGTACCATATCATACGAATTATAAAGGGTATAGATAGGATTAAAGCTGTTGTATTAATCGACTAACTACATTACAAACTGTGGAATTCTCTTATCTCACATTCCATATATTTGGGTAAATTGCGGGGAAATTAGGGCTCTTTCTGTGGGAAAGGGTTGGGAAAATACATCAATAGGACATATCAATGCAGGCGCAAAAGTACTCAGTCAATCAGCATCATATTTCTACATTTCTGGCATTTGTTCGTGATGGACAAATAGCTATTCCAGAAGTGCAAAGACCCTTTGTGTGGGATACTTCCAAAGTACGGGATTTGCTTGACAGCTTATACAAAGGATATCCGATTGGCTATGTGATCACATGGCAAAATCCGAATGTCCGATTGAAGGATGGTAAATTATCTGAAGGAAAGAAGATTCTCATTGATGGACAGCAAAGAATCACTGCATTAAGAGCCGCTATACTTGGGGAATATGTGGTTAACAAAGAATACAATAAAATTCGAATCAAGATTGCATTCAATCCCAAAACAGAAACATTTGAAGTACAGAATCCCGCCATCAATAAAGATAAATCATGGCTTCCTGATATTTCAGAAGTGATGAACTCAAATGGTATAATCGGAGCGGTTCGTAAGTATATGGAGCTCAATCCTGAAGAGGATTCCGAGATAATCGAGAGAAACATCAGTAATCTACTTTCCATCCAACATAAGCAAGTTGGCACGATAGATTTATCCCACGATCTAGATATCGAAACTGTAACGGAAATCTTCATCCGCATCAATTCACAGGGTGTAGTTTTGTCTCAAGCAGATTTTGCAATGAGTAGAATTGCATCAAATGAAAAACTTGATGGACCAAATCTTCGTAAAGCAATAGATTACTTCTGTAATCTAGCTGTTGCACCACAGTTTCATGAACATTTGCGAGAAAATGATAAGGATTTCATCAATACGGACTATTACAAAGCGATGTCATGGATGAAAAATGAGAAGGATGATCTCTATGATCCTAGTTATACAGACATGCTTCGAGTTGTGTTTACCTCTGAATTTTCAAGAGGCAGAATGTCGGATCTTGTAAGCTTGCTTTCAGGCCGAAATTTCGAGACAAGAGACTTTGAAGAAATAATTGCTGCTGACACATATGATCGCATGAAGAAGTCTACCCTTCGATTCATGAAAGAAGACCATTTCAAGAAGTTCGTTATGATTATACGTTCTGCAGGATTCATCACACCAGAACTTATTAGGTCAAAAAATGCTCTTGCTTTCGCATATATAGTGTATTTAAAATTAAGAGAAGAAGGAGTTCCGCAGGCTCACATTGGGAGATTAGTTTCTCGCTGGTTTGTAATGTCTGTGCTCACAAGAAGATATGGTAGTTCACCTGAAAGCACATTTGATTATGATGTTAAACAGATGGATAATAAGCCCTTCTCTGAATATTTAATTGAAGTTGAGCAAGCTGAATTATCAGATTCATTCTGGAATTTTGGAGTAATACAAAGATTAGACTCAGCAGTTATAAGTAGTCCTACATTTCATGTCTACCAGGCATCGCAAGTTAAAGGTCAAGACAAAGGATTTCTCTCACGCGACATTACCGTTGCTGATATTATACTCTATAAAGGTGATATTCACCATATTTTCCCGAAGAGTTTTTTGAGAAAGAATAATTTGGCTAGAGGAGACTATAATCAGCTCGGCAATTATGTACTTATGCAACAAGAAATCAATATTGCAATTGGGGCTAAAGCACCAAATGTGTATTTCAAAGAATTGCAAGATCAATGCAATGGCGGGAAAATGAAATATGGTGCAATTGATACATATCAAGAGATACTCGACAATCTCAAAACACATTGCATTCCGGAATCCATTTTTGAAGCTGATATTGACTCCTATGATTCATTCCTTTCCGAAAGAAGAAAACTGATGTCTGAGAAGATGAAGAATTATTATAAGTCATTATAAGCATTGAGTAATAATGAATACAGTACAAGCTCTCCTTGGATTTGATAAAGAACTTCTAGAAACTGCTAAAATGCATTTTGCGAAAGGTGTTCGAAACAATGAACCAATGGATGCATTTTTCAATGGAACATTCAAGCAATGGCAAGAGGATCAATCAGGAAAGAATTTCGAAAAGCCATATATCATTTCTTGGATATCATATAGAAAACATGAATGGATGTTTGCTGGACTCTGGAGAAGTATTTCTTTTCAGGAGGGAACGCGAGGTGGTTTCATATATAATACTGAGTTATTAACTGAAGCGGCAGAGTTTATTGGCAGACTTATTATCCATTACAATAAGCCATTTAGACATTCTTATCCTCATGCTCTTACTTCACTGGATGGAATTTCTGTAAAGGAAATATTAAGAGAGCCATATACAATGACTCCTTTTCCTGGTTATGAACAAGTTAATCTTGATTTTGCACAGTTACAATCCATCATATTGCAACAAGAACCTTCATGGATGTCCGCACTTTCAAATGTAAAAGGAATTTATCTTATAACAGATATGACCAATGGCAAATTATATGTTGGTTCCGCATATGGAGAAAATGCTTTCTGGAATAGATGGAATGAGTATTCTCAAAATGGTCATGGTGGAAATATTATTTTGAAGAATCTCGTCAAAGAGAAGGGTAGAGAATATGCAGACAATTTTAAATTCTCCATACTTGAAACTCGTTCCATGAATGCTGAGGATGATGCAATCATCATGAGAGAACAATATTGGAAGCAGATTCTGGCTTCAAGAGAACATGGATATAATGCGAATTGAATTATAGTACAATAGGTAGACAATGAAAATTTTTATTCAAATGGCAATGTTCTTAGCCATACATATTATAAGTAATCAATCAATATTTTGTCAGGATAAGCCAGTACATCCGATAGATATTCGATTGCAAAAATGTTTCGATACTGATTCCATACAATCAAATAGTAGTATGTGTGATTGTTATTATGAAGGTAGAGATTCTTGGCAAAAACTTATGGACAAACTCATTAAGAATATAGATAGGTTACTGGATAAGAGTCGAAAGACAGAATTTAAAAAGCAACAAGCCTTATGGAAAGAGTTCAGTACTAAAGAGAAAGATTTTTATTCTAATCTGACTATTGAACTTGATGGTTCTGAGCAGAGCATTGATAATGCAGGACATGAATATGAAAGAATCAAGCAAAGAGCATTGGAGATTCAAATGTATATTGATAGAATCGAATCATTAAGTAGTGAATAATCATAGATATTCTAAGAACATTAGGGCACCACATGAACAAACCACATATCTCCATCCCAAAACCATGTCATGAGAATTGGGATGCCATGCATCCGAGGGAGCAAGGTCGGCATTGCGATGCATGTGATAAAACCGTGATTGATTTCACA
>CANLII010000033.1 GCA_947491315.1 Ignavibacteria bacterium
CAATTGACGGATTACATGATAATACACCAATCGTGGCTTCAGACATTGTTATAAGAGCGGTTGAACAATTCATTAGTGCAGAAGCTCTTGCCGCTTCTATACCGGCATGACCACCACCAATGACAATTATATCGTATGAATTCATAAGTTTCACGTGAAACAAAGTTTTTAATTGATTTATGGGTAATGTAGAACAACACCTGTTCAATACATTTGTTTCACGTGAAACAAAATTCAATAAAAACTATGTAAGTTAATGATATGTATAGACTTACAGGGTACTGAGTGGGTAAAAACCAAAAACCCTCATAAATCCTCTCTACTTCACAAAAATAAGCTATCCTGAGTAGTTATCTAGTTTTTATTGAAACGGTTGATATAAACGATTTACAGCTGTTTTTTGAGCATGTGAATAAATATTGATGTAAATCATGGATAATGTCGAGATCATCTAGTAATTTGTGGATGGGTAATGAATAGAAAAGATATAATAGGTGGAAATTGGGAGCTTCATATATGAGATCGATATTTACAATGTTTGTATTGTTACTGTTGACATTGAATCTTGTTTCTTTTAGCGGATGTAGAAAGGAAGCGAATGTTATAGATATTTCTGGTGGATGTACATTCTCTGGTACAAAATCAGAAGGCGATATAGATATAAGTGATTCAGAACCAGCAGTTGAAGAAATTATTACTTCCATTTTGCAGATTATTGGTATTCCAAAAGGATTCACAGTTCACAAAGGTGATGTTCAAGGAATTATAGCAGTAAAGCAAGAGGACAAGCGATACATAATCTATGATGAAGCCTATCTGAATGCAATACGAAGAGAAAGCAATGCTTATTGGGTTGAGAGGGCAGTATTTGCACATATGATTGCGCATCACATATCAAATCACGGATTAAAAATAGAACCCGGAAGATCTTTGACCGAGCTTGAGGCCGACAAATTTGTTGGTCTTACCTTACAAAAAATGGGTGCTTCTTCGAGTGATGTAATTGAAGCATTAAACATGATAAGGAATACATTAAAAGAAGATTATTATCCAGAAATAATTTCCAGAATATCTGCCACAGAAAGTGGATGGAATCAGTCTGTTGGATCGACGAATCCTGTAAACACATTTTCAGATAGACCATATGATGGAGGCGGAGTTCCCACAACAAGTTCTTCATTGAGCAGAGGAGAGATTGCTGGGTTTTTGACTCGATGGTCGGAAGCGCAGAGTTATTATAATTTCAGTGATTATGCGGATTGTTATTCTTTTGGTTTTCAAGGTATGAAGATGAATAAGCGAGGAAGAAGATTATACTTTGACTACTATGGTTGGTTGAATGATAGACAAAAAATATATGCTCGTGCGATAAATCTTAGTGTAAGGACATCAGAAATACGAGTGATTTCAAGAGATGATTGGGGTACGACAATTCAATTCACGCAAGACTATTATAGTGATTCATATCAAGACCGAGGCGAAAAACTCATGAAGTTGCATAAGGATTCAGAGGGAGCAATTCGTATTGTCTATGAAGAAATGTTGAGTAGTTATTAAGGAGGAACAATGTCAGACATGTCATTTATCAGAGAAGAATTGAATGCAATGTATGAAGTCAGAAATCGCTTCATGGAGTTGGAACAACAGATAATGAAGAGTGAAACATATCCAAAGGAACATATTCAAGAACTCAATACAGCAGTTAGGGAATTGTCGACAAACATACTTCCATTGATCGAGAAAAAATTATATCAGGAATTTGAATTACGAAAAAAACTATTGAATGCTGAATTAGACATTATTGCTGAAAATATCATGAAAGAAATAAACAGAAATGATATCTTTTTGGATTCTATTCAGATGTTTCTTGAAAATACATTTGGTAAGGATGGCGATTCGTCTGGGGACTCAGATCCATTCAATCCCCCGAAGCCAAGCAGTGATCCATCTCCTAAAGGATTTTTCTTTGGGGGAATGAAATGAAGTATTTGATATATACTTTTCTCTTTTTATCAGCTAATTTCCTACTGTTATCACAAAGTGAATGGTATATACATGGTACTTATGATGCAATAGATTGGGAAACATTGGAATTTACCGGTCCTCATGCTTCTGCCAAGGAGAAGATATACTATAATTACCCGGAATCAAGAACCGGAAAAATCTTGCTAAGGAAAGAGTCTGCCTATAGATCTAAGGGATTGTATTTCTATACAGTAAAGTTTCCAAATATTTCGACCAAACATTATATCGAATTGAATCCATCAAAAAAGATGGTAACGATGCGTGATGAATCCGGAAAATACTATAAAGATTTTTTTATACGAGGATTGAATACTGAAAGCAATGAATTGAAAGACCATCCACAGCAATCTCTCATCAGAGAAGTGCAATCATTCATTCGTGGAAGTAAGAGATATATCTCGAATGTAAACTGCAATAAAACATTGGAACATGGTGGCTCATTGGATGATGGGGACGAAATACAATTTTCCATTTATGAAAAAGACATGAAATTCATTTTTGGAGATCTAAATGGGGACAATAAATTGGATGCCATCATGAATGCTAATATCACTCAATGTGATGGTGGAAATGGATGTTGTTTGTGTGTTGAATATGTCGTGGCTCTTTCACAATCAACCGGGAAGTACAATATAGCATACTTTGAATTTCCTGAAACAAGTGTGGTAACCGTTCAAGCACCACTGAGAATAGAAAAAAACGGAAGCATCTTCACAAAGGAATTCTATAAAATCAATGATGATGAATGCCGATGCTGCACAAGCGGAGAGCGATATAAGAATTATCGATTTAATGGAATGGTATTGAGTAAAGAATAAGTAAAATCACTCAAAATGTGGATTTGAGTAGATTATGAGTAAGGAAATAAAACAATAGATTATTTACATTGCAAAGTTGATTTTAACACCCTGTTTTGTTCATTTTTAGGCTACTCTCCATGAAATTATTACTTCTCATTGGAGTATTTTTCTCCTCTGCATTTGCTTTTTCTCAAGGGATATCTCTCTTTAATATTGATCCCTCGGGCTTTCCAACCATCAAAGCAAAATTCTATGCCTATGATAAGGATGGGAAACCAAACTATCCAAATCAATCACTTATCAAAGTGACAGAAGACGGGGACATTAGGAATATAAAAAAAGTATACTGCCCAACTGGAAATCCTAATCCCATATCTATTGGAATAATGGTTGACACATATGGATATCTACAATTGGCAAGGTCAGGATCTAAGAGGTTGATTGACTTTATGGATATGCCAAAAGATGAATTAGCTATTACATATATGGATCACGCTGCATTGTTGCACCAAGCATATACAAATGATAAAAACAAGGCAATAGCATCTGCAGGAACCATTCCTAAAGCACCTGGATATGCTGCTGTACAACAAATGTTTTTTAGCGAGGTGACAGGGGGGATAAATTTGATAAAGAATAGAAAAAATAATAAGAAGGTACTAATTCTATTGTCAGATTTACATTGTCCAAATTTATCTGTAGATACAGCAAGATTATTTAGAGAAGCAAAAGCGAACAACATTTGTGTCTTTCCTGTTTTATTAAGAACAACGGACTATACAGGTTTGTTTAAAGCCATTGCAAGCAGAACAGGTGGGGTGCTTTTTGAGGGAGTAACAAAAGAGGATCAGATTTCAAACATTTTTCAATTGATAAGTGGATTGGCTAGATATGGGGAATGTGAATTAGAGTGGATTAGTACTACGAAGTGTAATACTGATGACTGGAATGCCAAGTTAGCAATAGATAAAACAAATCAAGTTTCGCCATCTATATCATATAAACCACACCCAAAGTCATTGGTTAAACTAGTAACAGATCCAAAGTTTCTCTTTTTCGGTCCTGTGGTTCCCGGATTGGAAGTAAAGAAATCCATTACATTGAAAGCTATAGGTACAACAATCACGATTGATAAAGCAATGAGACTTGGTTCGTCTGCCTATGAAGTTGTTGATGCAACTTTTCCGATGACTATACCCGAAGGGCAAACAAAAACCATTACCATTAAATTCGTCCCGCAGGATTCAAACAGACATTATGCTTTTATCGAAACTCTAAATAATATATGCCCTGGTGGAGGATTCAGTGTATTTGGTGGGTTTCCTGGAAAAGAACTAACTGGAAAAACTTTAACCATTACAGAACCATATTGTTCGGAAGTAATGATGGCAGGTATTGATTCTGCCATTAGATGGAGGGGGATACCAAGTGATGATAAAGTAAAGATTGAATATTCACCGGATTCTGGTAAAACTTGGCAATATGTTACTAGTGATGCAAAAGGAGGAAGACATGTTTGGCAATATCCGCCTTTGCCAAAGACAAATCAAGGTATGATTAGAATTATACAGATGTCCTCTGATGAGACAAATCTTGATTTATGGGCAAGTGGATTTGAACCTGGAAGTTTATCTAGTAAACATAGCCCTGATGGATCAAAGATTGCCTATTTGTTAAAAGATAATTCAATCACAATTAGAAATGCTCAAACCGGTGAACAATTCAGAATGTTTCATCAATTACCAATTGCTGTAAGTAGTTATGCATGGGATAACTCTGGACATTACCTTGCGATTGGTATGAGTGATGGAACTTTGTTGATTAAAGATTTACGATCGGGTAATACAACAAGAGACATAAAGAATTTTGATTCACAAATTAAATTGATTTCTTGGAATCAAAGAGGAGATAAACTTGCAATCTCAACTTCTGATGGTGTTTTATCAGTGATTGAAAGTGCAACTGGAAATGAGATTCAGAGGAAAGAAGGGTATAATTTTATAGTCAATGATATTGATTGGAATTCTGATGGAAGTGTATCTGCATCAGGTGCGTGTACGGAAGAATTAACGATTAAAATGTCTGATGGTTTTCCTTTACAGATTGATACAACAGATTGTGTTTTTAATATGAAAGCACCAAAGCTTGTGATTAAAAAGAACAAAGCAGATCTTGGAACAGTAATAGTTGGAAGTGGTAAAGACATCATGGTTGAAGAAATAATTTGTAATGAAGGAGATGCACCACTACATGTACTAGGTGTAGATGTCACAAATGGTAATTCAGAAGAATTTGGTGTACCTAGAGGTGCTGGCGACTTTTTCTTGCAACCCAAAGAATGTAGAGCTTTTATGTTTGCATTAATGCCACAATATCCAGGAAACAAAAAAGGAAATGTTACGATAAGAACTACCGTCGGTGACTTTTATGATGTTATAGAACTCACCGGAATAGGTATCCCACCATTTATCTCATATAAAGAAATGATCAACTTCGGTCAAGTAGAACTTACAAAACCGAAAGATAGCACATTGGCCATATTGAAAAACATTGGTAGTGAGGCTGTTGAATTTGATTCGATTGTGCAAGGTGGACCAAATTTGAAAGATTTCTCCACTATCGAAAAAGTCAAGAAATTCATACTTGCACCCGGTGAATCAAAAACGTTGACTTTACGCTTTACTCCAAAAGAACTCGGCTTGACAAATGGTCGACTCCTTGCTTACTATAAAGGTGTTGGAAGTCCGGCTATGCTGCAATTGTATGGAGAAGGTATTCCACGTATTTTACCTATCGAACAGATTGCAATATCCAAAATAGATACAATCTCTGTTGAACGCAGAGGTGTTTCAGAGCCAAGAATTGAAATTGGTCAAGAGCGCTCCATAAATACATTGGATACATTGTTAGACAAGATTCTTGCAATTGATTCTACCTTTCGAACAGACACTTTGCTGAAGCCACTTATTGTGATTACCGGATCAATCAAAGCTGTGGGTGTGGATGCCAATAATCAAGTAGTAAATACACCAACTTTCAAGATAGATTTGAACACAAGTAATAAGTATGAAGCATTGCTTCCCTATATCTTTTTCGATGAAGGTTCAGAAGAAATACCTGAAAGATATATTAGAAAGAATGCAAGTGAAATAAATAAATTCACCATAGATCAGTTATGGTATAAAAACAATACAATTGAAATTTATCATGAGATATTAAATATTGTCGGTAAGAGACTAGCAATGTATCCTAAAGCTGTCCTTACAATTTCAGGACACAATGCAAATACAGGAATTGAAAAAGACAATAAAGAACTTTCACAGAACAGAGCAGATAATGTCAAGAAATACCTAAAGGAAACTTGGGGTATTCAAGAAAAAAGAATAGTAATAAAGTCAGGTAATCTACCAAAAGCAAAATCCCTTCCGATTGATGAACCGGAAACAGCACAAGAGAATAGAAGAGTAGAATTATCTTCAAATGATTCAAGAATCTTGGAACCTTTGGACTTGAAAAATACCGTGGCAACATCCAACCCACCCAAAGTGAGATTTAACGTACAAGGTGCTGCAGATTTCGGAATAGCATCATATACTGTAGTAGCTGTACAAAGCGGACAACAAGGAAGAACATTTACTACAACCGAAACAATAAGTCTACCAAATTCAATTGACTGGGAGTTAGCAAAGGATCAAGAGATAACACCAAAGTTAGCTAAACCAGTTAGTTGCTCTTTGACAATTATAGATAAAAAAGGAAATGCTAAGGTTGTCGGAACAGATGAACTGAATATAGATTTAATAACAGTGGAAAGAAAAATAAAAGAACATATTGATGGTTATGAAGTAGATTATTTCAGTTTAATACTATTCGACTTCAATAAATCAGATATTGAAAATGAAAACAAAAGTATTATATCAGCGATTCAAAAAAGAGCTAAAACGGGTTCTGAAATATCTATAGTTGGTACAACTGATCGAATAGGAACAGAGGAATATAATTCACGATTATCACAAGAGAGAGCCAATGCCGTTAAAACTGCAATCAAAAGGAAAAACACTGTAGCAAGCGGAAAAGGGGAACAAGAATTGAAATACAACAATGATTTACCAGAAGGTAGATTCTATTGTAGAACAGTTACTGTCATAGTTAAAACACCAATTGAATAATTAAATCCATTTTCGGGGCAGTTTATGTGAGCTGCCCCTTATTGTGGAAGGAATCTATCATGAAAAAAACAACTTTACTTATTGGTCTTTCAGCTTTTGTTTTTGCGTTTTTTGTTGTACAAACACCTACATTGAAATCGATGATTGGAAAATTTGTGATGCAAATTGACCTTATAACTAGTGGCGAAGAAGAACCATCTACAAATGTTGGATTTTTCATAGAAGACAGGGCTGGTAGATATGTAGGATATGATATGTATGGTGAGGGACAAGAACTAGGTAAAGATGACTATAGTACATACCGTGTTCCCAAAAATGCAGATGCAGCTTGTCACTCATTTTGGGCTGGTATGGGCGAAACGGTTTACTTGATACAAAAGAAAAATACAGTGGAAATATACTCACGCAAAGAATATGAGGATGGAGATCCAACTAAGTATAAAAAAGTAAAAACAGTGAAAATACAATGAGAATATTTTTGGTAATACTTATATGCTTAAACTTGCTAACATGTTCTTCTATATTCAGCCAAGTGAATTTCTTTGACAAAGATGACACTGAATTCAGTTTGTCATATTATGAAAAAGAGTTTGGTGGAAACGTTGAAAAGGTTCTATGGGAATTTGAATCAGGTATGATTGGCCCTGAATATTGTAATGCAGGTGCCATAATTGTTTTTAACACATATCCGAAGAAATGGATTGCTCTTTATGTGAATTTGGATAGAGTAAATGATAGAATTGACTTAAGTGATGTGGAATCAATTGAAGATGGAGATGAAAAATATCGAATTCAGGAAGAGAGATTTACTCAATGGAAAGAAAGTATTTATTCAATGCCTCTTACCAAAACAAGAAGTATAGTAGATAGTATTCTTATTAAGGGGAATGGTAATATTGTAATTGATAGTATAGATATACCTGAAATGTATACCGGAGATGAAGGAGAAATCATTGGGGTAAGAGTAAATAACACAACTCGTGAATTTGATGAACATGTTTGGTATGATGTGCGAATGAAAGTCGGACGTCAAAGATCAAAAGGGTATGGCCTAAAGTTTCCAAAAGATAATGGAATTGGAATGTTAGATTCTATAACCATACAATCAATAACTCATATTCAACATCCAAAATGTGACTCAAATGTGGTTAATGGTTTATGGTGGATTAATACAGAGGAGCAAAACTATTATTCAAGTTACTCAGTCCATTTTGAATATCTCATCAGTCAGTATCTTGGTGTTTTTGATTTTGTTGGATGTGGGGATGTTTTCTTTGCCAAATGTAATGATGGAAACTCTATTGGTTGGTATAAATTTTCCGCTGAACATCCCGAAGGTGAATATTTGGATATACCGGTTTCATCGAAACTAATGAATAGAATTGTTGGTGGCGATAGCTACTTTGATGATTTTGAATCTTATGTCATTATTGAAAATCCAAAAGCACTCTCTGCATACTTTTTCGATAAGAATGAATACTTTTCTTTTCCTAAAGGATACACACTTCTATCAAACAATGAATACGAATCTGTGATAGTAAAAAAAGGAAAAAAGAAGTCTTATTTCAATTATGACCCTTCAAATGGAAACGATGTGGGTTCAATTGAAGCAGTACGTTAAGGCATATTTCAATCTGCATATTGCTTCAATGATTTTTTGAATAGAACAAATGCATCTTGATATTTTTGATATGCTATTTGTGATTTGTATTTGATACCTAAGATCCATCGTACATTTGAATTTGGGATGATGGATTCTCTATATGAGCGTTTATAGGAGCCATCTTTGGCGGCGATGGTAAACAGTATTTCTGTCTTGTCTCGGAGATTGCGAATATCTTTGTCAAATATATATTCCGAAGCAGGTTTCAGTGCAATGTCATATGCTTGGCCATCCCATTGTGGTGAAAATACATAGAACTCAACAAGTCCATCAGGTGATGTGAATATGGCACTATCAAAACCTTTTGCGGAAGTGGAAGACCGCATTGAGGGATGAACAATGAAATCGCTTGGATAATGAATGGTGAACCAAGCGCCATCATAAGAGCGAACATTCGTATTGGTAAAAGGAATTAACTCGGGTTGCCTCTGTGAATTGAATATTAAATTCTTCTGTTTCTCAGGTTGTTCAATAACTTCTTTACAAGACATTAATGCAATCCATAGAATTGATATTCCCTGAAGTGATGTTCTACATGAAATTCTCATTGTATTCTCCCAAATCTTAATAAAGCTATTTTGTACACCTCATTGCAAAATACAGTAAATGTGAAATAATGAAATATACTTTTTTCATTCTAATGGTATAACAAATCATGGAAATCAAGATCATTCTCTTCATAGTAGCGATGATATTCATCATCATGATTCTCTATAAAAAAAGCAATTCCGAACAGAAACAATCAATGACTAGAGAGGTTAGACCCGGAAATATACATAACAGAGACATAAAACAGGAAGAAATCCCTACTCTTATACCTGTGAAAGTGAATGAAAATTATGCGTACGAAGAAACTTCGGAAAGAGAAACGATTTCTATTCCTCATAGACAACACATGTATCAAACTCCGCTAAGAAGTGGTTTTGCAAATGGGCTTTTCGGCTTATTCAAATTCGTGTTATTGATCGCCGCAATCTTTGCCGCATTCGGTGGTGGATTTTACTTTGGAGTGGATTTTGAAAACAATCGATTGGCAAAAATAACCGAAGAAAAAATCAATAGAATGGAAAGTGAAAAACAAAGGGCATTGAATGAAATGGACTCGAAATACAATAATTCCATTGAACAATACAAAGAACAGGTCAGAAAGACTCAGCAACTTCTCCAAGAAATACAATTCAGATACAATTATGGATATGATGGTTATAATGGAGGTGATGGCTATTGAACAATTGTAAAACGGAAGGCTGGCAATGATGATTATGATGGAATTTATTAGTAATTTTTACCATCAACTCATCCTTTATCCGGTCTTTTCATGAAAATACTGCTACCGCTTCTTTTCATCCTCAGTTGCACAACCGCTTTCACTCAAAATGTTCCCAAAAATATCCTCATTGAAGATCATACCGGTGCATGGTGTGGTTGGTGTGTGATTGGCAATCAGGCCTTAAAGGATCTCCACTCGGAATTTGGTAATCGCATTATTCCGATAGCTGTGCATAATCGGGATGGTATGTCATTGCCACTCCAAATAGATTTGGCGAAAGTGCATAATGTCACGGGATATCCGAGCGGGGTGATCAATCGGAAAGAGATGACAGTTGAAGGCAATACCGGCTATGCCGTTCACCCTTCTTCTTGGAATAAGGTGATTGATACCAATACGATGAAACAAACCTCCCCCGTGAAAGTGCAGATTTCATCATGGAAAGTTGATACGAATACCAAGACAGTTTCCATAACCGTTTCAGCTGAGTTCTTTGAAGATTTTTCAGGACCTCTTGCATTCAATTGCGCGGTAATGGAAGATAGTGTAACGGGAACCGGGAAGCAATTCGATCAAGTGAATTACTTGAATAATCGCGCAGGATTTGAAGGTCATCCCTATTTCTATGAGGATGGAACAATCACCAATTATGTGCATGAAAATGTGCTGAGATTTTATGGTGGACACATTGCGGGAATTCGTGGAACAATCGCAGATGGTGCATTTTATGGCGAAGTGAAACAACATACATTTGTTATTCCATTTGATTCTATGAAAATTCAAAACCCAAAACATCTTTGGGTTGCGGGATGGATACAGAAAGGTGATGCAGGATATGAAATTTTGAATGCCGCAAGCGCGGGCAAAGCACCGACCCCAAGATCTTTGGCGGTTGCTGCAGGGATTTCAGTGACAACCCCTCCGGCACAAATCGAATCAGGATCAAAACATTCGCATTCAATCAAGCTCAACAATACGCGTGAGTTTCCAATTACTGTCAGAGTATTTGCTGATCAAGAAAGTATCATCTCAGATGGTTGGACATATACGATAGAGCCATCTGAAATTGTGATACCCGCAAAAACATCCCGAAATGTCACATTGGAAACAGTGGGAGGAAATGGAATTGGTTCAGCAAATTATATTCTCAGAGCACAAGTGGTACCGAAAGATTCCATTCGCGGACTCTCCACAAAAACTCAAACAACGGTCATTTCCCGTGAGCAAGATATTGTATTGATGCATTTCGAGGGAACACCCAAAGAGGCTACTTTGCAGAACTGGTCTGACTTGCAGGCAAGTCCTCTCTATGCAAATAAAGTATCTATTATTTCAATCAATGATAGCAATGTGAATGCATTTGATTTTTCAAGTGCAAGAGCATTCATAGTACCTGAATCATATCTCAGTAGAACCACATTGATTTATGGAACCAAAAAGGTATTGCCATTTATTGATGCACAATTTAAAGCTGGTAAACCAATGTTGATTTGGTCACCAATGAATCTTTGGCTTGTTGCAGGAAATTATCCTCCGGATGTTTCACAAAACATTAAAAATGTGTGGCATAATACTTTTGGAATCGACGGCGAGGTCTATCCTTGGGCTCCTATGCTTTGGGATATGAATGAAGGTAAACCGGTAGAATTTTCACTGAGAGGAAATACCTCTGACATTCATACTGCAGGCACTTCGCTGACAGTAAATAATCCACTGAATCCACATACTTCAATTTGGGTTGATTGCATCAGAATTCTCGATTATGATAAAGCAAAAGCAATCCTCTTTTTTGAAAATGAAAAGTTACAAGACCCGATGAATATCGCCGCTGTAAAAATCAAGAGTGATAAAGGTGTGCCTGCAATTTATCAGGGTTTCCCAATGGAAGCTGCAGGTGCAGGAAATGAAGGCATACAAATGCGCAGAGTATTGCTACACAATTACATGGATTATCTCCTGAATAAAACCGATATCAATGATAATGCACTGCAACCACTTGGTGTTTCACTTTCTCCGAATCCCGTCAGCAATGTAGTACACATCACTATTCCAAATGAATCATCATCTGCAAAGTGGAAAGTCTTTTCGAAAGATGGTGGATTAATGAAAGAAGGAGAAGCAAATCAATCAACATTCGTAATTGATTGTTCTTCATTTTCTTCCGGTTCATATCATGGCGTGATTGAACATGGAACAAGAAAATCATATATATCATTCATAGTAAAGCATTGAAACATTATGAGAAATCGCATACTCTATACCTGCTTATTTCTATTGTGTGGACTTTCAACATTCGCACAAACCGTAAATCTTATGTA
>CANLII010000034.1 GCA_947491315.1 Ignavibacteria bacterium
ATTGTCATTGGTGGTGGTCATGCCGGTATAGAAGCGGCAAGAGCTTCTGCACTAATGAATTGTTCAACCGCTCTTATAACAATGTCTGAAGCCACGATTGGTGTATTATCATGTAATCCGTCAATTGGTGGCTCTGCAAAAGGACATTTAGTAAAAGAAATAGATGCAATTGGTGGTATTATGCCTCTAATAGCAGATAGAAGTGGTTTACAGTTCAAGATGCTCAATACATCTAAAGGACCTGCCATTTGGTCCCCTAGATCCCAAAATGATAAATTTCTCTATCCGAAATATGCAAGACAAGCATTAAAACAAACAAAGAATCTTGAGATATTGCAAGGCACAGTTGAAAAACTGCTTATTTCAAATGAAGAAGTATATGGAATACTATACAATGGTCAAGAGATACGGTGTAAAGCTCTTATAATCTGTGGTGGTACATTTCTGAACGCGATGATGTATACTGGTAAAGAAAAGACTATTGGGGGAAGAGTTAATGAAAAAGCAGCTCAAGGACTATCGGATTCTTTATTATATCATGGATTTGAAATTGGTAGGTTAAAAACAGGAACACCACCTAGAATTTATACAGACAGCATTGATTATACCAAAGTCCGTATTGAATCAGGTGATGTAATACCAAGACCATTTTCGCATAAAACAAAGCGAATCAAGAATACAATGGTTTGTTTTGGTACAAATACAACAAAAGTAACACATGATATACTTGAAAAAGGATTTAAAGATTCACCAATGTTTACAGGGTTAATTACTGGTAGAGGACCAAGATATTGTCCATCAATTGAAGATAAAATCTATCGTTTTCAAGACAGAGAATCACATCAAATAATCCTAGAACCAGAATCACTTTTTGGCGATACAATATATGTGAATGGGTTCTCAACCTCATTAGCAAAAGAGATCCAAGAGCAGGCATTAAGAACAATACCGGGATTGGAACATGTACGGATTGAGAAGTATGGATATGCTGTAGAGTATGACTTTTTTTATCCCTATCAATTAATGTATACCCTTGAAAGTAAACGACTTAGAGGACTTTATACCGCTGGTCAAATCAATGGCACTTCTGGGTATGAAGAAGCAGCTTCCCAAGGATTGATCGCAGGAATTAATGCTGCGGCAAAAATAAAAGGATTGCCCGAGTTGATTCTCAAAAGGTCCGATGCATATATCGGTGTGATGATAGATGATCTTGTCAATAAAAGTTCAGATGAACCATATAGAATATTCACGTCTTTAGCAGAATACAGATTATTGTTAAGGCAAGACAATGCATTTGAACGATTATATGAAAAGACTGTATTGTATGGACTACATAATGGTTCTGAAAAAGAAGTACTCAAATCCATAACAATAAGAAAAGAGTTAGAGGAATCCATTAAACAAGTACGCCTTCCAAAAGACAAGGTCAATGAAATATACTCAGGTGTGAATGAGACATCAGTAAAAGAATCTGAACTGATTACCACGATGTGTAAAAGGCCTTCTGTCAATCTTTCTTTGATTCGTGAAAAAACTTCTGCATTAGATTCATGGAAAGGCACGGCATTTGATAGCATTTTATGGCAAGCCGACATAGATATCAAATATGAAGGATATATCGCTCGACATCTTGCTGATATTGAGAAGTTTAAAGAGCTTGAACATAAAGTGATTCCTGCTAAATATGATTATGATACATTATCATCATTATCCAGTGAAAGCAGAGAAAAACTCAAGAAAATTAAGCCTCATTCAATCGGACAAGCTTCGCGTATACCTGGAGTTTCACCAACGGATATTTCTCTTTTGGTGATTGATCTTAAACGATGATGTCTTTTGTCGGAATCATATTGTTTCATGCATTCCGGCTTTAAAGTGAAATCTGACTATACTGTAATTGGTATCGATGGTGGCGGTTCTAAAACAAGAGGACGCCTAGTTTTTGGTGATAAACACATTCAAAGAGTGATCGGATCTACGCGTGTAGGCGTTGTGGGATTCACGGAAGCTTGTGAAAGAGTAGTGCAATTAATATCAGATTTAACTCAAGATGCCGGCATTGAAAAATCAGAAATTGATGCGGTTGTGGTTGGTGTTGCAGGTATTTGGCTCGAAGAAGAACGAAAACGCTTTTCGCATCTTCTCAAGGTGATAGCCAAAGACTCAGGTTTTAATCTTCATGATATGATAGCAACAAGTGATGCAGAAATTGCATTGAGAGGTGCAATAGGTATAGATCCCGGGATCATGTTGATAGCAGGAACCGGAACAATCACGCTTGGAAAAAATGTAAAAGGTGAACTTATTCGCTCAGGTGGCTGGGGAATAGAAATCGATGATGAAGGAAGTGGTGCATGGATTGGAAAAAAAGGGTTATCCGCTTGCGTAAAAGCAATTGATGGTCGTGGTAAGAGTACCTCATTGTTAGAATCTCTCTCAGATCGCTATCCCCAAATCAATCTAAAACATCCTCGGTCAATTGTTTCAGCATTTATGGATAAGGTGTTTGAATATCATCACCTTACTCCAATGGTATTGGATGAAGCAGAAAAAGGTGATACAGTATGTTTGAATATCATCAAAGAAGCGGCTGAAAAACTCTATGAAAATATAGAAGCAGTAGCAAAAAATATTCCAGGTGAATCCAAAACAGTTTCTTTCCTTGGTGGTCTGCTTGAGAACAATACTTTGGTATCAAAAGAATTACTGAACAGAATAAAAAAAGGTGGTAATTTCACCGTTATTGATCCCAAGGGGACAGCACTTGATGGTGCAATAGAGATTAGTTATGAATTAGCATCGAGATCCGAAGATATATGAACAAGATTATTCTGCTTTTCTGTCTTATGAGCATATCTATTATTGCTCAACCTCAACAAAATGACGTCAATATTGAAGTCACTAGAAGAATTTCTGTGGAATTGCTTGGTCCAAATGCCGACCCTTTTATGCAACCACTTACACAAACTCTCAATGCTACCGCGAATTCTAGATTCTTCCGTACTGCAGTCATTCCTGATACAGGTTTGTATTTCAGAGTTGGTGTTGGATCCATGATTGGTTTTGTGAGAGATGATCAAAAAACTTATACTCCATTTGCTCCAGTCATAACACAAGATCAATTCATTCAGAGAATTGTCAACGATAAAGATCTTGTTAGTTTAAATGTAGTTAACCCTTCGTTAACAACTATTAATGACACAACAGGTCTTGTGGTTGTTATCATGAAATATCTTTTTGGGAAAGGATTGAATGATCCAACGAGTGGGTTTTCTTTTCCTGATTCAGCCGCAACCGTCTATGGAGATAGAGATGAAAAGTTTGTGATTGGAAAACAATACTTGTCTGATCAAGTATCAGGTGGAGATCCTTTATTAAGTACGGTTTATAATGCATTGACACCAGAGTTGAAACAAAGCATCATGTCAACCATAACTGGTCTTCCAAATTATTTAACACTCGCGCGTGGAGCAAATATAAATACCGTTATTGCCGGTGTACCCCAAATTGAAATTGGTTCTTTTATGGGAACAGAGCTGCTCTTACGGTTTATCCCATCAATTAAATATGATACTGTTGTTGGAAAATTCTCCTTTTGGGGAATTGGCATAAAACACAGCATTAATCAATATTGGCAAAATGCACCATTTAATCTAGCGGCGCAATTCGTATATCAAGGAAGTTCAATAGAAAATTCTGTAGGTGCAACTAATTCTCAGTTGTCTGCAAATACAACTATCATGGGTTTAAATATACAAGCATCTAAAGATTGGGAAGGGTTTACTTTCTATTCGGGATTTGCTTATGAACAAATCAATATCGATACGAAGTTTACTTTTTATCTACCTAAAGAATTACAAAGACAATTGGGATTATTACCTTTGGATTCAGATGATCCAAGACCTCCAATGTATCCGGGAGATCAAAGACCCCAATTCACAAGTGCAATGTTCAAAGATAATGCTGTGAAATTTACGATGGGTATTAGTAAAACTTTTGGAAGTCTGGGAGTTTGTCTTGATTATAATATCAGCAACTTCAATATCTTAACGCTGGGACTTGATGTGGGGTTTTAATTCTTGTTGTTTGAATTTTTCATGAATTTCTTATTGATAAGCAATAATGGAATGGGAAAGTTTGGATTCTTCGCATTGCTGATCACGGTAAAATCCACTCTTGTCAATGAGTCTTCGTGCATTCTCGATGTACTTATCTGAAATGTGAGTTTTCCTTTTCCCATAGGCCTGATTGAAGGGGTATTCACAATCGCAGATGCACAAAAACATGAAGATTTTACCTCTTTGATTTGCAATGTTTCGCCCCCTTTGTTTAAGACAGTCACTTCCATAATCACACCTTCTTCTTCGGGTGAAAAATAAGCAATTGGTTCACCTGGTCTGATAATGATGTCCGGTGCTTCTGTTAAAGCATAAAGTCCGGTTATCATTAAGATTATAACAATCAATACAGATAATTTTTTCATGTGAAGAATTCCGAAAATTCGTAAAGACCCTTTTTATGCTGAATCCATTCCGCGGCGAGAATTGCACCCTGTGCGAATCCACTTCTGTTTTTTGCACTATGTGTAATCGAAATGGTATCAATAATGGAATCAGCTATCACTTCATGTTCCCCGATAATATCACCACATCGTAAAGAAGAAACATGCAATGCCTTTGAGGAATGTAAAACATCATCCGGTGAAGTTGTGATATATTCTTTTCCGGCAAAATGTTCTATCACCGCTGAACCCAATAAATGAGCGGTACCACTAGGACTATCTTTTTTATATCTATGATGTTTTTCCATCATTGAAATATCATAACCACCAATTGATGATAGATTTTTGGATAATTCGGCGACAAGTTTTTTCATGATGTGAATTCCCGGAGAGAAGTTTCCGCTGTACACACATCCAATGGCATCACCTATTGTTGTTTTGATTTGTGGTAGTGAATCATACCAACCTGTAGTTCCAATGACTATTGGTTTTTTCAATTGAATCGCATGCTCTATATGTGACTCTACGGCGGAAGGTATTGAAAAATCTATAAAGACATCACAATCAGGTGATGAGTCTGAAAGAAATTGTCTTTCCAAAGAATAAATAGCCGTAATTTCATGTCCGGTTTGAGAAATCTGTTGTTCGATTTCTATACCCATTTTTCCATAACCAATTAATCCTATTTTCATAGATCATGCACCTGTCTGAATATCAACAATGGTTATCATCACCTCGTCGAGTCATCGGGATGATGAGTGGAACTTCTTTGGATGGCATAGATATTTGTTTGACCGAATTCTCAATTGATGAGGAAGGTAAACATCTGTTTTCCATCAAAGAACAAGCTGTGTATTCTTATACATTGGAAGAAAAGGATTTTCTAACTCGTTTCTTGCAAGATACCATTTCCATTGAAGATGTCTCACATGCTAATTATGAGATTACAAGATTACATGCTGAGTATCTACAACGATTCCTAACTGAGAAGGGTGTTGATTCTCAAGAATGTGATCTTCTTTCGGTACATGGACAAACTGTTTGGCATTCACCGCCGAGAGATGGACACGATATCGGCCATACTCTTCAATTATTGTCTATCCCTGGCTTGGCGGCAATGACTAATTTGAAAACTATAGGTGATTTTAGGACAGCAGATATGGCTTTGGGTGGTCAAGGTGCCCCTCTAGTTCCAATATTTGATTCTGAGTTTCTCTATTCCCAAGATCAAGATACCATAGCCATCAATATTGGTGGTATGGCAAATCTCACCTTCATTCCTAGAGATAGAAATCAACAAATCATGGCATTTGATACCGGTCCTGGAAATATCTTGATAGATCTTGCGATGAAGCGGTTTTTTGGAAAACAATTTGATGAAAATGGTGTTTTTGCACAAGAAGGGATAATATTGGAAAGGTTGTGGAAGAATTTGTGTGAATTGGAATTTATCACTCAAAAACCTCCCAAATCCACCGGAAGAGAGATGTTTAACTCTGCTTTATTACAAGATATTTTAGAAGTGTCTTTTGTGAACACTTTTCCAGGTGAAGACATTGTAAGAACTATAACAGATTTTACTGCTTGGTCCATTGCAGAAAACATAAGACTGTTTGGAAACCCTATATCAAGAATTTTGGTCACGGGTGGTGGTGCAAACAATCCTACTTTGATGGCAAGATTACATAAAGAATTGCCAAAAGCAGTGTTTTTCACATCGCAAGAATTGGGGTTTGATGCCGATATCAAAGAGGCTTTATGTTTTGCCTATCTTGGTTGGCGTTCATTAGGTGGTTTATCGGGGAATATTCCGAGTGTGACTGGTGCGAAAAGAGCTGTGGTCTTGGGATGTGTTTCACCTTAACGACCTGTTAAATCGTGAATTTTATCAACCCTTAATTGATGTCTCCCGCCTTCAAATGGCGTTGATAAAAAGATATCAACCATTGATAAAGCTATTTTTGTATCGACCAATCTTTCGCCCAATGCCAATACATTTGCATCATTATGCTGTCTGGATAAAGATGCCATTTCCTCATTGACACAATTCGCGGCTCTTACGCCCTCAGTCTTATTTGCAACTATCGATACTCCTATTCCGCTACCACAAACAAGTATTCCTCTTTCCACTTCTTTTGAGGCCACCTGTTTTGCAACTTCCACAGCCACATCGGGATAATCCATGGAATCCTTGGAATATGTTCCAAGATCATTTACTACATGACCTTGAACTTGTAAATGTTCCAATATTTCTTGTTTGCGAGTGAATCCCGCATGATCCGAACCAATAGCTATAATCATAAGTCAATGAATTGTTGGGTATTGCAATGCTTTCCACAAGGTTCTTAACATAGCCGTGAATGTTGTGGAAAAAGTGAAATCGTCAAAGTGTTTATCAACCTAAAATTGAACAGAGTAAATAGACTATACACATAGGTGTGAATCCTTTTATTTCTTTCACAATTCTTTCCACAAAAGTACGTGAAATATCTATTCATTATTTTCAAAGAGTTAAGAAATTAAAACAGGCAATTCACATGCTTTTCCACTTATCAACACTCTATAGTATATATTATCTAATAATAATATTTTAAATAAATAATAACTAAGAGGGAAAATTGGTGAATAAAGGTAAAGCAGGAAGACGAGAATCGCAAAAGAATAAATATCTACCTTCATGGTGAAGTATTTGCACTGATTTATCCAAACATATATTCCTTGCTCCTTCTCTTTTACTCAACTCTAAGATTTCATCATGTAAATTCCACTGAAGACCTTGAGTGCTTAACCTGGCATGAGGAGAAGGTATAAGTGACAGTATTTCCTGCGGTAAGAATTCTTCTGAAATCATGTCAAAAAAAACAGGTATGGCAATTCTAGATCTTGAATCAATGATCGTTATATTTGAAAAACGCTCTACATATTTCCATAATACACTGACATTATTGAGAGAATGTTCAAAATCACCACCATGAATACCAAAAATAGCTATATCAAGTAGATTATTATCAAGACAATAATCCAGGGCTTTTTCAAAATCATTTTTCTCTTGATCAGGGATGTGAATTATCTGAGAACTAGAACTTTCTGGGAGGTGAGAGGAGTCAAAAGAATCCAAATCACCAATGATAATATGTGGTTCAATGCCAATTTCTATTAATCCATTGGCAGCGCCATCTGTTGCAATGAGGTATGTATCAGGAAAAAAACACAAAATATCAGGATCTGGAGCTTTACCCTGAAGAACAAGCATGCAGTCGAGATTTTTCTGTATAAAGTTCAGTCTTTTCATGGTGCATATTAGGATTATTGACAAAATTAGATGAAATCAAGCACCTTGGGTCTAAAAGTGCAAAAGTTATAGTAAATTTGCCACGCTATAAGAAGAACAAACAAGCTATTATCAGATAGAGAAACAGATGAAATTATCAGAAATCCCTTATGAAAGACCCAATCTTGATGATTTACAAAAAAAATATCAAGAATTACAGTCCTCTTTCACTTCGGCAACTACCCCCAAAGAACAATTGGATATTATTGAAAAATGGAATGATATCCGCATAGATTTGTCAACATTGTCGAATTTGATCTATATCCGATTTTCTCAAAACATCATAGATGAATGGGCAAAAGCCGAGAAAGATTTCTTTGATTCAAATGGTCCGACCATGCATGAGTGGAATACCACATTAATCAAAGAAATTGTGAATTCCCCATTTATTTCTGAGATAGAAAAAGAATGGGGTACACTGTTCATAGAAAAATTACGCATGAGTTTAGAAACATTTAAACCTGAAATCAAAGATGAATTGATTGAGGAATCTCGTTTAACTCAGCGATATGCAGAAATTTTTGCTTCTGCCAAGATTGAATTTGATGGCGAGACATATAATCTGTCATCACTCGAGCCGAAAGTGTTATCAATAGATAGATCCATCAGAAAAAGAGCACAAGGAAGTCGTTTTGAATTCCTAGGTCAACATTCCGAAGAACTCGATTCCCTTTATCAAGATTTGGTAAAAACCAGAACAAGTGCTGCAAAAAAACTAGGTTTTTCCACATATACACAATTAGCATATAAAGAATTGGGGAGAACTGAATATAATCCGGAAATGATTGCAGGATTTCGTGATCATATCTCCCGTGTGGTTGTTCCACTTGTTCACAAATTCAAGAAAGACCAAACAACACGTCTCGGTTTATCAGAAATGAAATTCCACGATGAGGGTTTATTATTTGCCGATGGCAATCCAAATCCACAAGGCGAGCCCGACTGGATTGTGGATCAAGCATCTGCAATGTATAAAGAGCTGTCTCCTGTGACAGATTCTTTCTTTTCCATGATGAGAGAAAAAGAAATTTTGGACCTGGTCACAAGACCAAATAAATCTGTTGGTGGATATTGTTCGAGTTTCCCGAAATATGGTTTTCCATTTATCTTCTCAAACTTCAATGGTACCACGCATGATGTTGAGGTTTTGACTCATGAAGCAGGACATGCTTTACAGAGTTTTTTGAGTAGCAAACACAAACAACTTGAATATCGCTGGCCCTCTTATGAAGCCGCAGAGATTCATTCTATGAGTATGGAATATATCACATGGCCATGGATGAAGAATTTCTTCGGAGATCAAACTGAAAAATTCAAGTATGCACATTTGGTGAAGTCTATTCAATTCCTACCGTATGCTTGCGCGGTGGATGAATTCCAACATTGGGTTTATGACAATCCTGAAGTTCAACCAAGTGAAAGACTGGAACAATGGAAAGCGATGGAGAAAAAATATCTTCCATGGCGCACATATGAAGACAACCAAGTTGCATCTGAAGGAAGAGTATGGCAATTTCAAGCACATATTTATAGAACACCATTCTATTATATTGATTATGCATTGGCACAGATTTGTGCATTACAATTCTGGGTGAAATCTCGCGAGAACCAAGAAGAAGCAATGAAGGATTATCTCCATATTTGTGAAATTGGTGGTAGCCAAACATTTCTAAATATTGTTAAATCTGGAAATTTGAAATCACCTTTTGCTGCAGAAACTATAGAAAATATCATACATGTAGCCGATGAGTGGCTTTCAGCACATACACCACAATTTTCATGAACACTCACACGAAAGGTAGTTATATGTCTTCAGAAGTAGAGTTTGGAACACAGACCTTTGAGAATAAGCGCCAGAGTTCTGCGGAATTGGAAAATATTGCCAAAGAAATCCGAAGAGATATCATCAAGATGTTGGTGCTCGCGGGATCGGGTCATAGCGGTGGACCACTTGGTTCCACTGATATTTTCACCACTCTGTATTTCAATGGGAATATGCGTTATGATAATACAAATCCCAGTTGGCAAGGCCGCGATCGTTTTGTGTTGAGTGCAGGACATATGGCACCTGTCATGTATGCAGCTTTGGCAAATGCTGGAATGTATCCGAAAGCAGAACAAGCAACACTTAGAAAGTATAATACTCGCTTGCAAGGTCATCCTGGAAGAGATATGGGATTACCTGGCGTTGAAACATCGTCTGGTTCACTTGGACAAGGTATTTCGATTGCAGTGGGGATGGCGATGAGTGATGCATTATTGGATCATACCGATCGCAGAGTATATACTTTGACAGGCGATGGTGAATTGCAAGAAGGATCTGTTTGGGAAGCTGCGATGTCTGCACATCATTTCAAACTTGATAATTTCTGTTGGATCATCGACAATAATGATTGTCAGATTGATGGCCGTCTACCGGATGTTATGGATGTGTATCCAATCGATGAAAAATGTAAAGCTTTTGGATTTGATACTGTTGTTGTGGATGGTCATGATTTTGATGATCTCCAAAGAGGTTTTGATGTCTTTTTGAATAATCAAAAAAACAAAACTGGAAAACCAACAGCAATTATTGCAAAAACATATATGGGACGCGGTGTTTCTTTTATGGAAGACAGTTATAAATGGCATGGAATGCCGCCAAATAAAGAACAGGCAGAACAAGCACTTGGTGAATTGAAATGAGATTGAGTCTTGGCGTTTTGATAGTTGTTGTTGTTTTGACTTCTTGTTCTGATAATAAACAAGATCCGGCAAATGAGAATACCGAGCAATATCAAAACTTGGAATTTGCGAAACAACCCAATATCGATACTACAATGTCGAAAGGTATTGCTCCTTCTGCATTGAAAGAGTGTTTGCCTATGAAATTTCGTGGCGTCGATAAACTTCCTTCGTCTTCGGGTTCTGTTGAGATAGAGGGAATAAAAGTATCTAAAACCACTGGTGAATATATTTATCCTGGTGGAACAATCACGATGACCATGGCGGATTATGCCGGAGCGGCTTCAACCGTTGCTTATCGATATGAATTGCCCAAAACACAAGAAACGGGCATGGAAATTCAGAAGATCACTCTTCCGAATGGAGTTGGTTTTAGCAGATATAGCCCGTATGAATCAACAATGCAGATTTATTGTCTCATCAATAATCGTGTTGCGGTTGAAATCATTGCTACAGGAACTGAAACTTGGTTCAATGATCAAACCATTGTTTCATCTTTGATTCCGGCCGATTGCATTGTACGGAAGATCACCTCAAAAAACAATTAAACAGAGAGTATTATGGAAGATTTTAAACAATATGGATCTAAACCAACACGATTTGGTTTTGGAGATGGCTTGGTAACACTTGGAGAGCGACATAGCAATGTTGTGGTGCTCGGTGGTGATATTACGGGCTCTGTGATGACATCATTATTCAAGGAAAAATTTCCGGATAGATTCTTCTCTATTGGTATCGCTGAACAAAATGCGACAACCATCGCGACTGGATTGGCACTTTCAGGGAAGATTCCATTTTTCGCAAGTTATGGTGCCTTTTGCGCATTAAGAAATGCTGATCAACTCCGTATTTCTGTTTGTTATAATGAAGCTAATGTGAAAATCGGTGGTGGTCACTCAGGTATCAGTGTTGGACCAGATGGCGCTACACATCAAGTGCTTGAAGAAGTTGCATTCTTGCGTACGCTTCCACACATGACACTTGTTGTTCCTTGTGATTATGAAGAAGCACGCAAAGCAACAATCGCTATCGGTGAACATGTTGGACCGGCTTATATTCGCTTTGGTCGCTCACCCGTTCCTTTGTTCACCTCTCCCGATCATTCCTTTGCATTGGGTAAAGCACAAGTATTGCGCGAAGGAAATGACATTGCATTGATAGCATGTGGTTCCATGGTTTGGGAAGCAATGGTTGCGGCAGATAAATTGGCTGAGAAAGGAATCAAAGCAAGAGTGATCAATAGTCCTTCTATCAAGCCATTCGATTTTGAGACTGTAGTTGCCGCTGCCAAAGAATGTGGCGCAATTGTCACCGCAGAAGAACATCAGGTACATGCAGGATTGGGTGGCGCGGTTGCAGAAGCAATTGTGAAAAATCATCCTGTACCAATGGAATTTGTCGGTGTGAAAGATTCTTTTGGTGGTAGCGGTGAACCGGAAGAACTCATGCAGAAATTCGGTTTGACCTGGAAAGAAATTTATGCTTCGGCATTGATTGCAATGCATAGAAGGGATAAAGGTTCTCTTCCCGATATCAGAAAAATTAAAGATGTCGCTGAATATGCAGGATAAATATCGCCCCGATCCAAAAAGATCGGGGTTTTTTATTGGGAATATTCAGTGATGTGATAGAA
>CANLII010000035.1 GCA_947491315.1 Ignavibacteria bacterium
TGATATCGCTCCATTCGAATTTTCCACCTGCAACTTGACCAGAAAATTGTCCATCAATCACATGCATTGGATTACAATTTGAATATGGCGTATTTGAATGTCCACCTGGTGGATTATACACTACAGGTCCCCTTGGTAGTCCTTTCGGGTTTTTACCGGCTTCTACTGGTTTTCCATATTGTTTTGATGGATCGGGTTCGCTTCCTGTTGGCAGATTTTGAACATCGCGATTTCCCGGAATGATGCTTATGGAAGTTTGGCCGCTTGGCCCATCATCCAATGAATATTTTACTACTTGACTTCCGTGCAAACCGATGAAGGGAATTTCAAATCTGATTTGAGTAGATGATTCAGATTTGATATTTGCCTGAATATTTCCGACCAGAATTGTGTGTTTCCGTCCAAGTCCGGTTTGAAAGTTTTCTCCATTGAGTGGAATGAGAGTCACAATATCACCGGCATAGGCAGTTGCAGGTGAAACAGTGATGGCGATTGTTTTTTGGGAAAATACAGGTGCCCATATCCCCAATACTCCGACCACGAATAGCAGTACGAATGTACGCATAGAAAGTACCCTAAGATGTTGTTAATAATGGGTGACTCCCCCGAGCCACCCGTATTTTTTTCTTACTGATTATTTATCTTGTGATGATCATTGGACGCATAATAGTCAATCCATCGATCTTGATAATCACTGAATAATATCCCTGAACTTCTCTTGTCATGTCGATCGCAATTTTATATCTACCCTGATCTTGTGGTGCATTCAAGAGACTGCGAACCAATGAACCATCTTGTGAATAGATTTCGATTGAGACATTTCCATAGTTGGATACTTCATAACCGAGTATTGCTTGACCATTGCTTGGATTAGGCATAAGTTCAGAAGCGGGCTGGGCATCATCACCATAATAGACAAATACATTTGATTCATCAACTGAAGTTGTGCTGGTGTCCACTTTTGAACAACTTGGCTTATAGGTAATTGTATTCAATTCAACTTTACCATTGACAGGCATGAAGACTTTGATGGTTCGCAATGTATCATCGGGACCATTACAAGGAGGAACAGGCACTCGCAGAACACAGCATCGATCATTCACAACTTCCTTGGTCAATTGTTTATACACAGAATCCAAAGAACCTGCTGAATACACTTCAAATGTTTTTCCTCTGGTTAATCGAGCCAATTCCTTCAAATCATTCAAACCGGCAAGATCGAGTGGATCCATTTTATTTAAGCCCAAAGCAATGGAATAAATAGGAAGAGGATTGATGGTGTCTTCCTTGATTTTATTGACCACAGCCGAAAATTCAGGCCAGCGATTATTTCCACCATCCGAAAGCAAGATAATTGCTCTATTGGGATTTGGATGTTTTCTGATGGAATCGATTGCACGAATCACACCTTCATTCATTGCGGTGAATCCGGTTGGTACAAGAGAGTTGATTGCATTCTTCAAATCACTTTTATTTTTTGTCCAAACCTGATCCACTCGGCTTTCATCTGCAAAGGAGATGATCATTGCTTCATCTTTGGCGCCAAGACTTTCAACAAATTGCGTACTCGCATTTTTTGCTTCTGTAATACGAATGCGAGAATCAACAGGACTTATGAAATCAAGCATACTTCCGGAACGGTCGAGAACCATTGCAAGAGCAACTCCTTTATCATTCGGTTTTGCACATGTGATGCCTTCAGGACATAAGAAGAATGAGCTATCTATGGTAATTCCGGTTGAATCTTTACTACTGCGTACTTTATGAAACACAGCAAGATCTGTTGATTCAGACAATACATTTGTCTTACCTGAAACGGAATTTAAATCTTCAACAAATACTCCGAGTGATAAGTCGAGCGCAATCAATACGCTGTCTTTATCATAAATCGGCTTCGGTTCTTCGCAGAATTGAACAACAGCTTCTTCGATAGTGATAGACAATACACCTGAATTATCTGTATAGCCGGGTCTTAATCGCTCAAGAATCAAACTCTCCACGGAATCAATGATTTGCATTTTGAAAGCATTTCCTGTTCCCTGCATTTGAAATTGATAACGATTATTAACCGAATGTGAAATCACGGGTATGACGCGTCCATCGAATCTGAATCCAAGATATTTGGCCGGATTGATGCGGGACTTCACATATTTATTTAAGTCCGGTATCGTATTGAATTGCAGAAGTGATGGATATGTTTTTGAATCGTTATATGGCAATGGAAGCGGATAGATCTGATAGGTAATTCCGCTTGCTTGATTTTTGACACTTGCCGGTGGCCATAATTCAGGTGGAACAGTTCCGGGCACTGACTCTATAGCAAAACCATCGGCTTTTACACCATTGAGTCCACTTGTTAGAAAAAATGTTCCTTGCACCGTAACCGTATAAATGGATTTTGGATTTGTGACAAATGTTGAGACAACCTCGCCTGAATTTGCAGGCACTAAATAGTCATATTTAACACTTTTTGGCTGTGCCATCAATTCATACTGCATTGACCCCATGATGCAGAATAGAATGGCTGATAAAATCATATGTTTCATGAATGTTCTCTTCGATATTATGTATTGTGTGTACAGCATGATTCTTACTCCTGAATTGTAATTTCATGCTGTGAAAGCTTCTTCCCTTTCACAAAAACCTGAGCTTTATATGTTCCTGCAGACAATTCTTTTGCATCTATTGAAATGGCATGAGTGCCCTTTTTCAATCGTGCTTCGAATATTGTCTTGATGGTTTTTCCTGTATTATCAATCACATGTATTTTCACAGGATTATCAGACTTCAATGTGATTGGAACAATGGTATTGGCCTTATTCTTTTTGACTTTCAAGACTTTAGAATATGGCTCTCCATTTGCATCTCTTTTGCTAATGAATGTCTTTGCGCAACTTGTTTTATAGGTTGTCGCTCTGGCAGTCACACCACCTTCAAATGGATAGTAGATCATCACTGTTCTTACGGTATCAGCCAAATTCTTTTCGCAATCTTCTACTGCATATTCAATAGTGCAGCATTCTTCTTCGCGAATGTCTTTGCTGATAAGAGTATAGATATTTTCCAATGCATTTGCTTCTGTCACATAAAACAATCTACCTTTAGAAGCATTTGCGATTTTTCTCATTCTTGACAATCCTTGAATATTGATTTCAACTTTTTCTCTGTCGAATTGTATTGAGCCGGAATCAGTCAAATTTGTTTTCAGCACTGTATCCATTCCAAGTGCAATGATGAAGATTGGAATATTTCCTGCTTTTGGCAATAAATCAATGACTTCTTGTTCATTCACAGGAGCAACATTGTCACCGCCATCAGATAGTACGACAATTGCTTTGACGCGGCTTTCATTCAAGTCTGTTCTGGAAATTGCTGATTTCAAAGCTTTATGCAATGCAGTTTGACCTACATTTTCACTCTGGGAAAGTCTTTTGCTATAATTATCAATTTCTTCATTCAACTGCTTTTTATCAGAAGTCCAGTTCTTGTCCAAGGTTACATCATTCGTATCGGAAAAAGACAGAAGCAATGCTTTATCTTTACTACCTAAATTATTGACAAATGATTTTACGGCAGGAATTGCTGCATTGATTCTTTCTGTTGGATCATTATTGCTAACAGTTCCGAATTCCATGGAATTTGTTCTATCAAACACAAGAGCAACGGAAATTGCTTCCACTATTTTATTGCAATAGATTGTGTCAGGACAAATGAACTTTCCATTTTCATAAATGGCAACTTGATTCTTATCGAAAAGGATATTCTTTTTACCGGTTGCTTTATTGGTATCGGTGACAAGCACGGAAACATCAACCCTTATTCCTTTCATTTTTTTTGTAGAATCAAGAATTGGACTGGTGGAGCAGATATTGACATTAAATGGAAGTATTTCTTCAATTGTTATAGTCAATTCACCACTATTATCTGAGTAGGCGGGAGTTAGATCTTCGGATGGTGGAACTAGAACTGAATCTATGATGGCAAATGAGACAGCAACACCGGTACCAATTTTCGTGAATTGATACTGATGATCATCTTTGCGATAACCTGTATTCAATAGTGGGTCATTATCCACTCTGAATCCAGTCCATTTTTTAAAATTGAACTCATATAAAGGCAATTGTTGTCTAAGGAATGAGTTATACGGGAAAGTGGTTGAGTCCCCCACCCATGCCGGTAAGACGACCCCCTTATACTTTTCACCGGTATTGACATCAATGTATTCCTCGGCCGGCCATTGATCATTGTCAATGAGAACTTGCGGAACATCATAAATATAACCGGCATCCACTCCATTACCGAGCTGTTCTTGCCAAAAGGAGTATTCACCTGTAACAGTGATTCTATATTCAACTCCACTTTTAAGAATCTCAGACAATACAGGTTTTCCTGAATTTGCCTTTATCTTTAAAGTCTGCGAAAATTGTGCTTCCAATTCAAAGCTACCGAGAATCATGATTAGTAGCAAGAGTCGCATACCATGTGTTTTAGTGAACATCAATGTACCCTACAAATTGTGTATATCATTGCCTGACAAACAGGCCCCCATTAAAAGTTTCATTTTCTTTGCATGACATATTCAGGGGGTTTCATATGCATTTAATACATACATGTTCAATAATAATGCCAAGGCCAAATGTCAATTGTTAATCAAATGCCATTCTCTTTCATAAATCTATTTATTTCAATTACTTATTGATTTTTCAACAATCTTTTGAATGCTAGTTATATGACTTTGTTCAATGTCAGAGTGTGAAGAACATATCACACATGACACAAAAAAGGCATTAAATATTCCAGTTACAGAAGTGAATGTAATTTAGTCCCTTATTAAATCTTCCAAGATCAAAAAAGGCAGGAATTTCATTCCAATTCTGCTTGTTTTTTCTCAAGTGTTTCTTTTTCCCACAATAGTCTTGCACTTCCGATTAGTGCGATGAGATATCCCGTTGTTATGAGTCCTGATCTTGATTCATATACACCTTCGGCATAATTCGTGATGCTATAACAAATCAATGCAGTGGCTGAGCCAAGGGACAAGATTTGAATCAGTGCGTCATGTCTGTTTTTCCTAGCTACAATCACGCCGGTGACGATATGATAGAGTATGATCAGCCAAAAAGTCACGGCCAATGGTATTCCCGCTTTGAACATCAAACCCGAATATCCATTATGCGAATACACGGCGCGCAAATGTGCCATCAAGATTAAATCATATCGCAGATGTTCCTTTTGGAAACCATTTCCACCCAATGGATAATTCATTACCCCTCGCATTACCTCCTGTGTTTCGAGTACCCTACCAAGATATGACTTATCGGTATTGAGATTCACGCTACTGGACAATCTCGTCTCCACAACTGTAAAAGCAAGTTCCGAAGCATTTGGGAAAAAAGTGATGAGTACAAAAATGGCAGCAGCAATAAATGCAGTGAATGTGCCTATCAGTAATCTCCTTTTTGATGCATCGAGTAGAAAAACAAGTATGAATAAACTTAGCAAGAATGCAACCCAGGAAGTTCTGGCAAGTGAAGCCATAAGGACAAGAATATAGAGCGTTGCAAACGAAATTGATACAAGCTTTCCGGTGATATTCTTTATGCTGATGAACATCATCAATGCAAAGATACCCGCCGCACCGAACATGGAAGCATCATTGCGCACGCCTTTATACAGGACTTCGTATCCATAAGTGAACTTCGCAGTGACTTGCTTGTATTCATATAAATTATAGAGTCCAAATCCAGCAAATACCAGTGATAGTAGTATGATGAGAAAGAGTATTTGCTGTCTTGTTCTGAAGTGTTCACGAATTGGGAAATAGAAGAGAATCAATACCGGTAATTGCCAACTACGAATCCATTGCATCGGCTCCACATCATTTCCATAGGAAACAATGACGCTAAAAAAGGATGCCGCAAAAAAGAGTCCGGACAATACATCACCGCCATTTCGGAAGATCTTCCTTCGCCTCACCAGCAAATGCCATAAAAACCACAAAATGAGTGAGCCATGATAATAGGCTGCAATCAGCACTTCCAATAAGCCAATCCCTGCATCAGTAGATTTACTGAAAAAAGGCAATAAGACAATCGCAGTTGTAAGCCAAATGCGAGCCATTATGGAATCACTATAATCCCGTGGATCATATGGAAGATTGAAAACTGACAAATTGGGCTAAATGACACATTTGATGAGTAAAACAACAGGTGCCAAAATACCGGTTTTATAGGAGAAGTCTGCATTGTCGATTTTTGGGAGGGTTTTGAGTGGTGATATAAAGGTGTGTATTAGGGAGATTATGTACACCGAGCTCTCCTCGGCTACGCTCGGAGAGCATGAGGCTGTTCGCCGAGCAAAGCCGAGGCGAGGGGTGGATTAGTACTTTCGTTTCTCCACCAATGCATTCATAAATGCAATGATTTCTGCAATCTCTTGTTTCGTTAGATTCAATTTTTCAGACGGCAAAGTTTGATTTGGTACATCAATTCCAAGTCCTATGCCACCACCACGATTGTAAAAGTCCATAACTTCCTGCAATGTGCGATATGCTCCATTATGCATGAAGGGTGCTGTAATACTAATATTGCGCAAACCGGGAGTTTTGAATGCATGCGCATAGATTGGAGACTTATACTTGTAAATACCACCTTTTCCAAGATCTGGATCAATCTTCTTTGAAGTTGGATGAGTGGGCACACCAAGTACTTCTGATTCCATGTCGGTGAAATGCGGTGGCACCAAACCCGAAAAAGTTGGTGGAAAATGACATGTGCCACATGCGGCCTTTCCCATGAAAAGATTAAATCCATTCTTTACTTTTTGAAGGGTTTTTCCAGTTAATAGAGCCGACTTTTCTCCTCGAAGCACTGAGTCGATAGGAGTCTCGAATGAAACCAGACTTCGTATATATGTAGATAATGCCGATGAAATTGTTGTCGCATTTATTGGACCCGATTCAGAAGGATATGCACTCTTGAATGCTTCCAAGATCCTGACATCCTGTGAAAGTCTTTGAGATATTTCAAAATAATCAGTGTTAAATTCAATTGAACTTGATACAACATGCTCAATTTGCTCTTCAAGAAATGTTGTACGGGAATCATGAAAATAACGAGGTGATAATGCCACATTGAGAAGGCCGGGTGTATTTCTGTCTGTGAAAGAATGCGGAACTGAACCGGGACTTTTCACATGTCCATCCATGAATGCGCGCTGAGGATCATGACAACTGGCACATGACATAGAACCTGATTTCGAAAGTTCTGTACTACGAAACAACATTGATCCCAAATCTATCTTCGATTGGGATGGCCTTTCATACTTATTCCGAGCATATCCATATGGATCATATGCAGATGTGTGATATAATGTCGGTGCTTCATATCGAATGATTCTATTCTTTCTTGAAACTTCAATATTTATCTCAATTCCGGAATGCATGTGCAAAGAACCAATCAATGCATAAACCGGATTTACATAGTCTTTGGTAAATCCCCATCTGTCAAATGCATCAAAACTCCTTGAAGCAGATAACATATTTCTCCCTTTTCGGAGAAGATACTCCAAGGAATCTGATTGTATTTTTGATGTTCTTTGAAATAAAGGAATATAGTATCTCAGGGCTTTGCCGGCACTCTCCCAAGATATTGCCGACTCCTTCAATGCATCACTAAAACCCGGAGTATCAAATCCGGTTATTCCTAGCGTTCCAATTCGTATAATATTATTTCTGACAGCTTCAAGTATGATGCGATCGCTCAATGCTATTGATTGGATCATACTCTTTGCATCAATAATATGCTGTTTGAGCTTTTGGATATTGTATGTCAGCGCAGGATAATCAATTGCATCCTCATTTAAGATTTCTTCCATCACTTGCAGTCCTTCAGGTTCAATTTCCATGATAGATGGCACTGATTCATCGAGTCTTGGCAATGGAGGACCATTAATCAATTGTACTGATTCAGGTTCTATATGACCTAAAAACCACTCAAATTGCTTGTATGATTCCCTGAGCTGAGAAAACTGATTTCGCAAAATCTTAGGATTGGAATGTTGATTTACAGATTGCTCGAAGGAAGATACATGCATGTGCATTGAGTCCATCGAAGACAGAATCTCATCTCTTATCGTATCGGGTATTTGCTGTTCCTCTTGCTTCATCGATATGATGATGCTCGAGCTGAGCAATACAATAATCAGAATCAGTACTTTATTCATAAATCCAGACATGATGCGCAAAAAGGTCTGCACTCGAAGAATACAGACCTTTCCACTATTGAATAATTACTTATTGAATGATGATCTTTTGAACATCACCACGAATATTTTGCACGAAATATGTACCAGGGAGAAGCTCGGAAATATCCACTTTTTCAGCATTCCAAGCAACCTTCACTCTCTGTCCACCAATCGAATAGATTGATACATCAGACTGCTCATTGAAGTATAAAGTTCTCGTTGCAGGATTTGGATAGACTTGAAATCCTTGATTTTGCTCAAATGATGGATCTTCAAATACAGATGTAACATATGTATCAAGACCGGTAAGGAGCATTGTGCAAGAATTTCCATAATCACCTGTATTTCCGGCTGATGGATGTTGTGAATTTACAAACATTGCCTTTCCATCAGGAGTTGGAATTGCGCCGGTTACTTCTGCACCATTCGGCGTGATAAGTAATCTACGCAAATCATCCAGCGTTGGATTTGACTTACTCATATCAAGTACATACATCTCACAAATATTACCACCTGAACCATCAACATCCGGATTGCCAACTCTTCCCTTGCTTCTACCATTCAAGTCCTCTTGAATCACGAGATAATTCTTGCCATTCAATGTCCATGTGATGAGTCCATCAGGATTTGAAAGATGAACTTTGTTCGAAGCATAATTTGTTGCCTTTCCACCTTCAAGGAATACGCTCATTTTATCTGTTGCAGGATCGAATTCCAATACACGACCATAATAGTCAATGATGACCGTATCTTTGATTCTCATTGTTGAATCAGAGAATGGACCATTGTACACATCGCGTTCCATTAAATGTTTCGCGAGTGTTCCACCTGCTTTCATACCATCTTTGAATCTGTTTCCGGAGTTATCCAGACCAGTCTCTGTGATATATACTTTACCCTTTACATCAGTGATCCACTCAAATCTTGTGAACATTGTCGCACCTTTTCTGAGAGCTACAGCACGGATACTAAGCATTGAATCAAGTGAATTTTCAAGCGGGAGCCATGTTCCGGTATTTCCATCAACTGATTGCTTATAGGCGAATAATTGACCTTCATTGAAATTACCGGACTGATTAGCAACAAACTTGAAGAATACAGCAGGCTGTGTATCATCGGTCAAGTAGACGGTCTTATCATCTGCCATAACAACACCGCCCTCATGTTCAAAGCGACCCCAATTATACATTTTGCGAGTTGCTTTTGCCTGAGCAGGATCAATTTCTACAAGCCAATTGAAATTTTGGAATTTTTTAATCGTTCTGCCGGCATAATTTGCACCACTAGGAATAGTCCAGTCATTTGTGTCTCTTATTCCCCATCCAGGAACTGCTGCCTGAGATGAACCCTTTCCATATGCACCATAAGTAGTATCTAAACCCTCTCTTGGCAAGAGGCCGATATTGATATCTTTATTGGATGTCTGAACCCATTCTTCGGCTGTCCAAATTCTTCCATTGCGAGCGCTTATTCCACCGCAATTTGCAAGAGTATTTCCAACGGCTGTGAAGTCCACATTTCTATAACCACCTTCCACATCATAATCGCCTGATGGTGTTTTCTTTACTTTGAACACTGTCATTCCACCGCCATCTCCAAGAATATCGTCTTTGACGCGCATTTCATGATTGATGGTGATATATGCCGAGTCATTAGGTGCTTGCAAATTGATTGGAGTATAGCCGATAAAGTCATGCCATTGCTTGGCAAGTTGCTTTTGACCATTGATTCCAATGACTGTATCTTTTCCACCCACAAAAACTAACTTTGCTTTCAGTGGTGATGGTGGAACGATAATGGTATTTGCATTGAAATTAGTATCCAATGCAGGAAAGATCTGCTGAGACATTGCCGTACCACCGACAAACAGCAATAGTAGAAAACCGTAAACGATGTTCATGTTTCATCCATACAAAAAGTGAGTATTGAATATGGATGTAACTTATCGTCTTGATATTATGTGATTATTTCCCTATTGTGAAGAATCTATTATGTAAGTAATAATACCTTTTATCGAATGGTAACATTGATACTGAAGAAGGCGAATACATTGAAGCGAATCATGTGAGAATAAGCCAACTCACACAAATTGGACAACTATTGATTCATGCTATTTCTCATATCCTCATATCAGTCGTCGCAATAGCCACAATCTTTCCATTTTTCTTAATGGGAATCGAGAGAGTTTTCATCCAGATCTCTCCGCCACCTGCATCAAAGTATGGTGCGCTCCAAACTTCATTCCCAGATTGCAATGGCTTTGTAAGCCACTCCTGCGTTTCGATTGCATAAGTGGGATCTTTTGCCAAGTCTTTATAGATCAAAGCTGTCGCTCCACGATACCAGTATGGACTTGCGACAACTTTCTTATTTGAATCAAGAATACAAACAGTGGAACCAAAGAAGTTATTATCATTTCTTTGTAGATAATCATTGATTTTTAGTGATACCTGCGAACTGTCTAAGGATGAAGCAGACAAAGAGTCACAAAATGTGCGCAATGCATTTTCTATTGTTTGCTCAGTGGATATTGGTTGAACTGAGGACTCACAACTAGTGATGAGGCATACCAATAATAGCATGACACTTGAAAGTAGTACTGTCTTGATTCTTTGCATGTTCACGCTCCATCATCTATAGATTTGTAAAAAGTAATGAGATCTAAAATACATGCATTGCAAGCATTCCGAAACCCAAGTGAAGTTCGATCAAACTAAGAGTTCTATTGCAATTAATTTAA
>CANLII010000036.1 GCA_947491315.1 Ignavibacteria bacterium
CCTGTAGTGTATAATCCACCAGGTGGACATTCAAATACGCCATATTCAAATTGTAATCCAATGCATGTGATTGATGGACAATTTTCTGGTCAAGTTGCAGGTGGAAAATTCGAATGGAGCGATATCACTCCAATGAAGACACGCTTCTCCAATATCTATGTTGATTATTGCGCTCAATCCGGTATCATGTATTTTCTCAATGATTGGGATTGGACGAGCATTGAGCCTGATCAATCAACATGCTATGCATATTTTGAAATGTCCTCAGGCAATGGAGAAGAACAATGGGAAATCCGCATTTATAATGATAAAAAGAGAGGCATCTCCGTAAAAAGAAATGGTATTGAGGTTTCTCAAAACAAAAATATTGTGATTGGTGGCGCTTATTCTTTTTCTTCATCACCATTGTTTGAACATAAGCATACAATCTATGAATATGCTTTGAAGGTGAAACCGGGGAATTTCATGATTCCCGTTTTGTCAAGTCCGATTCAAAGTCTCGGACCCTTGGTTAAATGTAATGATACCGGCTATGCATTGGTGAAAGATCCATCCTATTATCATGGAATAATGAATGATACAGGAATCGTTTTGCGTAAAGATGAACGATATGTTCCTCTGGCAGGAGCTGCAGGACTTGCCACTGAGCCAATGGTGATTGCAGGAAATCTTGGTAGAAATGGCTCTTCATTTGGCGCAACAGGTGCTATGGGAGCAAATCCCAATTGTCTTTCCAAGCATGAAGTTGATGGTAAATTTACGCGCTTCCCTGATAGTACAAAAGAATGGTCACAAGTAAATGCTGCTCGCGGAAGATATTCCGATCTCTATGCGGATTATTGCAATGGCACTCTATATATTCTCAATGATTGGGTGCTTGGAAGCGAAGAACCCGATAAAGAAAATTGTTATAATCTTTTTGAATTGACAACAGGTGGCGGAACACAACATTGGGGAATATATGTCTATCATAATATCCGCAAAGGAATTCGCGTATTCCTGAATGGTACCGATGTTTCAAGTGACACGAGTATCGTCAAGGGTGGCAAATTCGGAATGGATGTTTCGGCTCGTGATCCAAAACCACATACCATCTATGAATTTGCAATCAAAGCGGATGAAGGAGCATGGAAGATGTTTTTCTGTGATCCGGGCCCATCTAGTTTCTGCGATAATGATATGCCAAATGTAGCAAGAGGGATTCAATCAATCAATACCGGATTTTCTCAAGTTGGCAGCAAGCAAATTTGCTTGAATACTTTCCAGAATTATGGTCCTATGATAATTACCAATCCAATCAAGTCCACAATGCTTGACACTGCAGTATTTGTTCTTAGAACAAATGATAATACCTCCGATTGGGGCGGATCCAGGTATGAAGTGGAAATATCTTTGAATGGTGCATTTGTAAAGCCAATAGATGTGTTCGTCATTCCTGACGAAACCATTGGAAAACAAGCAACAATCATCACAAAACGAATTTCAGACCGTTCAATTTATGCATTGATAGATGCTCCAAATGGGTTTGATAAAGATGGTGAATTGCTTCGTGTACGATATGCCTCAAGAATCGGAATGCGCGATACCACCGAACTAAGAGGAAAAGTGCAACTTCGAAATAGCAGTAGAGTTATGCGTACAGTTCCTGTACAAAACGGATATATTTTGAATGAAGGATATGTCGTCAGCAATTCCAATGATTTCAGAGCAAATATTCTTCCATTCACAAAGAAAGAAGGCGAATATTTGATGGTTTCATTCACATTAGATAATCCCGAGAATGTAAGCATACGAATCTATGATGAAGTCGGAAGAACACTCAGAAACTTGCCGAAAAAAGGATATTCAATTGGAGAACACAGCGAACAGCTTCCACTAAGTGGTCTGCAAAAGGGCTTGCTCTATGTGATGATGACAACCGATGATGGAAAATCAGTCACTGTGCCATTCTTGAATAAAGAATAACTGAAGAGAATTTGATAATCAAAGGGAGATGTCACACTGATGATATCTCCCTTTTTCTTGTATTAACACACTATCCTTACCATATATGCGTCAAAGCCCGCTCACTTGAGTAAAAAAACAATGATTCATTTGGCTGTAAACATCGATCATGTTGCCACTGTGCGGAATGCTCGTGGTGGAATCCAACCCGATCCAATAGAAGCGGCAAGACAATCCATCCAAGCGGGTGCTATTGGTATAGTATGTCATTTACGCGAAGATCGCAGACATATTCGAGATGCTGATGTATATGCTTTGCGAAGTGAACTCAATACCAAACTTGATCTGGAAATGGCCGCGCAAGAAGATATTATTCGCATTGCCGAAGATGTGAAACCCGAACTCGTGACCATCGTACCCGAAAAGCGGAAGGAATTGACAACTGATGGGGGACTTAATATCGCCGCAGATTCATCCAGATATGCTGAATTAGTTCAAAGAATGCATGCTCTCGGTATTGAAGTCAGCTTTTTCATCGAACCGGATTCAAAACAGATCGAAACCGCCCAAAAAATCGGAGCCGATATTATTGAACTGCATACGGGTACTTATGCCGATGCAATAGGTAGTAATGCTGAAGAGGCCCTTCAATTACTCATTCTTGGTGGCAAAATCGCACAAGAACATGGTTTGAAAGTTACTGCTGGACATGGTCTCGACTATCATAATATCACACCAATCAAATCAATACCCGGTCTGGTGGAAGTCAGTATCGGTCATGCACTTATCTCCAGAGCTCTGTTTATAGGTATTCCGCAAGCAGTCAAAGATATGATCTCTCTGCTGGAATAAACAGAGGATGCTTGCCGTGTTTTTTATCGCATAATGCAGGTATCAACAATTGTTCAGCACTACCCAAACTCCATGGTGGACATTTGAATCGAGTTTGTAGCATTTATGACTTTATGTTTTGAATATTATGAAACTATCTGTACTACCACTTCGTTTCGCATAGTCTGTAAGTTGTAACTAAACTGATGCTTCTAGTGTTAGCAAAGCACTAGAAATCTTTTCCAATGAATCTAATTATAGTGTAATAATCATCACCATGCAATACATGATCCGCACCTTTCTCGCGATACTTTACATTCTAAGTACATTTCCCTCATCAGCATTTGCGATTGAACCCGAGCCCGCCGACATGGCGTCAATCTCGGGCTATGTAGTTGATGCGGAATCCAAAGAACCACTCATTCGCGTAATGGTGACGGTGAAAGACACCAAAAACGGAGCATACACCAATAAGCAGGGCTTTTTCACTCTTCGATCAATCAAACCCGGTACAATTACGCTGAAAATCTCTGGTATTGGTTATGCTAAAATGCTTCAGGAGTATACCCTCAGCGAAGGCGAACAGAAAAAAGTAAATATAAGACTCAAAAAAGGCGATGTTCTCACCGATCAGGTGAAGGTTGAAGCTGATCGCGAAGTTGAAAAGAGAGAGATTTCCATTTCTCGCGTGAATATCCCGATGGAACAGCTCAACCAATTGCGTATTGGCGGCGAAGCTGATGTATTCAGAGCATTGCAATTCCTGCCCGGCGTTTTGACTTCATCGCAAATTTCCAGCGGACTCTATGTTCGTGGTGGATCTCCTGACCAAAATCTTGTTCTCCTCGATGGATCAACAGTCTATAATCCCTCACACTTGTTTGGTTTCATCTCCGCATTCAATCCGGATGCGATCAAAGATGTTGAATTGATCAAGGGTGGCTATCCGGCCGAATATGGAAGCAGACTTTCTGCAGTTCTTAATCTCACGCAAAAAGACGGTAACCGAAATGAATATGAAGGCGTGGCATCACTTGGTTTGATCTCCTCTCGTGGATCATTTCAAGGTCCGATCGGTAATGGCGCATTTTTCCTTGGTGGCCGCAGAACCTATCTCGATTTGTTACTTGGGGCTTTACCTGAAGATCCAAATGAGCCACTTCCGAATTTTAATTTCTATGATTTGAATGCAAAAATCACGCAGGATTTGGGTGAGAATGACAAGATTTTCTTGAGTGGCTTCAATAGTGCAGATAAACTCATTCTTGATGCACCAGGTATTGATTTTGAAGTCGGCATCGGCAATCTCAATGGGGCATTTCGATGGACACATATTTTCGGGGATAATCTCTTTACTTCCGTCAATCTCAGTGGTAGTCGATATGTCAATGGATTCACGGGAAATAATGGCGGATTCAGTTTCAAAATCGAAAATTCAATCCTTGATTATTCTCTACGCGCTGATCTCGAATGGTTTGCAAGTGATGATTTGACAATCAAAACCGGTTATGAAGGAACCTCCTACACATTCGGTTATATGCAGAATTTCACAGGTAATGCCGATACGACGGCGCAATCGGGAACAGTCAGTGAAGGTGGTCTCACGAATTTCACGATCGATGATTATACCCATGCATATTATGTGCAAGGGAATTATCAATTCAGTGATTTACTCTCATTGCAAACCGGATTTAGATTCAATTATTGGGATTCCAGTGATGTCCTTACGGTCGATCCACGATTTGCATTACGCTATCAGTTGTTTGAAGATGTCGTACTGAAAGCATCTTGGGGTATTTTTCATCAATATTTGAGACTAGCAACGCAACCTGATTTCACATTTTTCGATACATGGCTTCCGACTGACAATACAGTTCCTGCAAGCAAAGCAACACATTATATTTTTAGCATTGAAACAAAGCCATTTGATGGCTATGACATGAGTTTCGATTTCTATTATAAAGATTTGAGAAATATCAGTGAATTAAGGGTGAATAATACGCAAGGTAGGACCGTGAATGATGTCTTCTTCACCGGTGATGGCGAAGCATATGGCGCCGAATTCTTCCTGCAGAAAAAGATGGGTGCTTTCACAGGTTGGATTGGATATGGTTTGGGCTATGTATTTGGTCAATTCGACAGCGTGAATCAAGGCAGAGAGTTTCGACCTAAATATGATAGAAGACATGATATCAAATTGGTTGGTATGTATAAACTCAATCAAGATTGGGAATTCGGAGCGACATTCACCTTCCAAAGCGGTCAATCATATACCGGCGCAACATCTCGATTTGCCACTCGAAAACCCGGAGAAACCATCGACTCACCTCAGATCGTTCCTGGTGATCGCTATGGCTTGAGACTTCCCAATACGCATCAATTGAATTTTAATATAAATTATAATACTACTATTTGGGGTCTTCCCGCTCGCTTGATGATCGACATTTTCAATGTGTATTCTCGTAGAGATATTTGGTTCAGATTCTATGACACATCAAAAGATGTAACTGAAGTAACAGATGTTCGACTCTTACCAATTCTTCCCACTGTGGCTTTGGAGGTAAAATTCTAATGAAAAAATATATGAAATATTTAGTTCTCGGACTATTCGCTTTTACGATTCTTGGTCTTGCAAGTTGCGAAGATCCGGTTGCATTCGACTATATTCCGGAATATGCCGTAGAAGCATATCTTCTTGTGGATGAACCAATTACTGGCGTGATGATCACAAAAAGTCAGCCGGTTGCTGATTCCTTCGTGTATGAAAGCAGTATTGTTCGTGATGCAAAGGTGCATATCATTCGAGATCAAAAAGACACCTTGAAATTGCAGTTTTATCCCTCTGAGCGCGGAGGAGAATATCGTCTTCCTGATTCAAGTTTGCTCATTCAACCATCCACGAGATATGATTTGCTCGTAGTATTGGCTGATGGAAAGCGCGTGACAGGTACCACTTATACCCCCAAAAGAGTTGAATGGATCAATCCCCCAAGAAGCGTATTGCAATATCCGGTGGATACGATCAATCTCATTGCACCTGATTCGCTTTCAATCACTTGGACACCGACTGATGGCATTTCAGAATACTTGATCGCAATTACTTGTCTGGATACAATCGGTTATGGACAATATCTTGACCCCCCGACTCTTGACAGCAATCGTAAAATCTTTCGATTTTTTCGCCGAAATCCAGATAGTCCACGCCTAAGAAATCTCACGCTTTATGGATTTTTCCAGGGTACGAAAGCACCCGTCGTTTGGACTGCATTTCGTTGGTATGGCAAACATAAACTCTCCATTATTGCACCCGACCCCAATTTTTTAAAATGGTTCAAAGCAGGCTGGGGCGGAAACCAATATGATTATCGTCTTGCGAGTGTGGTAGGAGGACTTGGTGTATTTGCCTCCGGTTCCTATGTGGAAAAAGAAACTTTCCTGCTGAAAAACCAAGAATAAGAATATGGGTCTGAGATATGTGTAAAACAATGCATGTTTCAGACCCTTCTTCATTGCCGGAATACCCTTGAAGTTGGTCAATATTTTGTATTTTGACTCATCAAAATCAACTCTGACAGGTGAATGGCGATGAGAAAAACCCTCCATATACTGCAGATTCTGCTGTTTTTCATGATGATTGCTCTTCCACAGAGCTCCATTTTCTCGGCAGAGCCATCTCATTGCAAGGTTTCTATCCCCAAATCTGTCAAAGGAAAAGCGGGAGCTACTATCAATGTTCCCGTAAAATTCAAACTCGACAAAAAGTGGTATATCTATGGATTTACCATGATGATCAACAGCGAAGGAATCGGGCCTCAGCAAACGGATGTCTATTTCACCGATAGCACTGGCATGGTCAAACATGGTACTGTCATAGCCCCGAAACCATATACGAAATATGATGAATCATTCGAAATGGATGTACATTCCTATAAAGGTTCTTTTTCTTGTACATTGCCCATCACCATAGATGAAAAAGCCACAAAAGGGAAGATACAATTCCCGATTGAAGTTGCATATCAATTATGTGATGGCAGTATGTGTTTGCCCCCAACCACGATTCCACTGCCTTTTGCGGTAATCGTGCAATGACCATGAATCCAATCCTGAAAGCAAGTATCATGAATATCACCTCATATCGTGTCGGCATCTTGTCAGTATTGTCAATGCTTGCGACAATACTCTTCTCATTTTCCAATGCATCGGCTCAGTCTGGTTTGAAAGAGCATGCGAAATTTGCTCTCGATAAACAGCAATTTTCTGTGAAGGCCGGTGATACCGTGATGGTGCGCCTTTCGATCGACATCGAATCGGGTTGGCATGCCTATGATCTTCAGCAAAATGCGCGCAATGTAAAATCGGGTTCGGGAATTGGTCCTTCGCCAACATCCATCAAAGCAATGAAGAATACGGTCTTTGCTGTCGGTAGATTGCAGGCACCTCGCTCAGATCTTTCATATGACTCAACTTTTGAAGTGCAAATTGGTACATGGCATGGAAAAGTGAATATCATAGTTCCGATCATCACGAAAAAGACATTGAAAAAGGGAACATATATTGATTCTCTTGAAGTGGAATCGCAGGTATGTACCGATGAAGGCATTTGTACCTATCCCAAGAAGCGTTATGCCATCATAATAAATGTCACGCAAGAAGCAACTGATTTAACAGCCGCTGATACTGCGCTTGCTGCAATTGTTGATTCAACCGTTGTGAGTATGCCTGAACAAGCGAAAGCTCATGCTTCGAAAAAGAGTGAAACGAAAGTATCCGAAGGTAAAGTATCTGAATCTCAACAAGAATATAATGATGCCAAGAGTGAAGGTGTATTCTCATTTATTTGGGCCGCCATTCTTGCCGGTTTTGCCGCACTCACCACGCCATGTGTGTATCCGATGATTCCTATCACGGTCTCATTCTTTACAAAGCGTTCCGAAAAACCGAGCGCTAGAAGTGTGGTTGATTCCATGGTATTTGCAACGGGTATCATCGCCACATTCACCATTTTGGGTCTATTGTTTGCACTTCTTTCCAATGCCGCAGGCATCAGAAATTTTGCGAATGATCCCTTGATGAATTTATTCCTGGCAACGATTTTTATTGTATTCGCATTCAATCTCTTCGGTGCATTTGAAATCATGCTTCCGCCGAGTTTGCTCAATAAACTCAATGCAGCATCCTCGAAAGGAAATAGTTTTGGAAGTGTTTTACTCATGGGTATCACATTTTCCATCACTTCATTTACATGTACGCTTGGTTTTGTTGCTGCCGCATTTGGTGAGGCCGCAAGCGCCGTGAAGGGAGGCGAAGGAGATTTGTTCTATCCGATGCTCGGTATGCTTGCATTCTCCTCAGCATTTGCATTACCATTTTTCTTGCTTGCACTTTTTCCTTCCAGACTCAATAAATTGCCCAAAGCCGGTACTTGGATGAATAATGTGAAAGTGGTTCTTGGTTTCCTCGAACTAGCGCTCGCATTGAGTTATCTCAGCAGAACCGATGCAACATGGGAATTGGGATTGTTCTCACGCGAACTCATTCTTGCATTCTGGGTTGCTTGCAGTATTCTCAGCATGCTCTATATTTTGGGTCTTTTCCGCATGAAACTCGATTCTCCAGTACAGAATCTTGGTGCAATGCGCGTTGTGTGGGCCTTGATGTTTGCGACTGTTTCCTTCTATTTATTGCAGGGAATTTTTGGGCGTCCCGTGGGTGAATTCGAAGCATTCATTTATTCGGATTCTTCCGCACCTGCTGCAACCGCCTCGATAGGTGGTTCCGCACTATCCGCAGAGGAAGAATGGACGGAAAATTTCCAAGCCGCTTTAACATTGGCGAAAGAAAAGAATCAACCAGTTTTTGTCGATTTCACGGGCGTGACTTGTACCAATTGCAGAAAGATGGAAAAGAATGTATTCCCTCGTCCGCAGATTTCCGAACTCATGGGCAAAATGATCAAGGTGCGTTTGTATACCGATCGCAATCGTCCGGAAGACAAAGCAAATGAGCGCATGATGCAGGAAAAATATCAATCCGCGGAATTGCCACTTTATGTGATTCTCACACCTGATGGAAAAGTGATTGATCAAACCGGTTATACACCTGACACCGAGAAGTTTCAGAGCTTCTTGAAAAAGGCCCTTCAATGATGCGAAATCCACTTTCGGATCCATTGCCCGGTGATATATTCAGCGCGCCGAATGGACATATCTATGAAATTCAGGAACGCTTCGTTTCCGTGGATGAATCAGGAAAAGAAACGCCAAGTCTGCAAGCAAAGCGCGTAAAAGGGGAACATATAGAACCCGAAATCATGCGCACATCAGTATCCGTTCTTTGTGCTAAAATGCGCGGTAGCACGATCTCTAAACAGTCGAAAGAAACTGATATTTCCTGGAAGATGGTGAAGAGGGTGCAAGGGTAGAAAATATTTTTCTTTTTTATTTTTTTGGTTATTATTATTTCCGAGTGATGAACTTGCAGATGGGATCTTTGGTGGATATATAATTTCATTAATATTTTTCTAATTGTTTGTTTCAGGAGGTTTTTATGAGATACTTTTTAGTTATTGTTTTGTTTTTCTTCCTTATGGGCTCAAATGAGAATTTAGTCGCTCAATGTCCAACCGGTTACACACCTGTCAGAATTACAATGACTATTAATGGATGTCCTTACAATGTTGATTTATGTGTTAAGTGTTCTGTTCTTGGGCAATTACCTAATAGTGTTGCGGTTACAGGTTTTATGCAGATACAAACTATACCTCCTTGCGTTCAAACATTGAATGTTCAACAAGTTTTACAATACATCGAAACATATGTAAGTACATATGATTACTATTATTCTTGGCTATGCCAAAACAATTCTTCGGCTCCTCCTTGTCCCCAACAGTCAAATGAAATACAAATTTACCATTGGAATTGTTGGAAAGCTGAATTGATTGAATATGCGGGTCAGCAATCTATTTATTATTCACCATGTAACTACGACACATATTGTTACGAAAAAATTTCATGGTGTTTTGATGCAAATCAGAACAAGTATGTCCGAACAGTTGTTTCTGGACCAACACAAATTGGTGGAAAGCCGGATTGTAATTTAGAAGCATGGGAAATCACTTTGCCAACAATTGTTGGACAATCGTCTCAATGTTTTATACTTCATAGCTCATGTTTGTAAGTTACTCTGAGTTTATAACTTACAGTCGAATATGAGTAGATATTAAATTATTTATAGTAATTCTAGGGTATTTTATGTGGTCAATTTCCCGATATGGCATAACTTTTATTTTGCTATTAAATGTTGTTTTTATTACTAAAGCCTCCATAGAAATCACACCTCTGAT
>CANLII010000037.1 GCA_947491315.1 Ignavibacteria bacterium
TTGACTCGCTGTATATAAAAGATGGCGTGGTTACAACGATCAAGTTAGCAGATACATCCGTGACAGGCGCAAAGATCAATCGCATGGGAGCAACTTCAGGACAGATTCTGAAATGGAATGGCACAACGTGGATTGCAGCGAATGATACAACGGGTAAATACTTTGCGGGAGCAGGTATTTCAATCTCGAATGATTCCATCATTAATATTGGCGATAGAGATTCATCGAATGATGTCACCATAGATCGCATAAGCGCGAATGGCGAAGTCCTTGGTAAGTTTGACTCGCTGTATATAAAAGATGGCGTGGTTACAACGATCAAGTTAGCAGATACATCCGTGACAGGCGCAAAGATCAATCGCATGGGAGCAACTTCAGGACAGATTCTGAAATGGAATGGCACAACTTGGGTTGCAGCGAATGATACAACAGGCAGATACTTTGCGGGAGCAGGTATTTCAATCTCGAATGATTCGATCATTAATGTTGGCGATAGAGATTCATCGAATGATGTCACCATAGATCGCATAAGCGCGAATGGCGAAGTCCTTGGTAAGTTTGATTCACTCTATATCAAAGACGGCGTCGTTACAACAATCAAGCTTGCAGATACATCCGTGACAGGCGCAAAGCTCAATCGCATGGGAGCAACTTCAGGACAGATTCTGAAATGGAATGGCACAACTTGGATTGCAGCGAATGATACAACAGGCAGATACTTTGCGGGAGCAGGTATTTCAATCTCGAATGATTCGATCATTAATACGGGTGATCAAGATTCAACGGATGATGTTCTTGAGACCACACAATTTGGTGGTGATGTGTCTGGTGTTTATTCCAATCTCACGATTAATAATGGTGCAGTGACCGCAGTGAAGCTCAATCAGATGGGTGCATCAGCCGGACAGATTCTCAAGTGGAATGGCACCGCATGGGTACCATCTTTGGATTCGGGTAAAGTCTATACAGCAGGCGCTGGAATCAGAATCTCGAATGATTCGATCATTAATGTAGGTGATCAAGATTCAACGGATGATGTTCTTGAGACCACACAATTTGGTGGTGATGTGTCTGGTGTTTATTCCAATCTCACGATTAATAATGGTGCAGTGACAACTGTGAAGATTGCCGATGGTGCAGTAACTGCAGCAAAATTGAGTCAGATGGGTGCTACTGATGGACAGGTTCTCAAGTGGAATGGCACAACATGGATACCAGGCAATGATGGTTTATTATACTTTGAAACAATCAGAAATAATACAGGTATCAATGCAAGTAAGCCTGTTCATCAATTAAAAGTATTGGGTACCGAAACTGATATAGATATAGCGCTCAGTTCGAAAGGTACTGGAGCAATTTTAGCTCAAATACCTGATGGTACTGTTGCCGGAGGAAATAAGCGTGGCAATAATGCAGTTGACTTACAAATGGTTCGTACAAATGCCGCGCAAGTTGCAGGTGGTGCATCTTCGACAATCTCCGGTGGTGAAAAAAATGCCACTTCTGTTGATTATGCAAGCATCGGTGGTGGATCCGAAAATACTGTTGGTAAAATTGGAGGAACCATCGCAGGAGGTACATTGAATACAATAGAAGGTACGCAGTATAGTGCAATCCTTGGTGGTTATGGTAATACTGCAAATGGAAATAGAACTGCTATAGGTGGTGGATCAGAAAATGAAACTGATAGTGATTATTCCGTTGTATCAGGTGGCTATCGAAATAAAGCAAGAGCCGATAGATCCGCAATCTTTGGAGGTGCAGAATTAACATTAAGTGGAACTGCCACAGGTTCATTCGGCTTCAATTCAAATAGAATAACCGGTGGATTTACCGATAGAGCAATCTCAATAACTGAAGCGAATACCGGTATTTTCAATAATGTGGATTTGTGGTTGACCAATAATGATAATACCACAAGAACTTTACGTTTCTATGAAGCATATAATTCACCAGGAGCATTTCCGAGTGGTACAAATTATGTAGGCTTCAAAGCTCCTTCATCCATAAATGCTGATATAACATGGACATTACCTTCAGCTGATGGAACGGCAAATCAAGTGCTGAGAACTAATGGCTCAGGAATCTTGACATGGGCCAATGATAATGGAGAAGTATATACAGCAGGTTCTGGCATTAGTATTGTTGGTAGTGTAATTTCTAATACAGGTGACAAAGATTCTACAGATGATATGCCTATAGAAACAGTATTCTGGGGGGATGTAGTAGATGCAACGTATTCTGCATTACCTGTACCTTCAGTAGAATTACAATTAGGTATTGGCTCAGTTACTAATGATGAAATAGCAGACTTTACAATTACAGAATGGGAGCTGGGTACTTTGGGTGCTACTTCTTCCGGTCAAGTTCTTCGCTATGACGGATCCAAATGGGGTGCATCTGATCCAGGAATTTTATATTTCGAAGCAACAAGAAGTAGTACTGCACCTAATAGTTCAATTCCTGCCCATATGCTTTCTCCACTCGGCTCTGAAGCAAATATAGATTTTGTACTTCAGCCAAAAGGAAATGGCTCCTTAATAGCTGCAATTCCAAACTCAAATAGATTTGGTGGTAATAAAAGAGGAAAATTTGCTGTTGATTTCCAAATGGAAAGAGGTACAGCTGATCAAGTTGCAGGTGCCGATTACAGCGTTATAATTGGTGGAGATAGAAATAAAATAGTCATTGGAGGTTCCAATGCTGCAATATTGGCCGGTAGTCGCAATGACATTAGTGGAAGTTCAAGAAACAGTTCAATAATAACAGGTGATGGAAATCGAGTAGATGGTGATTATTCATCAATATCGGCCGGAAGATATGATACAATTGTTGGCACTAATTCATTTATAGGTGCAGGTAAATCAAACTCTGTCGGGGCAAGTTATTCTTCAATAACAGGTGGTTCACGAAATAGAGTCCAAGGACCTTATTCAGCAATTGGTGGTGGTGATTCCAATGTGATACTATCTTCAGGTAAATTATCTACTATTTCAGGTGGTACTTTCAATATTGCAAATAATTGGTACTCCAATGTTTCGGGTGGCGCTGCAAATTCTGCATTGGGTGAAGGAAGTTCAGTATTAGGTGGTATAGAAATGGTTCTTGATACAACAGCAAGAAATTCATTCGGCTTTAATGGTAATATTATTAATAATACTAATAGCATGTATGCTCGTAAAATCAATATATCAGAGCCAAGAACAGGGGTATTTAATAATGTGCATTTATGGTTGACTAATAATGATGATACAGTAAGAACACTTCGTTTCTATGAGAAATATAATCAGCAAGGAACATTTCCAAATGGTGCAAACTATGTTGGATTTAAAGCTCCTAATACTATGAGTTCAGATGTTGTGTATACATTGCCTGCTTCGGCTCCAACATCTGATGGACAAATGTTGGTCGCAAATTCTGCGGGAACAATGTCATGGAGTCCTGGAATTGTTAGAGCCTCGAATATAGATGTTGATCCTCCGAATCTTGATGCAAATGGTGGATCGCATTCAATTGCCGTCTCAGTAACGGGCGCACAAGTTGGAGGAACAGTACAAGTTTCACCAAGAGCAGAATTGGATTCAGGTATCATTATCGGATATGCGAGAGTAAGTTCACTAAATACAGTTTCCGTACGATTTGTGAATACAAGAAATTCTGCATTCAATCCACCTTCTGTCGGACTGGATATTTCGGTTATTCAACCATGAGATTGATACTGTACATACTCTTTATTTCAACCCTTTTTTGCTTCGAACTATTTGCTCAAAAGCAGATGCGAGGTGTGTGGGGTAGTGGTGGTACAACGGCAAAGTCCGGACAAAAACTCATTCATGGAACTGTCTCGCAAACAGCAATTGGCAGAAGCAAGTTGAATACTGATGAAGTAAAAAGTGGTTTTTGGTATACTACTCGTTCTCGATTGCCAAAATCTAGTGTAGGATTGATAGTGGTAATACCCACTTTTAGCGGAAAGGCAGGTGAAACGATTGAGATGCCAATTATACTTGAATCTTCTGTCTCCTTACCATATGGAAGAGAGTGGAAATTCAAAGGTGCATTTCATTTTAATGCAACTGTACTGGAACCGGTGAGTGGCTTTGATTCATATTCTCGTGCAAATGATATTGGAACATTAGATTTTTCCGGCAATAGTAAAGATACAGCTGGCATCATAAAAAAAATTACATTCAAGGTGAAATTGGGGGATCAACCAATCTCACCTGTTGCTTGGGATACTTTTTCTATTTCTCAATATCAAACAACAACAATAGTCCGCAAAGACGGTGAATTTCAACTCGAAGATTTATGTTTCACCGATGGCAAACCGCGCCTGATTGGAACTGTCAAGCAAGGTCTGGCATTGTCCGCATTTCCGCTTCCTGCAAAGAACACATTGACAATTGCCACTAGTACGGTCGAAAAAGGCATATCCGAAATATACATTTATTCACCTGATGGAAAATTGGTTTCAACGATCTTTCGTGGTGAATTGAATCAAGGATATAATGAAATGCCCATCGATACTGAATATATCCCTTCAGGCACATATTTCTTATTGCTCAAAACTCCAAGTGACATGCTCACAACCTCATGCATCATCGCAAAATGAAATATATATTCTCGCTTTTCGTAGTTCTCCATGCATGGACGATGTATGCAGTTGACACCACAACTGTATTTAAAAATGTCCTATGGAGAGGTGGCGTGAGTATATCTCCGTCGCTTTATATACATAGTGCAGACTTTGCCGGTCTTCCTGAAATACCTTCATGCGGCCCCTCTTATTCCGGAGCCGGAGGATTTTCCGGATCTCTGGGTTTGGATTTCATGTATGATTTCGAATCTATGCCAATTACATTTTACTCGAGATTGGATTTTAAAGGAATACCTGGAACATTCTCGCAAACCGAAGAAATTTTGATTGATGATCCAAATTCTACTCCATCATTTCAAACTGCTACATTGGGATATAATCTTGAAACTTCCTTTTATTCATTGGGGCTGACTCTGCTCTCCAATTACAATATCGATGAACACATATTTGTGGGCGGTGGATTGCGAATCGGTTTCTTGATGTCACCAACATTTGAGCAAAATGAAAAACTACTTTCTCCAAGCAATGCATTCTTCATTCCACAGAATACTCGTACGAGGAATGAATATTCCGGAATAATTCCCGGTGTTTCAGGATTTGAAACATCATTAGTATTGAATGCAGGATATAGTTTCCCATTGAATAAAACCAATACCATGCAATTGATACCGCAATTTGGATATGAATTACCGCTTTTAAATGTGTTGAGTTCAACTGAATCATGGACGGTGCATACTTTACGTTTTGGTCTTACAGTTGGATTCTCTTATACATCGGATGATGATGTGCCGATAGAAATGGAATTGAATACACCGGCCAATATCCCTCAAATAGCTATCACAAAACCTAGTAAGCCAAAAGAGAAGGTTACGGAAAATCTATCATCTCGATTGGAATCACCATTGTCTGTTGCAATATTTGATAAACAGGGTAATAAAACTGAAAATAAACTGGATGTCGAAAAGAAGGTTGCAAGAAATATGTTCTCGATGATCAATTATATTTTCTTTGACTCAGGTTCAGTCGCCATTCCGGAAAGATATAAGAGAATCACTCAAGAGGAACAAAAAAAGTTCAAGGTTGATGAGATTCAGGCAGACTCAGCATTGCAATTGTATCATAATATGTTGAATATTCTTGGAAAGAGATTACAAAGTAATTCTCAGAGTACTATTACTCTCAATGGTACAAATTCAAATAATGGTATCGAATCGGAGAATCTGCAAATGTCTCAACAGAGAGCAGATGCAGTGAAAGATTATCTTGTGAATGTGTGGGAAATAGATGCCAATAGAATTCAAGTTACATCGAGTAATCTACCAGATGTACCTTCGAGAACGAGCACGGGCTATGGTGATGAAGAGAATAGAAGAGTTGAAATCACATCTGAAAATCCAGACATCTTCCTTCCTGTGAAGTTCATTGATACAAGCTTCAATATAGTGAATAAAGATATTCGTATTGGTACAGAGAGAATCAATAAAGATAATCTTCAACGATGGGAATTACGTGCATTTGCCGGAGGCAAAACAGCTGTATTGCAATCTGGTCAAACAATGGACGATACGCTTCAAATCGATATCAGTCCAATCTCTTTTGCAATTTCAAAAAGCAATAAGCTCGAACTAAAATTGGTATCGATCGATGCTGAAGGTAATGTGAGACTATTGGGTGAGAACACGATTCCGGTCACTCAAACCGTTGCGAATAAAAACAAAGTTGAAAAGTACAATTTGATCACCTTCGGTTATAATTCAACTGCTGTCAATGATGCAAATAATTTTATTATCGAGGATGTAAAGAAAAATATTCTTCCCACTTCAATATTGACACTTACCGGTCACACTGATAGAACGGGAAATCCTCAGTATAATAAAGAACTCTCATTGAAGAGAGCTAAAGAAATATCAAGATTCTTCACTGCAAATCAAATGGTCACCGAAGGTCGAGGTTTCGATGATCTCCTCTTTCCATTGGAATTACCTGAAGGACGATTCTACTCTAGAACAGTACGAATCATCGTTGACACATATATTGATGATGTAAAGGAATAGGATAGTTGGATTCATCCTATTCCTTTCACATGCAAACATATCATAGATAGGGTCCGATCATAACATGCAATTTTGCAGTCAATGATTCATGTCTTAACAATCCGCACTTCTTTTTTATACGATACTTATGACTTTCGAGAGTTCTCGGAGAAATCATCAAGGTATCGCAAATATCTTTATTCCTCATTCTCAGTACTATCATTCCACATACTTTACATTCTGTGGGAGACAAAGTGATATTATGTAGCTTTAGAATTTTATCAACTGAAAACTCTCTTGTTGAATCTGTTATTGCATCTACTTCCATTGAAAAAAGATACGTACGAATGTCTCGTTGATGTTCGGTTCCAAATATCTTTGTCTTTAAGATGCTCGCATTGTTTTCTACTGTTGAATGTGATCTCCCTGATAGAATCATGATCTCTTTATTTGTCAAACCTATTGATAGCATAATGCTCATATCTATGTCTTGAGATGTCAACAGTGGATGCCTTCTCAGCAATTGTTTTCTTAACTGAAGTTTGGGAATGAAATCCGTGTCATGCAATCCAAATATGTATGACCCCTTTTTTTCTTTTGTCATAGGTCTCAGGTTTCCGACAAATGGAAGATTTTCTGTCCTTAATCCTTTATCTAATCTGTGAATTTGCATTCGAAGATATTTGTTTTCTTCTATGCGTATTTCTAAAGACTGCTGAAGCTGTATGATTTCATTCTTCAGCTTTGTGATAAAAGGGAGTTCAGACTCATTCATTCCGGCACTCTCTCCAGCATTGTTTTGAGAATTGGGAACTTCATCACCATTGTGGTTTTCTTCGTGATTCATCATAATGAATCTCCTGATTTAAACGTGAAAATTGTCTCTTATCGAGACTGTATATTCGATAAAAATGTTCCCAATATGAAGTATAAGAAAATCCCTCTTTGTTTTATGCTGCTTTGCGTAAATACGGAAAGATTTTTAAAAGTCAAAGCTGAATAATTTGACTAAGTGAAATCGGGGAGTTTTTGAAGTGATGCTAAATACCATGTAAATCAATAGGTTGCATCTGTATGAAAGTTGATTAATCAATCAGGTGTAGTATGAAATTCTTTGTAACATTTCTGTTATTGTCGTTGAATCTTCAGATAATGATTGCCGGAAGTGATGGTGTTTTTACATATCAAGGGCAATTATTGGATCAATCTGGTCATCCAATCGATTCTACAATTCAAATGGAATTCACACTGTATTCTCATCCAATATTAGATCTCGATTTATGGAAAGAAGTGCATGAAATCACTCCCAAGTCCGGTTGGTTCACTGTAATTCTTGGCTCTAAAATTCCATTTACAATTGATTTCTCTCAATCACTTTGGCTTGGAATGAGAATCATGGGTGAAATCGAGTCAAATCCCAGAATCCAATTGACTGCTGTTCCACTGGCATTACATTCAATCATTGCAGATTCATTGAAAGGAGGACTGAATGGTATTGTTAAAAATCTTAATGGTTTGTCAGATTCAATCACTCTATTGGGTAATGGTACAATTGGAATTTCAAATCGTGATAATGATATATTTCTTTCATTGAATTATGATTCCTTGCAACTGCTCTCAGATTCTATCCTCTCAATCAGGACTACGCATAATGGAATTGAATATTCTATCAGGGAACAATCCATAACTGATGTACAAATTAAAGATCGTGCTATATCTTCTGAGAAATTGATGGACTTTGATATTCCGCCTATGAAATTATCTTCAGGTGGCGCACTTATTGGTCAAGTCTTGAAGTGGAATGGTAGCATGTGGTTTCCATCAAAAGATGATTATGTTGAGTATAAAGGTGGTAAAGGAATACTCATTAATAATGATGCGATTGAAATTGATGAAAATGATTCTGAACTGAAAATAAATCAGCCTATCTCAGGTGATTTGAGAGGTAATTATCCAATAGTATTTATTGATTCATTGAAAGTTATGAATCATCATGTACAAGACTCTGCAATATCTGCTGATAAACTTCAATCAGGGGTAATTCCTGTCTCGTTGCCACCGGAAGGGGTAGCCGGTGGCGACTTGGCGGGAACTTATCCAAATCCGAGAATCGCTGATGGAGCTATCACATCATCAAAAATTGCAAGTGGCGTAATTCCAACAAACCTTCCACCAAGTGGTTCTGCAGGCGGTGACCTGAGCGGAAATTATCCGAATCCTGTAATTGCGAATAATGTGATTGGAACGAGTCAAGTAAAAGATAGTTCGATCACTTCATCAAAACTTGCAAGTGGTGTGATTCCAACAAACCTTCCACCGAGTGGTTCTGCGGGCGGAGATTTGAGTGGTACATATCCGAATCCGACAATCGCAAATAATGTAATTGGAACGAGTCAAGTAAAAGACAGTTCGATTACTTCATCAAAAATTGCGAGTGGCGTAATTCCAAATTCACTTCCGCCGAGTGGTTCTGCGGGGGGAGACTTAAGTGGGACATATCCGAATCCGA
>CANLII010000038.1 GCA_947491315.1 Ignavibacteria bacterium
TCTCCAACTGCTTCTTCTTGCGAAGTTGAGCGATATGCAATCGATATCTCAGATTGAATCGGATGCGGTGGCAATACTCTTGCGGATAATACAGACATTTCCTTGAAGCCCGTAAAGGAATTTCCACATGTAGGTGAAACATTCAGCGATCCGTCTTTCTGACTTATTGTAATAGAGCGATTCGTCTCCGGAACAATGGAACTGAAATGCAATGGTGATTTGCGATGTTTTGTCACCAATGCTCTTCCTTTGATCTCAGCTATGACGCCTCCATTCAGTGGAATATCTTTTGCGTCAATTTTCCATGTAACTGTGCTGTCTTTTTGTGTGATGTCGGCCTGTGGTTTTGTCTCATAAATGCTGAGCAAAGTTCCGTCCAGATTCAATGTGAATGACAAAGAGCGGAGTCTTGCGAGTGTGAGATCGCCATCCAATCTGCATTGAATGTTTATGGTATCACCATAATTCACATCATAGTCTTGGGTGCTAAGGATTGCAGTATATGCTTCTTTTGGTATGTCGAATTGCAATGGAATCGATAATGATATAGAGCAATCTCTGTGTGCATATACGATGATTGAATCTTTGGGGAAGCTTCCTTCAATCAATGCTTTTGCTCTCGCCTTGATGCTCATTGTGTCATTTGGTTTCAGTATCAAAGGCAAACTCTGCAAGATTTCAATGTCATATTCCGCAATGCTTTGAGCGAGTTGTATTGAATCAATATGCAGTGAAAACTGGGAGGTATTTGTGATGATGATTGTTTGTTCAAGAGAATCATCGCGGTAGATTCTGCCAAAATCAAGAGCATTTGGATTGGATGCAATCGAAATGATATCCATGAAACCTGTCACAGGAATAGTAAGCACTCTACCACATATTGTATCTGTGAAATTCAATATATCATTCCATCTTCCCTTTGGAGCATTTCTTGGATTATATGAGACAGTAATGATCGTGTCACTCATCGGAAGAATATTGATGATTGGATCACTGAATGCGAATATCGATGTTGCATTCCTCATACTGATGATTGCATCTTCAAGACCCAGATTTTGTATACGAATTGCAATCGTTGAATCTTTTGCACATGATTCATGCATGCCAAGATCAAATATATTTGGTGAAATAGAAATATCGGGAGCTGTATATGTGCCGACAATTGAAATCACTTGATTCTTTCCGATATTGATCGATGATGAAGAAATGATTTCAAGTGAATAGGAATATGTCCCTTGACTGTTTGGCGCGAATGAAAACACAATGGGAATAGAATCACTTGGTTTCATGATATATGGAAGAGTGATTCCTACATCATGTGAACATGCTTGACCCACATTAGTCAATACATTGATTTGCTGTATGGTGTCATTCAGCATGCCGGGATTACTAACAAAGATTGTGTCTTTCTGCATTGTGGTGTCACATCGCATGGAGAATGACAAAGTTGAATCACTCAATGTGAGTCTTGCTTGGCGAACTGTGATGCGTATGGGAATGCAAATCGTGGTCGGACATTCCTTCTGCGCTTCAATGCATAGCGTGTCAAGCAAAAGAGTGTCTTTGAGTGTGGGTCTCACCGTCAGCGAAACAATACCTTTTTGACCGGGATCGATGATTGCAGGACTCGGTAATGGATTTGTCAATCGAATTTCTTGATTATTGACAAGACGCATTCTACGAATATCGGCTAATGCTGTTCCGATTGAAAGTAGATCCCATGTCATGATTTCGGTCATGCCTTGATCAATGGTTCCTGTAAGAATGGAATCGGCAAAAGCTATTTGCGTGGTGATTGCCTCACCTTCCACAATCATGGGAATGGTGTCTTTGCAAGGACCACTCACTATCAAGAGTGTATCACGATATCTTCCTTGTACGGTTGCAGTGGTTTGTATATTGACAGATAGTGTATTCGCCATCGCAATGGGAAATGTATTTGGCGATACAATTGTGGTTCGACCCGATTGTGAAAGAATCTTTTGTACTTGTGTATTTCCTTGACCGATCAAACCGAGCGTAATGGATGCTTTCCCTTTGTCTGACAAACAATGTCTGCCTGCCCAAATGGAATCATTCAGGGGTCCTGCAAGAGCATAGGATCTCTTTCCCGTAAGGTTCACGACTCTCGGCGAAATTCTATTCAGCAGAGTATCGGAATGATATATCAATAATCGAGATATTGCATCGGGGTCAAGCGGCGATCTTTTGATATATCGTACTGTGATTGTTCCTGTTCTTCCCGGTGCGATGGTCATTGGCAAAGTGGTAGAACCAATCAAAAATGAAGTGCTATCACCGCTTGAAAGTGATAAACCATGTATCACAAGTGGAGCGGTGCCCATATTTGAGATGATATATGTGCTGTCTTTTATCGGAGTACAATCTGCGAGTATGGTAAACGATTCCGGCGATGAAATTCTCGGTGCTGTTCCTATGGTCTGAAATGCAATGGTTTTATCACAAAGTCCAAATTTGAATTGAAATCTCTGAATGACTTTTCCTGTATCATTCATGATTATGCGATATCGCAAGAGTACCGAATCTTTTGCGGGAATGCGAAGCGGTAAAGACATATTCCAGAGCAATATTTGTCCAATAGGAAAATTGAGTGGATCTATTGATGAAAGTGTTATCTCTGCATTGGAACGATTATACACCATGAATGAAGAGTCGCTTGTTGAACCGACCAATCGATTACCGAGCAATATGGTATCACGACCACCGGCATCTATCGTGATGTCTGATGCTGTGCCTTGCAATTGCACCGTGAATGTTTCGAGTGGATTGATCATGCTGATGCCCAAGTTGGCATTGCGGGTACCCGATGCTGTCGGAATATAAAAGATCGGTATCATTCGTTCTTCGCATGCACCGAGTGCAAAAGAAGTGAAGGGAACGATATAATCACTTGCGGCATTGCCGGTCAGGGTGAGAGTCACGATGGTGGGTTCAAATGTCACATTCCGAATCAAGATTGAATCCTTCTTCATCGAATTCACGCATGTCGTGGAAAATGTGATTGGATTCTTGGGAAGTACCTCATGATAACCTGGAATGAGTTTAAAAATTCCTTCACCTACCACCCATCCTGTTGTATCGGAGAACATGAGTATATCATCGAGAGAACCGGTGGTTCCGCAATTGCGCATTTCCCAATTCCTGCCTGCATTCGAAGTATAATAGACAGATCGATCATATCCGCAAGCCCAACCGGTTGTGGCCGATGTCAAATATGTACCGAAGAGATTATCGGGTGCCGCCACTCGATTCCATGTCTGACCTTTATTCGTGGAGAAACACATGCCTCCTCCACCGCCTCCGCCTTGACATGTGAGTCCACTATAGGGAACCAGAAAACTATCACCCAGCCAAGAAATCTCTTCCTGCCATGCATTGAAAGTATTGGATCGAGTAAAGACATTCCATGACTGACCGGCATTCGTTGATTGCCAAATCACACCTGAACTCGATGCATAACCGGTATCACTTGCCTGATCAAGAATCAAATCGCACATTCCGCTTTGAGGTTCATTGCCTTGGAACAAAGTCCAAGTGCTTCCACCATCGGTCGTGCGATAAAATAGTTGGGGTCCGCCACAACCTCCGCCTATGACCAATCCCAGATTCTGATCTTTGAAATAACATCCCCACAATGAACCTTGCACATTCGGCGGTGAAATATCAAACCAAGTAGCGCCTCCGTCATTTGAGCGCCAAATGCCTTGTGGACCCGATGTAAAGCCAATTTGAGGACTCACGAAATGTATGCTCTCAAGCATTGGATTTTGCGATTGAGTGACTCTGCTCCAAATCCAAGTATTGCCACCATCGGTTGTGCGAACAGTTGCAGCATTGAAACCACATACCCAACCGAGCTGTGTATTGCCGGGAAGGAAATACACATCCAGCCAATAGTTATTTGCAACATTCGCAGGCAATGTTGCGCTTTTCCAATATTGAGCATTGAGATCTTGCATGAAACCAATGCTGATCATCAGCAATAGAATGAGTGCTTTGAGATGTCTCATACATGACCCCTATGTTCAATTGTCAAAACCCTCGATTTCCATTTCAAAAACAAAATTGCGATGAGTAATTCCACACCCGTGATCGTTGCCATTGCACCGGCAATTGATCCATTCAATGAATCAGCAAGAGCATATCCCGCGATCGCGGCGATAACTCCAAATACAGAAGAAACAATCATGATATGATGCATTTGCTTCAACAGTAAAAAGGCACAAGCGGGTGGTACGATGAACAATGCAACCACGAGTATTGCGCCAACCGCATCAAAAGCTGCTACGGTGATGAGAGAAACGCATGTCATCAACACATAATGCCAAAGATTCGTATTGATTCCCGTTGAACGGGCATGATCGGGATCAAATGAAGATGCGAGGAATTGTCTATACCCGAAATAAAAGGCAAGAATGGTGAAGAGTAGGACACCCGACATCATCAATACTGCATAGGGAATGTCAAATCCAAAGAAGGGAATCATGTCCAAAGGCACATAGGCAATCTCTCCATAAAGCACGCATTCGGGATCGATGTCGACATTCCCCGCAAAGGCCGTAATCATGATAACGCCGATTGCAAAGAGCATGGTGAAGATCGTGCCGATGGATGCATCTACCTGCATGCGACCTTTTCTATGTAAAAATTCAATGAGAAATGTCGCGAGAAGTCCAACCGATGCGGCTCCAATCAATACAGGAATTCCGGTTCTTTTGCCGGTAATCAAAAATGCGGCTACGATGCCGGGTAAGACCGCATGTGAAATGGCATCGCTGATCATGGAGGTATTGCGCACAATGAGGAATGAACCTGCCAATGCACAAGCAATAGCGGTCAAGCATCCGGTCAAAATGATCCAAAAAACTTCCATCAGGAATCCTGCAATAATCGGCTACAAAATACTGAAAATTGCGCGTTTATCGGGCAATTCTACATGAAGTTTTGAGGAGTTTTCTTGAGGCGTATAAATTACCCATTTTTGCATATCAACAATTGCATGAAATCACGATGAACAATCTCTTGAATTATATCGCCGGAACATGGCAAGAACCATCGAATGGCTTATGGCTGGATAATCCTGAACCGGCAACGGGTGAAATATTTTCGCGCATACCTGATTCGGGTGAGCAGGATATTCAAATGGCGGTGGAATCAGCCAAGAAGGCATTTCCGATATGGTCCGGGATGTCGGTCGAGGAACGCTCACGCATCATGCTCAATATCGCTCAAGGCATGAAAGATGCATTCGATGCATTGGCCGAGGCGGAATCTAAGGATCAAGGAAAGCCACTTTCTCTGAGCAGAGTGATGGATATCCCGAGAGCGATTCAGAATATTGAATTTTTTGCAACGGAAATCATACACTTTGCTTCTGAATCACATGGCGGAAAAGGCGTGGTAAATTATACCGTGCATGCTCCGATCGGAATCGTGGGTTGTATCTCACCGTGGAATCTTCCGCTGTATTTATTCACTTGGAAAATTGCACCTGCACTTGCCACAGGGAATTGCGTGATTGCAAAGCCTTCGGAATTGACTCCATTCACGGCGACATTATTCGCAGAAATATGCATGAAGGCGGGATTGCCCGATGGTGTATTGAATATCGTGCATGGATCAGGATTGCAGGCCGGCTCCGCAATTGTCGCGCATCCAGAAATCACCGCGATTTCATTCACGGGTGGTACTGTGACAGGAAGACATATCGCATCCATCGCAGCACCGATGTTCAAGAAATTATCATTAGAACTCGGCGGAAAAAATCCTTCCATCATTTTTGCTGATTGCGATTTCGAAGAAACTGTGACGCAAGCCGTGCGTTCGGCATTCACCAATCAAGGTGAAATTTGTTTGTGTGGTTCACGCATTCTCATCGAAGAATCTCTTTATGAGAAATTCCGTGATGCATTTATTGAAAAGGTACAACAGTTAAAAGTCGGAGATCCATTTGAAGCAGGAACCAATATTGGCGCATTGGTCTCAAAGGCACATATGGAAAAAGTAATGTCCTATATTGAATTGGCACAAGAAGAGGGTGGAACAATACTCTGTGGCGGCAAAATTGTCTCGCCGGAAGGTCGCTGTAAGAATGGATGGTTCATAGAGCCAACTGTAATTGAAGGCTTGAACAATTCCTGCAGAACAAATCAAGAGGAAATATTTGGTCCTGTGGTAACATTGCAATCATTCTCAAATGAGGAAGAAGCTTTGTTGCTCGCAAATGGTACGAGATATGGTCTTGCCGCGAATGTATGGACGCAACATTTGGGTAGGGCACATCGCATGGCAAATGCTTTGGAATTCGGAATAGTCTGGGTGAATTGCTGGCTTCTGCGTGATTTGCGCACTCCATTCGGAGGCATGAAAGACTCAGGCGTGGGAAGAGAAGGAGGATTTGAAGTATTGAGATTTTTCACTGAGACAAAAAATGTCTGCGTGAAATTCTAATCCGAAGATCTGACGCCGAAAAGAAGATAGGCCGAAAAACCGAATGTCAGAACATATATCACAGGTTTGATGATGCCATCAAACAGGGTTGATTCCTTTCCCGGAATAGGTCCCATGCAAAATGGATAAGAGGGAATCTCGAGTGTGGATATACTAGCTCTTGCAATTGTATCATTCATTTGAAATTCTTTGCATTGCAGGATGCGTGAGGATGATACTGTTTCTAATCGAATTTCCGCATTGAGCAGACAAGTTCTTTTCACGAAGTCTTCATCATCGATGGATTCATATACTGTGCGCATCTCGCTTGGGGTTATGATGATTTTGTCATTGGCAGTGAATTTCCATTGCATGGACTGCAGATTGCTTATGATTTCCGAACGCAAAAATTCCTTTTCTTCAACACCTCCGATGATTTCCAATTGAAGTTCTTGCATGGTGAGTTGTTTGCCAATGCAAGAGGACATCTCTTTGCAGATATTCTTGAAGATCGTTGCATTCGATTGTTCGATTGGAAGTGCGCTCATGAGTGAAAAAGAATTGAGCAAAAGCATTGTGATGGATTGCATGATAAAATGCTTCATCTTCAGACCTTTTTCGAATGTACTTTTTGCTTCAATTCTTTGAGGTCCAGAATGAGTGCTTCTTCATGCTCAAAGAGAGAGGGTCTTAATCGCAATGGTCTTCTTCTGCCCTGTATTCTGATCTTTACCGCACTCAATGTATTCATCTTGAATCGACGATCCTTCACCAGTATGATGCTTTTGATTTCATTCAAAGTGATCATTCTTTCTCTGAATCTATTCTTGAAGATGATGGAATCATCAGTGATTGCAATCACGCGTCGAGCATGATGATTGATGAAGAGTGAAATGGCGGATAATGCCACAAAACAAGCCAAAAGCAAGACTATCGGATCGGTGATTGCAATGGTTAAAGTTTTCTCTTCAATCGAACCTTTGAATATGGCATAGATCAATAATGCCGCACCATACATTGCAAGTGACTTCCAGTAGAAATCCACTTTATAATGATATTCATGAGATTGATTTGCTTCCATTGCATTTGCTCCGATATTAAGACAATTCGGAATATTTCAGGATGAAGGCATATTCCAAAGCCAATTCTTTGAGATAATCGAATCGACCCGATGCACCGAAATGTCCTGCCGTGAACTTCGTATACAGCAAAATAGTGGAATTTCTGGTGTTGTGATCACGCAATCTGGCAATCCATTTGGAGGGCTCCCAATAGGAGACTCGCTGATCATGATATCCGGCAATTGCCAGAATATTGGGATAATCCTGATGGGCTATATTGTCATAGGGAGAATAGGAAAGCATATATTCAAAATCTTCTCGCACATTCGGATTACCCCATTCTTCATATTCAGCCACTGTGAGCGGGAGGGAAGCATCGAGCATCGTATTCATGAGATCGACAAATGGAACGCTGGCAATGATGGTGTGAAAGAGATCGGGTCGCATATTTGCGATTGCACCCATCAGCAAACCTCCTGCGCTTCCACCTTGTACGGCGAGCGTTTCTTTGGATGTGAATCCTTTTTTAATCAAATATTCAGCACAGGAAATGAAATCGGTGAAGGTGTTTTTCTTCTTCTGTAATTTCCCGTCCAAATACCATTGCTCTCCCATATCCGAGCCACCTCGAATATGCGCTCTCGCGCAAACAAAACCACGATTGAGCAAACTGATGAGCGTTGATGAAAATGTGGTCGGCATTGGAAATCCATAAGAACCATATCCAACCATAAAGGCAGGCGCTTTTCCATCAAGTATTATATCCTTTTTGCGAAGAATGGTAAGCGGAACAAGGACTCCATCTTCGGCTTTTGCGAAATGTCTTTCAACGATATAATCAGCAGGATTGAAACCACCGGGAATTTCATCTCTTTTGATGATGGTCAATTCTTTGGTGATGAAATCATAATCATAGACTGTCGGAGGACATATCGGTGAATTATAATGAAAACGGAATATGGTGGAATCATTCATGGGATTCTTCCCGGGAGTGATGTCATAGACGGGATCCGGGAATGACATCAGATGAGAATCGCCATTGAGACCAAATACCTGCACTTGCTCGAGTCCATTATGTCTGCCACCGATGATGAGATGTGCATCATAAGTCACAGTCCACTCGAGCTTTGTATCGACACGATGCGAAATGAGTTCTGTCCAATCTTTGGGTTTTGATATCTCAGCTGTAAAGAGCGAATAATTCACGCCATTGCGATTGGAGAGAATATAGAGTATGTCTGCATGGGAATTGACATGATATTCATGTCCATGCTCTCTTCCTGCTATGCTCATGCATTGTGCATTTACATCATGTGCCGACAATATCCATGCTTCCGATGTTGTTTTGCTACCGGATTCAATGAAAAGATATTTGCCATCACGGGATTTGTCAATTCCTAGAAAAAATGCTTCGTCAGGCTCATGAAGGATGATCGCATCTTGTGATTGTGATGTACCAAGAATATGACGCGCAATCTTATATGGCCTGCGTGTTTCATCAAGAAGCATATACAGAAATGTATTTGA
>CANLII010000039.1 GCA_947491315.1 Ignavibacteria bacterium
AAGCTATGCGCATTGATGTGAATGGATCCGGCGTGAGAGTGATGAATGTGGATCCCGGGATGGTTGAAACCGAATTCTCCATCGTTCGATTTAGCGGTGATGAACAACGCGCGAAGCAAGTATATGCGGGATTGCATCCATTGACAGCACATGATGTGGCTGAAGTGATTGTGTTTTCTGTCAATAGGCCAAGTCATATAACGATAGGTGATATACTCATCTTGCCGACAGCGCAAGCAAATACAACAACCGTTCACAGAGAACATTGAGATGTTCTATGGATGGCTGACGCCAATTATGGTAGATCAAGGTCATTGTTTCAATATGTGTGATTGGTATGGTCATCCAAAGAGATATAATATGCCAATATTGCTTTTATATTGTTCAACTATTGAATACAAACAAAGCAAGTATGGTAGACTATCTAATTTATCTTGCTCTTGTTAGTACAAGATTAACAGTATATCCTTGAAATCCACTTTTCCAAAGGACCACATCTTCTTTTAGATATACAAAAGCATGTTGTTGTGTATCATTTCTCTGCTGAAGATTATGAAAATTAAATGCGCCGGAATACTTAGAACCCTCCGGAAAGTTCTCCTGAACTCCAAGTATATCAATCTTATACTTTATCTCATCAAGATAAACACCTTTGTATCGCGGCACATAACTAAAACTAGTCTTGGTAAACTTGCACTTCGCTCCATAATACGCCTTAGCAAAAGAAGGTTCAAATTCAGTAACAATCCATTCGGTTCTTGTGAGATAATTCATGAATTGATCTGAAATTGAGCCAGAATTATTATTGTTACTATTATCCTGTACATTAGAACAAAACGGCCATACTCTTCCTTCCTTATTGCCATGCGTTTGGTAATGAGTCCAAGCATCTACTCCGGCATTGAACACATCAGGATACAACTTGTAATATTGACTTTTAGCATTTTCACAGTCTTTTTCTTCTCCTTTACATGAAGGCCAAACCCGACCTTCATTCTTCCCATGTATTTGGTAATGTTGAAACGGGTCAAACTTTGCATTTGCAACATCGGGGTAAAGTATCCAATACTTCTGTCTTGCTTCTTCACAATTAGTCTGAGAGAATAGGGAGGTAGAACATAATGTAGCTATCAAAATTGTAATTAAGTATATCATGTATTTCCTGATTTGAAATTGTATTTTAGTCTTTTATGCAACGAACAAACAAGCCATAATCCTTACTTTCGTAGCCACTGCTTACTTTCTTACTATCATAGTACAGACTTCGACTCCAAGCATAACTTGTATCAAATTCTGAAGAACTCCAAAAGCGCCCGTGCCCAGTAATACCGCTGAAATTCCCACCGTAATAACAGCCACCGCCCGGTAGACCATTAAATCTACTACTATTATTTCCATTCCAATCATTAGCCCATCCGTTTTTACTTTTCATTTTCTTTCCGGCAATATCACTACCACCTAAAAAATCTGTAACGATTATCCATTCTTCATCACTAGGTATATGATAACCCTTAGGGGCTAATCCTCTAGAGTCATTCACTGCATACCAATTATATAACTTGCCATATACCTTTCCATTATTACTGCGATATTCATAATAACAAAAGGCTGCTGTTTTATTCTCGCCAGCTTTTGACCATTCTTCTTTACTCTTTGCTTCTGGAATAGCAATGCCATTTCTAAATGTACTCACATCCAAATTCTTGGACATCCATTTTTGATTGCCAATCTTTACATCTGATTGACAGAATGCTTCTGAGTAAACCAATATAAAAAATAAAGAGTAGAGAAAGATATTCATATTAATCGTGTCTTTTGAAGTAAGAAGTATCAGATATTATTTGTAAAAAGCATCAAAAAGTCCTCATTGGTCTTACCCATTGTGTCCTAAATTTATGTGTCCAATTACCGCTTCCAATCGGACTCCCATTTCCATTGAAATCAAATATCCAAGCCTGTGCACCTGATGACTGAGTACTTGACCAATACACTCTATATCCATCATTAGTTACACCAATAGAATCTCTATTTTCATAAATCTTTATCATCTCTCCTATACTTGGTAAATACCAATCACTATAACCATTCAGTATTAACTCATTACATACCCTTGCAGCTATACCTTGTTCTTGACAACCTTGTACAATTGCAGATGTATTTTTCTTTCCTTCTCCAATTCCCCAGCCTAAAGCACCAGATATTAATTTACTGTAATTCGAGTTTGCACCATAACATCCCCATGTCGCAGAAATAACCTGAGTATCCGCGACAGTAATTAAACCATGAACTTCACCATCAACATATCCAGAATCACTCGGCTGAAAGATATATGCTACCTTACCACCTTGATAATCACTTCCAATTTTTAGGTTTTGTTGAGTAGTAGTTGTTGGAGAATCGTTGCAGCTTTCTAATAAAAGAACAAAGAAAAATAGTAACATGAATTTCATATTATCCACCCATACTTAGTAAGTATTGATTATTGGTACCACAGACTAACCACCGTAGAAGTTATAATTTGTCATTAAGAATCCACTTTATTGCTTAGATAATTACCTCACTCACCTCACTCACCTCACACCCCAAAACCATCCTTGGGCAGACCATTCACGATTTCAGTTGTATTCATACTGAGGGTGATGATGGACTGAATGAGTTCTAAAATATAGCATGGATTATTGATTCCCTTGCAATATTCATTGGGATCATTGACTATGCCGGAGCATTTATCAATGGATACTTGATATTGATCTATTGATAATGGAATTCCAGAGAGTGTGAGAAAATCAGAACATAGATCATACAAGAAATTCCTATGCGGATGATATGGCCATTACTTCAACAATATGATCATGGTATGCTTGTAAGTTTGCTTGAACAGAACCCCCGTCGTAAATGATGGGGGGGGATATATATTCAGAAATAATTACTTAGTCTACTATACTATTGTTAATATTCGATTTAAGCAAGAAGTCTTGTCGTGTATTTTTTCTAATTGAAAAAAATATTGATTGTTTATGATTTCCATGTTCCTGAAATATATCCAGAATTAGGTTGCCTATTTCCCACACATAATGTTTAATTTTCTGGTATAATAGAACCTTATGATCACCATACATACTATTTAGAGTATTAATTATTTGGGGAGCTAATTGATCCAACATATTATGTACAAACATTGAATGATTATAAGATGGGTACATGACTCCTGATATTGAAACTATTTTATTATTTTTTGAAACTACTTCAATGTCTAAATCAACAAGACTATCAATTCTATATCCATTATCTAAATATTTAATATTAATATATCTTTCGAGGTCAGTTGAATCACCAAAAACATTTTTATCAATCACAACATTTTTACCGATATAAAATCTCGAATCTCTTGAAACTATTCTTTTAGGATTATTTCCTATCTCAAGATTACTAAATCTACCCTCGGATACCCTACTAAACATAGTTTTAATAAAATCATCATACTTCATTTCTCTGTCATGTTGTATTTGCTTCTCTATCCTATCTGATACCATCTCAAACGTACCATAACTTAATCGATTTGAAACAATTATTACTTTACTACCTTCATGAATTAAAGTGAGAGAATCAAAACAAGGTTCATATTTGAACTTTTTATTAGGTAATATTCCATCGAAACAAGAATGGAGTAATTTCTGAATCCTCTGTGTCTTATTAGGGTATTTTTTTTTCAGAATATCCATCTGTGCTATACAAAAGTCATTTCCAGCAGTACTAATTGTATTCATTTCTATTTGTACATTTATCATTCGAAGAGTGTTGTTGTAAAAGTGACAATTAATTGTTTCTCGGTATGGATGGGTATTTAGTGTAAACGTATCCATTGGTAATTTGATGCTGTCTTTAAAATAATTTCTTTCGTTATTCAATTCTTCATATTCATTTGCAAAAGCAATTCTATTTCTGAGTCCTTGTTCTCCATACAGTTTCTGAAAATGACTAATTACCTCTCTTTTTGATAAACCAAGAGTTAGGCCAAACATTAACAATTTGTTTTCTTTCAGTTCAATAATGTTATTATAGTGTGCTATGTAATCCAGATTCTTTCGAGATTTGCAATATTCAAACTCCTTCAGGTTTTCTAATGATACTTTACAACCATCAAAATTATCAACATAGGACTGTGATCGATACTTCTTAGATAAACTTATAATATAACTCGGGTTTTGTATTTTTAATACTGATCCGTTCAGTATCCATTCTGAATTACCATTATTATCTGTTATTGGTAGCCCATACTTATTCTTTATAGATTCATAAATATCATTAAGATCTTGGAAGCTTATCTTTATGAACCCTTCAAAAGACACTAACTTATTTTTTGCAAATACTATTTTGGGTTTATCAATTTTCCACTTTCTATATTCAAGTATGTCAAAACTTCCTAAACTTCCATTTTCGCATAATTCTTCCGATTCACATTGATACTTGAATCTCAATGAATCAATTGAAGTAGTTGATATATTTGTAACTTTCCTATCATCTACCAGTAGAGTATAATCACCAGTTGTATTTATCAATTGAAGTACTTCCTCCTTACTCATACCAATCCTGAAGCCTACAAATTTTAATTCTTTATCTTGGCTGTAGGAGATTGTACTGCAAACAACAAATAGTAGTATGTGTGATAAAAGTGTTTTCATTTTCCTCACTCCCCAAAACCTTCCTTGGGCAGACCATTCACGATTTCAGTTGTATTCATACTGAGCGTGATGATGGACTGTATGAGTTCGACAATATATCGTGGATGATTGATTTCCTTACAATATTCATTGGGATCATTGACTATGCCGGAGCGTTTATCGATGGATACTTGATATTGATCTATGATCCAATTGAGTGCGCTGCGATTGCCAAGCATATAGTGATCTACTGATGATGGAATGCCGGTGAGCGTCAGGAAATCATTATAGATCAGTTTTGTTGAATCATTACGGTCGCGCTTCATTTTCGACACTGCATAGCGCTCATGAAGGGGAACCTGCTCTATGGAATTGACAGGAATGCCATGAGGATGAATATAGCCCTTGGGTAATGACCATTCCTCTTTGACCGAATAGCGCTCTATTTCTTCATAGTGGAGTTGCATATCCATTAATTTCTTGCCCGCTTCGGCATATACCCGGAAATGCTTGGCAAATGGTAATCTTGGTAATTCTCGTTTCAAATTTGCGGCATATTTCTCGCGATAGCGTGGACCATGTAATAAACCATAAACATAGTGGAAAATGTCCATCTTTGATATTGTTGAATCTGAATAGTGATTCCGGAATTGTTCCAAACCCCAATCTGTGATATTATCCCTACGATTTGTTCCATCCTCATCATAGACATAGAATGGAAAACATTGCGTTTTTTCAAGAATATCCAAGCATGGAATTGAATTAGTTGACAATACTTGAAATGGTTTTGAACTTCCAATACCAGAAACACAGATCACAATATTCTCTGAATCAGGAAGGGGGAAGATTCGAGGGAATTGATAACGCTCTTCATTGAATATTCTCTCAAAGTAATGCCACTGCTTCATATAAGGTCTATACATAGAGTTCCTGTACAGATTCATCGGATCAGCAGGTGCCAAATCTCTTGCTAATGATCTTTTTGTTCTCCGTACCCATTTTAATATGGATTCATCAACAGTAATAATACTTTCTATATCTTGGGGTTTACCAAGACCAATCCACAGAGCGCGCTGTTTTGTATAATCTTGAATCATACCTTTCGATATACTTTCAATTCTTTGACTTGAAAAATTGAAAGTATATGCGTCTCCATTTGACATAACCCCCCTTGAATACGTAGAAAATATAACGCCATCTATTCCACTCTTTCCTTCCTTACTGCCCATTGGAATCAATGAATCCCAATCTTCAGCCATTCCTTCAGTGAGCCATACATTTTTTGCATTAGGTTGTAAAATTCTTGAAGGGAGCCCAAACCAAGTTTGAGCTTGTTCTAATTCTGTGAATTTCTCTACTCTTTTTGACCGGAAATGAGTATCCCAATATTCAATGTTATGATCCTGGTTATTTCGTTTCTTTTCACATAGAGCAATTGAAATACCTACCATCGCTCCAAGTCCAAATATCGTATGTTCTTCACCAAGCGGTATTCCATCTCGCATTGAATCTCTCCGGATATTTCCTTTAAGATCAATTACTCTGACAGTAGTAAAATCTTGCGTCAAATGTTTGCGCATTCCATCTGAAGCAATCCCATCAAGAAAACCATTATTTGTAACCATGCAAACAATGCCCTCACCACTTGCAATGATTTTGTCCGATGCATAACGAAATGCTTTTACATAGGGGTCACTTAGTGCATTCTTATTAGTTGATGTGGATGCTTTTGCATATGTATCAAGCACCCTCTTATCCATCACCGGATATTTGCGATTCTTATTATTGTCATTTTCATTCACTTGTCCTGCATTATAGGGTGGATTACCGATGACAACAAAAATGGGAGATTCTTTTTGCTTCTGCACGCGATCTGTATTCTGTGAGGTGAACATTCCCATTTGTCTATCTTCAGCCAATTCGAATGTATCCACAAGACATATTCCCGGAAATGCCAAGTATTCACCGGTCAATTCATAGTAGATATGCTCGATATTGAGACATGCAATGTAATAAGGGAGAATCATCAGTTCATTGCAGTGCAATTCATGTTGATACTTATGTCGCAATACTCTTGGATTCTGCTCATGGATTTCTCGAATCACTCTCAATATGAAATTCCCTGTCCCCACAAATGGATCAAGTATATGCACGCCTTCGGATGCAAGTGATTTCCCAAAATCCTTTTGCAAAGATGCTTCCACACTTTTGACCATGAAATCTACAATTGGCTGGGGGGTGTACACGATACCATGTGTATCTGCAACCTTCACTGCAAAGCCCTGAAAAAATTTCTCATAAACATGATTCAGGAATGTTTGTTTTTGGGCAAAATCATCTGTTGCTCCTGCGGCCAATTCCAATGCTTTGTAAAACCGATCAAGGGGTCTGAGAAAATCTTCAACCGTACTTCCATAGCCCTGCACCAAAGTGGCTATGACACCTTCCAATTCCCGCGCAACAGCATTCTGCTGAAGAAAACCTGGTGAATTGAAAATAGTGGTGAATATCCTTCTTGTGAGCAAGTGTTGGATCAGCATTTCCTCAACAGCTTCAATACTCAAAGATGGATTGATGCTTTGTTGCACCAGCGTCATGAATGTATCGAATGATTGCTGAAAAGTGCGATTACTGCTTCTTTGTTCTTCGAGAATCCGGAGGACGCTATTCGCAAGCGTGGGGATGGTATTCTTGAATTCCTCTACGGCATGTTCCCATTCTTTGATAAAGGGTTGATCATATTCGAAAAACGCTGTCATCACCTCAACCAAGGTCTTGGGATTCGATATATCCTCATCAAGGATTTGTCTGCCATCTTGAAACAGAATAGCTCTTCCGGGTTGCCAGAATAGAATATTCGATTGGGGATAGCCATCCGCGAATTTCTTGGTGATTTCGGTGGGGAGATCATCTTTGGAATCTTTGGCTTCCCAGAAACCACGAGGGAGAGAGAATTGATCGAGGAGAGCGCCATCAACGGATGCATTCTTACGGTCTTTTCGTTTGATCGTATATTCCTCTATGAATTGCCATCCAATCTTCTTGGTATAGGTTTGAAGGAGGTCTTGAAAAGCATTCCGGACGGTCATTTCATTTGAATGTCCATGCTTTTCAAATGAAGCCAATTCCTCATAATATTCTTTGATAGGTTTATGTGTTGGTTTGATGTCTATGCTCATGAATGTAGGTCTTTCCCTGTTGGATATGTAATGGGTGCAAGTTACAATTTTTCAATTGGATATGCGAATGGGGTGAAAAGGGGGGTTCTGGACTATCTATTAAGTGTATAAAAGACTAAGAAATTGTATTTCACCACTTTTTTGTATCATAATTATATCAATTACGTTATACGATTTGCTAAATATATATTTTTATATGACTTAGCAAATTTCTGGAAATTCGGATGAGGGATATACGGTATATTCGGCTTCACAATTGAAAATCATGCAAGAAGCAATCACATTATTGATTTTTGCTTTCTTTGCAGTGTTTCATCTCGGTGAAACAATCAAATGGAATACAGCGGTTGCATTTATGCTCATACTAGCAGCTGTATTCTTCGCTTTCTATGACTTTTACAATTAAGAGGATATCATGATCCTTCGCTTACTCGGATTATTCATTGTTATGGGAATGATGTGCATGTCAGACGCAGAAGCAAAAGACGATAAAAAACCAATTCCTGAAAAAGCTCCCGCTCAGGAGTTTTCACAAGCGCCGAGCATCACGAAAGGGACGGTGACCATCAAAGGGAAAGCAATTCCCTATACCGCCACGACGGGATTCATGAATATCACCGATGATAATGGAACCGTAAAAGCAACTATGTTTTATGTCGCATATGTGCGTACGGACATGACATCAGAAAAAAGACCAATCACTTTTGCCTTTAATGGTGGTCCCGGATCTTCTTCTGTATGGCTCCACATGGGTGCGCTTGGTCCAAAACGAGTTGTATTGACAGATAAAGGCGATATGCCAAAGCCACCGGGAAATATGGTCGATAATGAATATTCATGGCTGGAATTCACCGATCTTGTATTTATCGATC
>CANLII010000040.1 GCA_947491315.1 Ignavibacteria bacterium
TTTGCATTTCTACCCAAATTCCCTATTTTCGCCATCTATTCTTTCATGAATATGGTTCGGTAGCTCAGTTGGTAGAGCAGCGGACTGAAAATCCGCGTGTCGGGGGTTCAATTCCCTCCCGAACCACGATAAAAGCAAAGGCATCCCCACTGGGATGCCTTTTGTGTTTTGGGGTAATCTCAGGTATCTCGATGATTGTATGGAATGAAATGTATTTCACCTTGTGTAAACAAAAGTGATGAGTTAAATTCGGAGTGTGAATCAAAACCTAAAGACATTAATGAAAGTACATATATATATATTTAATTCAACAATTGAGAGATTCCAATGAAGAGTTTGATGGTTTTTGCTTTTTTGACAATGTTACTGATTGTAGGTTGTAAAGATAATTCTGTAAATAACCCAAATCCTACTGTTTCTGATTCAGTATTTACAGATATACGGGATGGGAGAAAATATGGAATTGTAAAAATTAATACACAAGTTTGGATGTCTGAAAACCTAGATGTTAGTAAATATCGAAATGGAGATACAATTCGTCATGCAAGCACTTTAGATGAATGGCTAGGAGCTATAAACACGCAAGAAGGTGCTTGGTGTTATTATGATAATGATCCCAAGAATGGAGAAAAGTATGGTAAGCTGTACAATTGGTATTGTGTAAAAGATGCCAGAGGCCTCGCCCCTGCGGGTTATCATGTACCAAGTGATGCAGAATGGACTGTCCTAACAAACTTCTTAGGAGGAGAAGACCTAGCAGGCCAAAAGATGAAGAGTACAACAGGTTGGTCGAATAATGGTCATGGCACTAATAGTAGCGGATTTAATGGTTTGCCGGGCGGTAGCCGTATTGAAGGTGGCAATTTCTTAGGCATTACTGAGGGCGGTAGTTGGTGGAGTTCTTCAGAGGAGAGTGAAGGTTATGCTTGGAATCGTCATCTGGAATATTATGATGAGACTATGGTGAATAGGAACACCTTTAACAATTATGATGGCTTGTCTGTTCGTTGCATCAAAGATTAATCTAAAATTACAAGGGTTCTGATACTTACTATATCAGAACCCTTTTTGTATAATGTCTAATTGATTTTTTTTTGTGTACTCTTCAAGTACTTGTAACAGCAAGTCTGCTGAATATGAATCCTGCAATGGGACAATGCACCATTGGGATGCCTTTTGTGTTTTTGGGAGTATGAATAAACACAACTACTAACTGCTTCACTTTTCTGGTGGGAGGTCAATTCATGAGCGACCACATGAAGCTCTCGGTTTTGTTCCGCCTGCCGAATATGCTTGAAAACACAATGTACCTTTTACTCATTTTCTCTACTTTTGGGTCGTACTAAAATAGGGTGAGCGTACAATACATGTATACAGTATGATGACTTTCTTTCATCTCAGTAGTAAACTGATGATTCTCATAGTGTATTAACAAGATTCATTGATTGATACAATAAGTATGAAAAACAAATGGCATCCATCTGGATGCCATTGTAATATTAGGTTATGTCAGAGTTATCAATTAATGATCACTTTCTCTATAAACACCTCATTGTTCATGCGTACTCTAAGCATATACATTCCTGAACTCAAACCTTGAACAGGTATGGTACATGATTCACTTCCCGCTTGCAAAGTATTGGAATAATGAATAGATCCGAGAATGTCCAGCAATTCGATTGAAACATCTTGATTTGGAATTTCAGCAAAGCGCACAAGGAATTGATCGGATTCACCCGTTGGATTGGGCGAGATGGAAATTCCGTCAACTTCATTAGATTCATCAACACTCACATTCGTACGAATTGACAAAGTTGCTATGTCTGTCGTATCATAACAGCCATTGGTTGACAGTATGCAGCGGAATGGTTGATTATGATTGAACAGTGTACAATTCAATACATTCAATACCGGTGTTTTTGTCCCAAGATATTGGAATATGTCCTGAATGTTCTGAAATCCTGTACCGAGATTTGTTTGCCATTGATAAGCAGTTCTTTCATTGTTTGTGCCTGCCGCAAAAATCGCATTGGTTTGAATCAATACCAGTGTGTCTTTGGGTGATTCGACAACAACTTCTGCCGGTTGACCTATCGTGATTGATGTTTCTGCAATACATCCTTTTGCATCAATAACTACCGCAGTATATGTTCCAGCACCAACTCCGACAACTCTTTCAGTATAGCTAACAGGTTGTGTATTCCAAACAACAGTATATGGCGGAGTTCCGCCTATTGGTGTAGGAATGCTGATGATACCATCGGAGAAGCCATAACAGCTTATTTGATTTTCAATGATCGCCGAATCTACTTCAACAGCAGAACTTGGTTGCGTTATATTCACATTGGATTGTGCGATGCAACCTTTTGAATCTATTACTGTAACGGTATATGAACCAGCTTTGAGGTCTATTGCATTTTGCGACTTTTGTTCAGGAACGGTATTCCATGAATATGCATATGGTGGTGTACCACCGGTAGGATTCGATATACTCGCAGAACCACCTGCTTCTCCAAAACAGTCCACATTTTTTGTCACCGAAGCAATAACATTCGTGATTGCGGGTGGCTGAGTAATCGTGATACTTGCTGTGGCTATGGAATCACGAGAATCTTTCACTGTTACAGTATAAGTACCGGCACTGAGATTTGTTGCTGTTTGTGTTGTTTGAACAGGAGTGGTATTCCATGCATAGGTATATGGTCCGATCCCACCTTCATGCGTGACTGTTGCAATGCCATCATTGCCACCAAAACAAGAAACGGTGGAAATTGTTTTTACTGTTGGAATGATTGGGATAGTATCAATTCCTGAAAGAAACAATGCGCCTATTTCATTTTGAGTGAGTGCTCTATTCCATATGGCCAAATCATCAATCTTTCCCTTCCAATATCGCGCACCATCCATTTGAGAATATCCAATATTCAAACTAACCGGTAAGGAATAATATAGGGTCACTTGAGTTTGTGATTTCAAAATTCCATTCACAGATACTCGCGCCTGTCCATTTGAATATTGAAGGACTAGATGACTCCATGTATTTTGATCGAGGAAAAATACAGGAGAGTTCATAAACTTATAACCATTTGTCTGCCAATCGTTTATGGCATTGCATACCCAATTACTGTCACCAAATTGTTTATTGTCAATAATAGTGGCAAGACCCAATTGAGCATCCGGTTTTACCCAGAATGAAATGGAGAAGCTTGGATAATCGAACCAGTTACCTAGTGATACATTGTCATCAACACCATCGAAGCCATAACATGAATTACTTATTGAGAATCTATCAGTTTCCAATGATGCGCCATTAATCACGCCGGGTTGATGCCTACCACTTATATCATTCGCATTGCCTGAAAAAGGATACCATCCTTTCAGACTATCCAAGGGTACATAGCTTGGGATTTGTGCTTGCAAACAAGTAATTGAGAGTAAAACAAGTACAAGGAGTCTCAAAATAGCATTCATGACCATTCCTTTGAAGTTCAAAGTTCATTTAATAAAATACAATGTGAATGAATACTACAATTTTCATACCACCTTCATAATATTGATCTAAGATCAAGGGTTCATTAGACCATTTGGCGACTCTATGCAAGCTTTATTGGCTTTCATATACATATTTTACCAAAAAAAAGGCATCCGTGATGGATGCCTGTAACAACTGATATGAAACCGAATCCTAGTTGTCATAAATTTCAGTGACTGCAAATACGAGCTTACCATGTTCTTTTGGGACATAAGCCTCATCTCTAGCTCCTATTCCAATGTGCAATGCACTATTTCCTCTGAATTGATTGGTCCAATACCAATTATTCTCATACCCATCAAGATTTTGCTTGAATGAAAATATTGTGAGTAATTCGCTTCTGCTTGGCATTCTCCAAGAATAGCCATTCAATGTATAATTTCTACAAATGCTTTCAGCATGATTCCATCCACCTGAACCAATTGGTCGCGTTGAAGAGATAGTAATAGATTTTCTTTGATTATTGATTGCTATCACCAATCCATCTTTATATCTGTCACCAATTCGTAATTCCCTGCAAACTCTTATTGGCCATCCATTTTGAGAGTTGGCAATGAATGTAGTAATGAGTACAATGAATAATAGAAGTGCATACTTCATGATGTATCTCCGCTTGGTATAAACAACAGTCTTTGTATTTTTCCTTCATCGAATCATCAATTCCACTCGGCGATTCATTCCTCGATTTTGATCATTGATATTAGGGACTTTGGGTTTGGTCTCGCCATAACCCACATAGGTGAGTCTATCTTTGGAGACACTTTTGCTAATGAGATTCATATACACTTCAAATGCTCTCTTTTCTGAAAGAACTAGATTATTTTCATCAGATCCGACATCATCTGTATGGCCACCAATTTCAATTTTCACTGTTGGATTTTGCTCCATAAATTTTACAATTCGGTTCAATTCAAGAAATGACTCATTTTTCAAAGCAAATTGTTTTGATTCAAAGAATAAATTATTCATCGTAATGGATTGACCGGATTCAATAGGCACCAAAGTCAGATTCTGACTCTCTTTTTTATACTCCACTAAATTCACTAGATCCATGTTTTCGCTTTGTGATAGATATTTATCCGCTATTGCATAATACCCATATTTCTTCCCTACCACGAGTATGATTTGATATTCACCGGTTTGTGTATTTGTTCTGACTGAACCAAGTACTTTACCGGTTTCTAAATCTTCATAATAGACAGTAGCCGGAATTGCAGAATTGTCTTTCCTATTATATACTCTACCTGCAATCAATGCTACTGGTTTAGGTCTTAGTTCTTGGGGAAGACACATTCTGTAAATATCTTCTTTGTTTTCACTTTTTCGCGTAGATGAAAAATAGATAAAGTCTCCTTTGGCCGGAATCACATAAAAGTCATCATCTCCCACGGAATTAATTTTATCGCCCAAATTCAAAGGTGTTGTCCAATTTGTCCATGAATTATCCAATCTTCTTGACATAAACATATCTCTCTTTCCTAATCCACCGAGACCTGCACTTGAAAAGTAAATTGTTTCTCCATCTGCCGCAATAAATATACTCCCTTCTTCAGCATATGTATTAATTGTAGGCCCTACATTCAAAGGCACCTGCCAATTACCATATTCATCCTTCAATACAACATAAATATCATTTCCACCAATTGCATCATTTCTGTTTATAGACATTAACAGATATTTTCCATCAACACTGAGCGAACCATTATGATATCCTCCATTAGAATTTAACTCAGGTATATACTGCGTTGTAGGTTCGGTCCATACCTGATCTTCCAATCTCGTAATTGAAGGATTATTGCCACGCTCTGTATATTGATTATGTAAAAATAGTTCCTGACCATCTTGAGAAATACTGTACACAGCATTATTGCCAGAATTATTCAAAGGTTCACCAATATTGATAGCTTCAGACCATTCTTCTTGATTATCTAAGTACGAAACATAAATATCTTCTCCTCCAAAACCATCAGGTGATTCTTTCCTCACGAAATATAATGTTTCACCATCTGGACTGATTTTTGGAGAATACTCTCTATACGTTGAGTTGATATTTTCTCCCAAGTTTTCGGGTTCTCGGCACAAAAGTTCATCATATTTGAACTCTAGGAGAGACCACTGTTCCGTACCAACGAAGTATCGTTTGAATTTTTTGTAATCCTGAATTGTGACAAGATATCTCACACATTTCTTTGCCAATTCTTCCAGAGATTCCGGAGCTATTCTTACGGTTTCTATGCAATCATCAAAAGTGATTGAAATATCAACCAATCTTTTTTTGAGAGAAGTAATTCTTTGTGAATAAGTGATTTTTTCAAGAATTGTTATGATCTCGGTTCTTGTATAGGAAAGTTCTTTGTCTTGAATGATTCTATCTATGAGAAGATTTCCCGGGAATAGAGCTATATATTCCAACATGTGATTCAAAGTGTACACAAATTGTAAAGCATATTCAGGTAATCTTATGATGAATGAAGAGTATGAAAATTCTCTTTTGAATATTTTACTATCTGACAAAGAACGAATAGATTTGAATACGACCGAATCCAAGATTGGATGTTCGACATTGATTGAAAACATTTCTTTGACTTTCAAACCTGATGAAAAATCATTGATGGTTCCCAATGCAATCTTTTCGAGATTTTTTTCTTGCAATGAATGAGGAAATATATTTCTATATGTGAGAATGTCTTCCCTTGACTTTACATATTCAATTGCCATAGTTTCCAATATTCTGACATCTATATATGAAGGATTAGATTTCACAAATCTTGAATACAATTGTAAATTCGTACATAGTTGCGATATCTTCTCCTTAACCACCTCTTTATCCGCTTTTGCAATGATATCCGGATATTCTCTTGTATGAGTCTGCCATTCATCAAGAGTTTTGGAACTCATGATCAATTGCAATTTGATTTTTGCAGATATGTCCAAATTCGGGAAAATACTCACCAACTCTGCATGATTGCTCACGGGTATGGATGGCAATGATTTAGTTATCACTGAACCAGCATATATGCTATTGGGAAATTGCTCAGCAAAAAAACGAACATCGTCTATGTTCTCCATCACAAATCGTTTATCACCATCCTTCGGAATGGTCGAAAGAAATCTTCCTTTTGAAAATTCAACGAGTTTCTTGCTATTATCATAATCTATAATCCACTGCTTTGCTTCAAAATCTGTCACCAATTCTTTGCGTGTATTATCCTTCATCATTGCATAATTCACCAAGCTCATGATCAAACCTGATCCAATACCCTGAATCAAGCGAGCATCTTTATCGGTTAGTGACACTCCCGCTACTCCTCCTAGATCTATGAGTGGAGTCGTAGGAGCATATTGATATGCTGCATATCCGACACCTGCCGATATTCCAAGATTTAGAGTCCAACCAAGCGTATTGATTCCCTTTTGATAGTACGGTTTCTCAAACTGCTTCACTTCATGATTGTGAAGAATTGGATCCCCTTCATATTTTGGATAATATGATGTGCAACCCTGCATGAATAGTAGGATGATACTTACTGAACATACATATATCATTGCATTTTTTCTGCAATTAAATATTGTAAAACGCATAACAAAGCAATGTAAACTGTAAAAATATTACATGTAGAATAATCACACCAATCTGCATCATGCCACAGCTATGAAGAATGATTGAAGTTATACTTCTATCCCATGAAAAAACATATGTATTCGCCATGCAACCTACGGAGTGGAAATGAACAATCCACTACTCATTATCTACTCATTTTGTGTTTTTTACTATCAATTAATACACATCGTATCATTGTGTAGCTTTTGCATATATCCCATTTCTAATCATTTTTAAGATTATTTGGTATATTTTTCGATATTTAGCCATTTATCTTTATGTCGTTGTTAGGTGTGTAGGCAAAAAAAGCATTCATTCATTATTTGAGCAATGCAATACAGTTTGTGAAACTTTAATAATTGTCAAGACTGCATGATAGATGCATTCTCACAATAAATGATAATTATGTAGATGCCTTTGTTGCTTTGAGAATGTCCAGTGGAAAAAGAGGTTATTCGGGAGGAGTTCATTTTATACGCAATCCCTTATGGGATTGGGATTTAGAATGGTTGATTTGACAATTTATTATTCTTACTATTCAGAATTTTTAAGTAATTTAACTGCTACTAGAATGTTAATAAGTACGTTATTTTATTCACTTGTTCATTCAATATATATTGAACTCGATTTAGGAGTAAATAAATGCGCTTTAACAGCCATTATTGGATCTGCTCCTTGATTATATTCTATGCAATCAACTTACATGGTCAACAAAAATCACAAGCAGATTCCAACACACATGTTCCTTGGATTGAAGTAAAAGGCAGTGCTTCAATTTCATCAGATTTCTATGAACACTCTGCAAATCCTTCCTTATCCCAAGTTGGCCGGCGGCCTTCGGCATTATATCGATTAATATTCGCACCTACAATTACCATTGCAGGGGTCTTAGTATTGCCACTAAGCGTTAACATCACTTTTCCTGAGACAAATACCACCACTCCATCTATTTCAGCCCCAACTATCATGGAATATTTTACGAATCCTGCCAATGCGCTTGGGCTATCGGGATTCTCTCCTAAAATTGGCTGGGCACAATTTCATTTAGGTTCTC
>CANLII010000041.1 GCA_947491315.1 Ignavibacteria bacterium
TGGTATATGCATCATAACTAAAGGAATTGGCTTTGAGTTGAATATTGAGTCCCGGACGAAGAATGAGGTATTTCACAACAGGATTCGGCTTTCCATCCTGATCACCTATCTGTCCCTTGTTTTCGATATAGAGGGTATTGGCTCCATTCCCTGCTTTCAGATATGATTTTGGATCAACTTCTTTAGGCTTGGCATAAGCTAAGTTGAATGTAGAGAACAGTATTAGAAGAAGGAATGACAACATATTTTGCGTATAAATCGTGGCAAATCCCTTTTTCATAAAATTAAGCAATTTCGAATCTTTATAGACTACTCATTATCTACTCATTTTTAGTTTTTTCTTGTTTTGAACTAGTATTCTGTTAGATATTGTAATCTATTAGTGTAGGTGGCAATGTGTTCTAAACGATTAGTATTCTATTGTAATAATCTCTTCAGGAAACATGATGGGACTTCTCATATGAAAAAAGTATTCAGAATTCAGCTTCATGTATATGAGGGTGTTAAATACATGGTAATTACAGTTACCCAAAGTCTCATCAGCAGTTTTGCTAATATTTTTAAACTTATTTTGATGATAATTGTTTTATATACAAGTTCATGCACCAATGATCGGAAAGTAGATAGTACACCTCCCAAGTTATATCCCCAGCCCAAAATAATTTCAGCAAATCCACCAAATGGATATTCCATCAATCCGGTAAGTGGTGATAGCATATTACCTATCATTTTAGGCAATGGTGATACACTTCAGACTGGTAAACCGATACCAGCTAAATGGAAGGAAATACATCAGGACAGTGTCACTAAACCAAAGAGAACAAAAGCTCCAACGTTAGAGCATCTTACTCAAATCAAAGCTCATCAAAACATTACTAGTGCACCTCTCAAACCCAGTAGAATTTTTATAAATGAAGATACCTTAACCAGAATTCCAGTAAACTTTACTGGTAATAAATCAACCTCTCATTTTCTCTTAAATTCAAAGGGTGATACTGTAAGAACAGGAGTTCCAATTATAGCAAAAGCAAAACATGTACAGATACACCACCCGAAATTAAGCCCTGCCTATCTTCCCCGCTTTAAAGACAATGCATTGAGTAATATTCAATACTTAGATGTTGATCAAGGGATGATTTCATCTTATGTTTTTTCAACATTAGCAGATAATAAGGGAAACATTTGGTTCGGTACAAATGCTGGATTAAGCAAGTATGATGGAACATCTTTTTTACATTTTAACGAAAAAGATGGAATATCTTCTAACATTATTTATTGTATTTATCAAGACAAAAAAGGAAGAATATGGCTAGGAACTTATGGTGGTGGTGTTTGTATGTACAATGGGAGCTCCTTCACACACTACACTGAGAATGAGGGACTAACACTCAATGATGTTTCAAGTATTATTGAAGATCGAAATGGGAATATGTGGTTCGCCACTTATCGTGGTGGCGTAACTAGATATGATGGGAAACACTTCGTGCATTTCACTCAAAGCGAAGGTTTAACTAGCAATAATGTATGGTCTATGCTCGAAGATAAGAAAGGTAACATTTGGTTTGGTACGAATGGTGGTGGCGTAACTATGTATAATGGAAAATCATTTGTACACTTTACGCAGAGTCAAAACCTCATGAATAACCCCATCTATTCTATAATTGAAGATAATAGCGGTAATATTTGGTTCAGTACTAATGGTTCTGGAGTTTCAATGTACAATGGTCAATCTTTCACTCAGTTTACTGAAAAAGATGGGCTAATTCAAAATATCATTTTATCAGCTTTTGTAGATAATAATGGATATTTATGGTTTGGATCAGAACGAGGGATTGCCAAATACAATGGTCATACATTTGAAAATATTACAATAGCAGAAGGTCTGTCACATAATTATATCACAGATATAACTCAAGACAAAAGAGGAAATTTTTGGATTTGTACAAGTGGTGGTGGAGTAAGTATTTATAAGGAACACTCTTTCGTCCACCTAGACACTGAAAGAGGTCTTTCAAATAATAGTGTCCGCTCAATAATCGAAGATAAGCACAATAATCTTTGGTTTGGAACCAATTCAGGAGGAGTTACTAGATATGATGGAAATTCTTTTTTTCACTACACTGATAAATATGGGCCATCATGGCCTCATATTTGGTCCATGCTCGAAGACAAAGAAGGGAATATATGGTTTGGAAAAAATGGTGGAGGTGTGAGTAAGTTTGATGGAACATATTTCACACATTATACAGAAACTCAGGGGTTATCAGAACGTCATGTATTCTCTATCATTCAAGATTCGCGTGGGAATATTTGGTTTGGTACTGAAAGAGGTGGTATTTGCGTATTTGATGGACTACATTTCAAACATTTTTCTGAAAAAGAAGGGCTGTCTAACAACAATATTTGGGATATTCATGAAGACCATATTGGTAATATATGGGTTGCAACAGCAGGTGGCGGTGTCACAAAATATGATGGGACAACTTTTACGCATTATACAGAAAGAGAAGGATTGTCAAGTAATGTGGTTATTTCGATATACGAAGATAAGTACGGCAATCTATGGTTTGGTACTTATGATGGAGGAATTACTATTTATAATGGTAGATCATTTATCCATTTTACTGAAAAGGAGGGGCTTTCTAATAATTCTGTCCGATCTATCCAAAACGATAACAAAGGAGGAGTTTGGGCTAGTACAAAAAATGGAATTACATACTTTGAACTAAAACAGAAGACTAAAATAATTTCCAATGACCATTTATCAGATATAGAGTATCATATAAATCGCATCATAAGAAATGATGGTTTAAAGGGTATGGATTTTTTTCGTAATAGTAGTTATATAGATAGCAAGAATAGAATCTGGTGGGGTAGTGGAAAGGGATTGACTATGTTAGATTTAAACTCATTTAGACCGGCTTTAAAACCACCGGTAGTGAATCTACAACAGGTTGATATCAATGAATTATTTATTGATTATAGGAATATTAAAATAGAACCTGATAATGATTTGAAATTTACTTCAGTACAAAGTTTCTTTAATTATCCACTTGACTTAGAATTGCCATATGACAAAAACCACTTAACATTTCATTTTTCAGCAATAGATTGGTCGGCACCACATAAAATTCAATATAGCTACTTAATGCATGGATTAAATTCGATGTGGAGTCAGCCAAGTCAAGAAGCAAAAGTTAATTATCGGAACATACCCTATGGGACATATACATTCAAAGTAAGAGCTATAGGAGAAAGCGGTGTTTGGAGTAAGCCCTTTGAATATACATTTACAATACTTCCACCTTGGTGGCACACTTGGTGGGCTAGAACCATATATACCATAATGGCTTTTGTTATTTTTTGGGGTATAATTAGATGGCGTACTTCTACACTGAAGCTAAGACAAAGGGAATTGCAAGTTGAGATTAATCTAGCAACCAGTGAAATACTAAAACAGAAAGAAGAAATTGAAATTGAGAAAGAACGATCAGAAATTTTATTACTGAATATTTTACCAGAAAAAATAGCGGAAGAACTCAAAAGAAAAGGAAATGCTGATGCTCAACTTGTGGATCATGTTACCGTATTGTTTACTGACTTCAAAGATTTTACTGAACTAAGTGAAAAGATTTCTCCAAACGAATTAGTATCTGATCTACATAACTGTTTTTCAGTGTTTGATAAAATATGTGAAAAATATAACATTGAAAAGATAAAGACAATTGGTGATGCATATATGGCTGCAGGAGGTTTGCCTTCTCCCAATACTACACATGCTCATGATGTTGTAAATGCAGCAATAGAAATGGCTAATTTTATCAAACAAAGTAAAGATGCTAAGTTAGCAGCGGGTTTACCATATTACGAGATGCGTATAGGAATACATACAGGACCGGTTGTAGCAGGAATAGTTGGAATCAGAAAGTTTCAATATGATATATGGGGTGATACTGTTAACACAGCTAGTAGGATGGAGAGTAGCAGTGAACCTGGAAGAATAAACATCAGTGAAACTACCTATCAAATAGTAAAAGATGATTTCAAATGTACTTACAGAGGTAAAATACAGGTAAAAGGTAAGGGAATTATAAATATGTATTTTGTGGAATCTTGAATTTGAGATATCATATTAATACATGCTTTTAATATCTTACTTTTTCGACCCTCTACCTATGGGACTATTGTTACATCACTCCAACAAAGCTTTGCAGCTCTAAGCAGATCAAATCCAAGGACATACACCCCTCGGCTCTGCTCGGGGTGCATGAACTAATTCACTCCACATGATGTTTATCAATCTATTACAAAGGAACTTCATCATGAAAATCACAGTCATCTCAATCATTGTCATCGTTATTGTTGTATTGCTTGCACAGGTATATAGTACTATGAGTACGGAGAAAACTGAACAGCATAAGTATCAAGTGATCAAAACCTATGACAATTTCGAAGTGCGTAAATATGAACCCGCTATATTTTCAAGTGTGAAGCTTGGAAAAAGAAATTATCGTGAAAGTTCTGGTATGGGATTCAGAATCTTGGCCGGCTATATTTTTGGTGGCAATGCGAAAGAAGAAAGTATCGCGATGACATCTCCCGTGACGATGGAACTTGGTGAAACAACAACGATGAAATTCATGGTGCCGAAAGGGTATGACATGAATTCTCTCCCGACTCCGAATGATAAAAGCATTGCATTTGAAAAACAAGATGAAAAGATCATCGCCGCAATTCGTTTCGATGGTTGGGCAAATAATGAAAAGATCGCCGATTACACAGAACTGTTGAAACAAGCACTTGCGAAGGAAAATCTGCAACACAAAAATCAATTTTCCTATCTCGGCTATAATCCTCCCTATGAAGTGATCAATCGCAGAAATGAAATCGTGGTGGAGTTGATTGATTATAAGTGATATCCGTTCTTTGCATGAAGATTTCTATTTTTGCAATGTCATTTTTTGGGATTACATCTATGAAGCTCCTCCCTCTCCTCCCACGTTTACTCAGCATACTAGCAATTGCATTCGTTAGCATCTTTGCTCTTGATTTATTGGAGCATGGAATACTTGGTGAGTACTTCCTTACATTTCTGATGCATATGGTTCCCTCATTCACCCTCATGATCATCCTCGCCATCGCGTGGAAATGGGAATTGATCGGAGGAATTATCTATGTTCTCCTTGGTATAGGTATCAGCCCTCTCATCTATACGGATAGTTATGTAACGATTGTATTGATCACATCTCCCTTCATCCTTGCCGGCTTGCTGTTCATTTTAAGTCATTTTTTGAAAAAGAAGTCCTTCACTGAACATACCTCATAAATTCCCTCATTCAATAGCCGAATCTGTGTAATTTTGAATTATCATTTTATATCTCGATACCATGATTCAAAATCTTCCTGTCGAAGGCATGACTTGTGCCTCATGTGTGGCCAGAGTCGAAAAATCACTTAAGAAAATCGGAGGTATTTCCAATGCCACGGTGAATCTTGCGGCGGAGACTGTTCGTTTGGAATATGATGTCGAGCAAGTTTCACTCGAATCTATCGCACAATCATTGCATGAATCAGGTTATGATTTAATCATCAAGAAAGAACCTGATAATGTCTCGGAAAGACTTCTCGAACGCGAGATAGATATTCGCCGTGATTTCTTCATCAGTCTTGCCTGCTCTCTTCCCGTTCTCATTCTCTCCATGGGCATGATGTGGGAGCCGATCTCAAATGCAATCCCCATTCCGATGAATCTCCTGAATATCGGATTCTGCATTTTATCACTCATTGTTCTCCTCAAACCAGGTCAAAGATTTTTTATACCTGCCTGGAAATTAGCTCTGCATGGCGCTTCCGACATGAATACACTCGTTTCACTCGGAACAGGAATGGCATGGATATATAGCACCTATGAGTTACTCTTCGGTGAACATGCAGGACATGGTCAGCATCTGTATTATGATTCCACAACCACCATCATCACGCTTGTTCTGCTTGGAAAGATGCTCGAAACCAAAGCCAAAAGAAAAGCAGGCAATGCATTGCAATCCCTACTTTCACTACAATCAACCAGAGCATTGAGACAATCAGCTGATGGATCTTTTCAGGAATGCAATACTTCAGAGATTACTGTTGGCGATATCATGCTCATCCGTCCGGGTGAATCATTTCCCATGGATGGCATCATCATCGAAGGATTCGGAACATGCGATGAATCCATGTTGACCGGTGAATCACATCCGATAACAAAACAGACTGGAGATTCCGTAACGGGCGGAACAATCAATATCGATGCATCCATGCAAGTGAAAGCAACGGCAATCGGTGCTGACTCCGTATTATCCAAGATTACTTCAATCGTGAAAGAAGCACAAGGTTCAAAAGCAGCGATTCAATCTCTTGCAGATAAAATTTCATCAGTGTTTGTTCCAAGCGTTCTTGGTATCAGTATCGTGACATTCATTGTGTATTATGTGATCCTGCATTCCACTTTTGATGCAAGCATTTTGCCGGCAATATCGATACTCCTTATTGCTTGTCCATGCGCATTGGGTCTTGCCACGCCGACTGCCATCACAGTCGCCATCGGAGCAGGCGCAAAACGCGGCATCATCATACGCAATGCCGATGCACTTGAAAAGGCAGGTACGATTGACATCATCGCATTCGACAAAACAGGTACGCTCACAGAAGGCAAACCGGAATTGATTGAAATAGAGACACTGCAATCCACATATTCTTATGATGCTTTGATGTCTTTTGCATCCGGCATCGAACAATATTCAGTGCATCCATTTGCGCAAGCGATTGTGAAGAAGTCTCAGGATATTCCACAAGCTGAATCCGTGAAAGAGTTTCCCGGAAAAGGGATGAAAGGAATTCTATCCGGACATGATATTCTGATCGGTAAACTTGATTGGATCCTTGAAGAAGGAATGCATTTAGAGATTGATTCAATAAAGCAAACATATCAATCCGGAGAATCCATGCTCGGATTGTGCATTGATGGAATTCCTCATGCGATATTCATTTTTGCTGATACAATTCGTGATACATCAAAAAAAATCATCCAAACATTGCATGATGATCTGCTACAAACAATGATGCTGAGTGGAGATCAAGAATCAACCGTGAAATCAATTGCGGATAACCTTGGCATGAAGCAGTATCATGCAGGACTTCTTCCGCATGAGAAATTGGAGAAGATTTCCGGATTGCAAAAAGCTGGACATCGCCTAGCCATGATCGGAGATGGCATCAATGATGCGCCAGCACTTGCGCAAGCACATCTGGGTATCGCGATGGGAAGTGGAACAGACATTGCGATGAACACTGCAGACATCACCATCATAAATTCTGATTTGCATTCAGTGATCACTGCCATTCGACTTTCAAGAAATACCATGCGCATCATCAAACAAAATTTCTTTTGGGCATTTATTTTCAATATCATCGGCATACCACTTGCCGCTTTCGGATTATTGAATCCGATGTTTGCAGCAGGTGCCATGGCATTCAGTTCGGTCAGTGTGATTAGTAATTCATTGCGTTTATCAACACTCAAGTAAATCATGATTCACGGTTCATCCACATCGCCGATAGCATTTCAATGGGATGCATGGTATG
>CANLII010000042.1 GCA_947491315.1 Ignavibacteria bacterium
GGAGAACCCTTGAGCGTGATGATATCATCTTCACGCTTGACAGAGATGGAAACTTCATCTTCTGACTCGGGATCATTGATCATTGATAGTATCGATTCATTTTCTTCTTCATCAGTTGGGTTTACGGTAATGCCATTGACTGAGATGATGATATCGCCTTGCTTTGCGCCGAGTACATTGTCTTCATTTCTTACACTCAATTTCAAAGTGGAATCTGTCATGCGTGCTCTTATTCCCGAGAATGCAAATCCTTGAATGGAATCTTCTTCCGCAAATCTCCAACCGATTTTGGCGAACATGTCGGCATAAGGAATTTCTGTTGCTGAATCGAAATATGTATTCAAGAATGGTCTTATATCTTTACCGGCAACAGCTTCAATTTCATTGAAAAGTACAGTGTCTTCGAATGGTCTGTCCGGACCAAATTTCTTGGTTAACTCTCTGATCAGTGAAAGCAGCGTAATCTTTCCACCTGATTGTTCGCGCAATGTGATATCGAGAAACATGCCGAGTAGTGCACCTTTTTCATAGACCACGCCATACATCTTTTGATATTCAGGCAAGAGTACATTTTTGCTGAGCTCAGTCATCGCAACCGGTTTTGGCATCATGAACATTGATCCAAAAATCTTTTGTCTTATTGTTCTGCGAAATTCCTTCTCATTCAAATCGCCGGATTGTGCTCGTGAAAGAACCGAAAAATATTCCGTAACACCTTCATAGAGCCACAAATGTCTTGACATCTTGGGTTCACGAAAATCAAAAAGGGCAATTTCCTTGCTATGAAGATTGAGTGGAACAAGAATATGCAAAAATTCATGCACTGCTGTTTGTGCAATCCATGATTTGAGCATTCCTTGATCGCTTGTTTCAGGCAAGAAATACATCGAACTATAATTATGTTCCAAAGCACCATATGCTTCTTTTCTGCGAAGATCTTTGCGATTTTCCCCAACGAAATAGAACAGAAATGTATAGCGATCAACCGGCATGGTGCCGAGAAATGATTCAACTGTTTTTGTTACTGGCTTGATGACTTTTGCAACCATTTCCGCGGTGACTTTTCCGCCGGTGGAAAAGACTGCTATATTGATCTTTGTTGCGCCCTGCATATAGCTTACTGTATCAGGCTTTGAGAGCATCGCGGGATTATCCACTAATGCATCATAATTCTTGGCTTTGAGAATATCAAGCGTATCATTCACTTGCTGTTTGTCAAGTGATGTTGCCGTATAGAAAGTAGCGGGCTTTATGCATTCAAGCGTATAGGGCAATTGTTGATTACCGGAAAAATATCCGAGAAAACCATGTGCGCCGAACATGATATTCGTGTCCTGCTGAATATTTGTTCCGGCAGGATTGAATACATCCAATGTATGCGTGGTATCATCATAACTGTCATTGACATCATAGTCAATTTTAGCCAAACGATTTCCGCCGATGATGAGGAATTCATTGTCATTCAATCTACGCACGGGAATATATCCGCCTGATTTATCTGTTGCTTTGAAATTCTTCACAAAATAACCGAAGTCCATTTTAGCATAGGTGCCAGGGATCGAAGCAGGCATCACATACAGGATTTCATCAGTAGTGAATGTTGGTGGATATAGAGTTACATGAACGCGATCATTATTGATATTTTTGAAGTCCACAATAGCGCGGATTCCTTCGGCGGAAACGATGCCGAAGCTGATACACAAAAAGAAAATCCCGGAAAGTAGATTGCGGGAAACATAAGAAAAATTCACTTCTTACTCCTGTTTTACGAGTGACAGATCGATCTGTCTTTTATCAATATTCGCATTGCTTATTTTCACGGTGAGTGTCGTACCGATGCGATAAACTTTTTTTGTTTTCTTTCCAACCAAACGGAATTGAGCTTCTTCAAAATAATAGTAATCGTCGCCGAGGTCGCTCATATGTAAAAGACCTTCAATATTCAAATCATCGAGGAGAATAAAGAGTCCGAAACTCGTCACTCCCGTAACACGACCATTGAAGATTCCGCCTTTATATTTCATTGCCAATTGCGATGAAGCAAGTCTGATGGATGCTCTTTCCGCATCAACCGCCAGGCGCTCTCTCAATGAGCAATGAGAAGATGCTTCAACCACATAATCTTGTAAATATCTGAATCGCGCATCGGTTGGTTTACTGCGAGAATATTCTTTCAATAAACGATGTACAATAATATCCGGATATCTTCTGATCGGTGATGTGAAATGGGTATAATGCGTGAAGCCCAATCCATAATGTCCGATATTTTCTTCGAGATAAATTGCTTTAGCCATCGAGCGAAGCACGAATTGATTGATGATCAAGATCTCGGGAAGATGTCCTGCTTTCTCTATAATAGAATTCAATTGACTCGAACTTGGCGTACCATTTGGCACCTGTATGCCGAGTTGTCGCACAAATCCCAGAACGCCTTTGAGCTTCATCATATCCGGTTCATCATGAACGCGATAGACAAATGGAAGAAGGCCTTTTTTCAGTACATCTTTGCTCATCTTCTCCAATGCAATTGCAACCGTTTGATTTGCAAGAAGCATGCATTCTTCAACGAGTGAAGTGGCATCTGTTCGAGATTTTAATACCGCCTTGACGGGATATTTCTTTTCATCAAGAATGAATTTGGTTTCTTGTGTTACAAAATCAACACCGCCAGACTGATAACGCTTCTTGCGCAGTACTGTTGAAAGAGCATAGAGATCCAGTATGAGTTCCTGCAAATCACCTTTGCCGGTATCAATAATGTCCTGAGCTTCAGCATAAGTGAATCTTCTCTTGCTATTGATCACAGTCTCTGCAATGTCATAATCGACAACATTTCCATGCGAGTCGCATTCCATGAATACGGAAAAGGCGAGTCTTGTGACATTAGGTTGCAATGAGCATATCACATTGGAAAGGGATTCGGGAAGCATGGGTACGACGCGATCGACGAGATATGTGCTCGTTGCACGCTTTAGTGCTTCTTTGTCCAAAGCGGAATCTTCTTCTACATAAGCTGTGACATCGGCGATATGAACACCAAGTCTCATATTGCCATTCGGTAATTTCTCGAGTGACAAAGCATCATCAAAATCTTTTGCATCATCGGGGTCAATGGTGATGATGGTAAGATCGCGTATATCTCTTCGCTTCTTCAACTCTTTTTCACTTGGAATCACTGCCACTGCTTTGGCTTCTAGTTCTACTGCAACCGGGAATGAGAGAGGTAATTCGAATTCTTTCATGATTCCCGTGAATTCAACGGATGGATCTCCGGATTTGCCAAGAATTTCAATAATTTCAGCTTCGGGGGATTTATGACTGCCTTCCCATTTGAGAAAACGACCTATGACTTTATCTCCATGTAGGGCTTTTCCCATCATCCTTTTTGGAATGAGAAAATCAACTTGATATTTATCATCATCGGGTATCAAAAAACAAAAATCATCATCGCAATCTACTGTTCCGCTGATAGGCATTTCCGATCTCTGTAGAATTTCAGTGATGGTGCCATAGGGCTTCTTGCCTTTTTTCAGTGCGAGTAATTTCACACGAACGCGATCACCATCCAGGGCATTGCGTAATTCCTGTTCGCGCACATAGACAACAGGGAATTCTTTGGATTCTGTTTCAACGCTCCCACGATTATATTGAAAGCGCAAAATACCCGTGAAAGCACTGATTTCGCCGAGTGGTCGAAGTCCGTAGCGTCTTCTTGTCGATTTATAAATGAGTTTCCGCTGATCCATATCATTGAGTTTTATTCTCAATGCATCATATTCATTACTGTCGGAGCGGATTTGTAGTGCCTTTGCCAAATCATTGAGCTTCAACATCTCGGGGGCGGATGCTTGTAAAATCTCAATGATTTGATCGGCCAATGCATCATTGTGTTTGGGTGTTGGAGACATGTGAGATTATATCAATGAATAAGAGTCTTTCTGACTTGATCACTCAATATATGCAGTGGCAGGGGGCCATGCGCCAAGACTGCATCATGAAATTGTTTGAGTGAGAATTTCTTTCCGAGTTTTTGTTCGATTTCTTTGCGCAATGTAAGGATATGCATTTGACCAAGCTTATATGAAAGTGCCTGCGCCGGCCAAACGATATAGCGATCCACTTCCGAACGGGCATCCAATTCTGCATTGCCTGTATGTTTCATCATGAATTGCACGCCTTCCTCTCGAGTCATTTTTCCGGTGTGAATTCCGGCATCAATCACTAATCGACATGCTCGCCACATTTCAAAAGCCAATGCACCGAACTGTTGATGAGAATCTTGATATAATCCCATGTCATGTCCAAGACTCTCGGAATACAAGGCCCAACCTTCTACAAATGCATTGATGCCGATTTGATTTCTAAACCATGGCAATCCGGGTAATTCTTGTGCAATCGCAATCTGCAAGTGATGTCCAGGTACCGCTTCATGCAATGCTAGCGCGGTCATGGTATGTTTTGGTCTTGAAGGTAAGTCATAGGTATTCACATAAAAATATCCCGGACGAGAACGGTCAAGAGGTGCGGAATAATAATATGCCTGTGGCGCTGAAGCAGCTCTATAAGTTTCGATTTCTTTGAGATCATATGGTGACTTCGGTAGTCTTCCAAACAACATCGGAAGCTTGGAATCTACGATTGACAAAATCCTGCGATATTCATCCATCATGAGTTTTTTGTCTGTATAGAAATTCTTGGGGTCTTTGATCAATTGCTTTTTGAATTCTTCTGCTGTTCCTTTAAAACCGAGTTCATTGACGATGTTCTGCATTTCCGCTTCAATGCGATTCACTTCGCTCATGCCGATCGCATAGATAGAATCTGGTTGCATATCCATCGTTGTTTCTTTACGAATCATGTGTGCATAGCGCTCTTTGCCTTTTGGAAGGGCATATATGCCATCCACTCTGCGTGATTTGTTCATGTACTCAAAAAGCAAGAACATATGCAAATTTGAATATGCGGGCTGAATTGATGAGTCAAGTGCGAATTTGACTTTACTTCTGATGCGTGATTTCTGTTTATCGGTGAAGGAAGCTGGAAAAGTCTGTAAGGGTTTCATGAAAGGCAGACTATCGGTGTCATCTATGAAAAATGGATAGACCTGATCCATGATTTGTTGAATGATATAATTCGGCAATACGATTTTTGCCTTCATTCCTTTCCGCATATGTTCAATGATATCATCAACTTGTTTGGAAAATCCGCTAAGTCTGTTCACATAACGGTCATAATCTTCCACAGTGTTGAATGGTTGTATCTCAATAATTTGCGGGAATTCTATATGAATGCCATCTTGCTGAGTGATTGGCATATAATGATTATTGAATTGTTCTGCTTCAAGAGAACTGCTCATGTCATCAATGAAGAGAAGAAGTGAAAGCGAATCTTCTCCATGCACCTCTGTGATGTCTTTGGCTCTTTCCAGAAATACACGCAATGAATCAAATCGAGATTTTATTGCGATCTCTGAATAATCGGTGAGTTTGTCATCATAACGATGATCTCCATCATAGGTTGCACTGATGGGATATTCTCTCAGAATGAATTCCTTATAGTCAGAGAATAGTTCATCGAGTTCTTGTTTTGAGTCCTTCATTGAACAAGAGGAGAATACAGCAATGAATGCAAGAAGAAGTAGTGAGCCAAATGCTTTCATCGAACACATTGAAATGGACATAAAAAATATTCTCCCTGAAGGAGTCATCATAATTCTTTCAAGAGCATTGAAATAATATTGGATGGTGTGATATTGTCGGCTTCTGCACTGAAATTAGTGACAATGCGATGTCGCAATACAGGTTCGGCAACTGCACGAATATCGTCGATTTCAGGAGTGAATGCACCGCGAATTGCGGCTCTTGTTTTGGCACCTAGAACGAGATATTGTGAAGCTCTTGGACCAGCGCCATAACTTAGCAAATCTTTCACGGTTTTTGAATTTGTTGTTTGTGGTCTTGTTGCGCGAACAAGTGAAACCGCATAATTGATCACATTGTCGGAAACGGGAATTCTGCGTGCGATGTCTTGGAAACGAATGATGTCTTCCGCTGACAAAATTGGTTTGATATCGGGAATGATCTCAGTTGTCGTTGTACGCACGATCTCCGCCTCTTCTTGTTCACTTGGATAATCAAGCCATAAATTAAACATGAAGCGATCAAGTTGGGCTTCGGGAAGCGGATATGTTCCTTCTTGTTCAATGGGATTCTGCGTTGCAAGAACAAAAAATGGTTGTTCTAATTGATAGGTTTTTCCACCATTAGTCACAGAATGTTCCTGCATCGCTTCAAGCAATGCCGCTTGCGTTTTTGGTGGCGTACGATTGATCTCATCGGCGAGGACGATATTCGAGAATATGGGACCCTTCACAAAACGAAACTGTTTCTTTCCTGTTAACATGTCATCTTCAATCACTTCCGTACCGGTGATATCACTGGGCATGAGATCGGGGGTGAATTGAATGCGATTATAGGAGAGATTGAGAGATCGAGACAATGTGCGAATGAGCAATGTTTTGGCCAAACCGGGCACACCCACAAGTAAGCAATGTCCGCGCGAAAACAGAGAAATGAGCAATTGCTCTATGATATCCTGTTGACCAATGATGACTTTTGAGATTTCATGTTGTATCGTTCTGCTCGCCTCGGCCATTGTATGCACTGAAGCAATATCTGATTGATTATTCATAGGATTTCTTGTGATTGCAAATTCATTGCGCCTTATGACGCATTTTGGGTATAATTGTTTGTTCAGAGGGAAGAAACATCACCATCCCTCGGCAGTTCCATTGCTGTGATGTCTTGTATCCGATGCCCCAAAAATAACTCCTTCCCATGGATTCACCGCTATACATTCTGCAATGCCGATGACGCGTTTCTTACCGAATTGATAACCCATGTCGATGAGTGATTTCATTGTTTTGTCATTGAATGCTCCTTCCTCATAATCTATGGCATCAGGCATCCATTGATGATGGAATCGTGG
>CANLII010000043.1 GCA_947491315.1 Ignavibacteria bacterium
GGTGGTTCGATTTCCACGGTTGTATTCACGGAACTCACGCCTGTATTGACAGCACTCGTCATTGCGGGTCGTGTGGGTGGTGCCATCGCCGCACAAATCGGAACGATGCAGGTATCCGAGCAAGTGGATGCTTTGGAAATGATGGCAATTGACAAAAATCGATATCTGGCCATGCCTCGCGTTGTTGCGGCACTCACCATGATGCCCGTTCTTGCAGTATTTTCCAATCTAGTGGCTCTCATCGGTGCATATATTCTTACTTCACTGAAATTTGATTTTTCCTTTGATATATTCTTTGATTCCATTCAGCGCTTCTTTCAGATTACAGAAGTTGTGCAGAGTTTATTCAAATCCATGATCTTCGGCGGTGTCACCTCAATCGTGGGATGTCATGTGGGTTTCAGAACAGAAGGTGGAGCAGAAGGAGTCGGTAGATCCACAGTTCAAGCATTCACGATCTCAGCTGCAACGATTCTCATTTTGGATGCAGTCTTTGGATATATTTTTTAATTCGATTCAATGATCATGACCATACAAGACTTATTGAGTAAAGCCGATTCCAACTGGGACAATGCAGAATTGCTTATTCATATTGGCACTGAATTGGAATCTCGCACTCGTCTGCCGGAAGCTCGTAGAATTCTCGAAAGAGCTTTGGGATTGGCTCCGAAGGAATATCCTGATGCTTATGCAACTCTTGCATTCACACATTTTCGTGATAATGCATCCACGGCCGAAAAGGGTGAAATGGCCTTGGTTCAAGGTCTTGAGATTACCGATTCCGATATTCTCAAAGCTTGGTATGTGGCATTCATCGATGATGCTCCAGCAAGAGATTATTTCATAGAGTATCTTTCTCAGCATCGTGATCCACGATTGCGCATCATTCTTGGTCATGCACTATTGTGGCAAGGAATGCATGATGAAAGCCAACATATATTGTCAGAAGCAATCAAAGGACTCGGTCCTGAATACATGGAAATTCTCCCCAAAGAATTGACCATATATTGCTCATCGATTGTTTGGCTCAAGGGTGCAAAGCCCGAGATGGATATTGAGCAAAAAGTCATTCCCATTCTCCTTGCATTGCAAGAGCGGTATCCTGATGTGTATATGAATCATGCCACGGAAATCACTGCATGGCAAGTACTGAAGAACTGGAATAAAGTCATTGAGGCATGTAAGAAAACCCTTGCGAAATTCCCGGATGAAGAAACCACGATGTTGGCGATGGCCATAGCATATGACAAAATTGGAAAACAGCATCATGCATTGCACCATCTGGGAAGAGCAATCGGTATAAAACCATCATTTGCAAGAGCCCGCATGGTCTCTGCTCGTATATTGGATTCAATCGGAGAGCAAGAATTGGCTAGAGAACTCATGTATGAGATTCCTGAAGTGAATCCACAGTATGCTGTCGGCATCGTGCAAGCTGCGATTTGGGCATATGAACATGGCGACAAAAGCAAGGCATTGGAATTATACCGTAGAGGTTATGCCGAGCTCAAATCTTTCGAAAAGGCACAGTTTGAATCACATCCCGTTTTAAAACAAATTGCCGAAGAACAAAAGAGCACTATATTGCTCAATGTATTGCAATAAATTCTACTCAAATCACACTCAATGCATTCCATACTTATACTTGATTTCGGTTCACAAGTAACGCAACTCATCGCTCGCAGAATACGCGAATCGGGAGTATATTGCGAAATTCATCCATTCTCCATTTCGAAAGAAAAACTGGAGTCTTTCAATCCGAAAGGGATTGTCCTCTCGGGCGGACCATCAAGTGTCTATACTGAAAGCGCGCCAATTCCATCTTTTGATGTATTTGCACATGCAGAAGAAAAAGGTATTCCCATTCTCGGCATTTGTTATGGATTGCAACTCACTGCTTTTATGAATGGAGGTAGTGTTAATACATCAGCGAAGCGAGAATTTGGTCGTGCGGAACTGCATATTGATAAAGATGATGCCTTGTTTAAAGGTATTGATGCTCATTCCATCGTATGGATGAGTCATGGTGATTCCCTTACCGCATTGCCCGATGGATTTGAGATCATTGCACATACTGATAATGCTCCCATTTGCGTGATCAGAAATGAGAAGCGGAATATTCGCGGAGTACAATTCCATCCGGAAGTACATCATACAAAAGATGGCGAAAAAATGCTCTCGAATTTCGTCCATGATATCTGCGGATGTTCATCTGATTGGAGTCCGGAAAATCTTATCGAATCGAAAATCGAAGCCATTCGCAAGCAAGTGGGAAGTGGTGGCGTGATTTGCGGTTTATCAGGTGGAGTTGATTCCACCGTGGTTGCCGTTCTTTTGCATAGAGCCATCGGTGATCAATTGCATTGCATACATGTTGATTCAGGTCTCATGCGATTGGATGAAAGCAAGAAACTCGAAGCATTGTTTCGCAAGAACTTCGATATGAGCATTGATGTCGTCCATGCCACTGATCTTTTCCTTGGTCATTTGGAAGGTGTGACTGATCCCGAGAAAAAAAGAAAAATCATTGGTGCCGCATTTATTGATGTGTTTAATGAGGAAGCAAAAAAATTCGGTGATGCGAAATTCCTTGCGCAAGGTACGCTCTACCCCGATGTGATTGAATCGGTTAGCGTGAATGGTCCATCGGCCACGATCAAATCCCATCACAATGTGGGCGGTCTTCCCGAAGAAATGCATCTCAGTCTCATTGAGCCATTCAGAGAATTATTCAAAGATGAAGTTCGTACTGTGGGTAGAGCATTGGGGATTCCCGATTGGTTTATCGACAGACATCCCTTTCCCGGTCCAGGACTCGGTATCCGCGTGCTTGGTGAAGTAACAAAAGAACGGGCAGACATTCTTCGCAAGGCAGATGAGATCTATCTTGAAGAGATACATAATGCCGGACTTTATAATGATATTTGGCAAGCATTTGCCGTACTTTTACCTGTGCAAAGCGTTGGAGTGATGGGTGATGAACGCACCTATGAAAATACATGTGCTCTTCGCGCCGTGACAAGTGTTGATGGAATGACTGCTGATTGGTTCCCCATGCCATATGATGTGCTTGCCAAGATGAGCAATCGCATCATCAATGAAGTGCGGGGAATTAATCGCGTGACTTATGACATTTCAAGTAAACCTCCCGCTACGATAGAATGGGAATGATGTATTGTAGGATAATTGTTTGATCATGTGATAGCAATCTTCATTCATATCATGGCTCTTTTGAGCTTTTTTGCCTATCCCATGATGGGACAGGGAGAGCTTGCATCAAAGCGTGATACGATCATCACAATAAGCCCGATCAGTCTCGGTGTATATGGCTCTGCCGGCATGAATATACATACCGCATCTTTCTCAGGGTTCAAGGGGATTCCAAGTTGTTGTCCTGAATATACTTCCGCTTCAGATATTGGAAGTACGGTTGGTTTTCTTGGACAATATGCCATGTCATCAAATCATGGATTTGGTTTAAGACTCGGATATAATGGTCTCAATGGAGTATTTACTTCCAGCGAAGAACAATATGTGATGTCGCAACAGGGAATCGCAACCATCACGCATACCATGAAAACTTCACTCGGCATCATGTCTCTGGAACCTGAATTCTATTTGTCTCTTGGATCATTGAAACTTTCTGCGGGTGCATGGCTTGGTCTTCCGCTTTCAATGCAATTTTCCCAAAGAGAAACTGTATTCCCTGGCACATTTGATGGTTTCAATCGCATTCGCAATGAATTATCGGGGGATATTCCCGGTGTACCTGCAATCTTGATAGGTGCAATTGGAGGCATATCTTATGAATTACCACTCAATTCTGCGAAATCAATAAGACTTGCGCCAGAAATTCATGCATTCACTGTGTTCTCTGAATTATCAGAAGAAACATCATGGAATGTCATGGGTATTCGCGCAGGACTATCACTTTTATGGTCATCTCATGAAATGACTGTTTCTGCGCCACCACCACCTCCGCCACCACCACCACCACCGGTGATCATAGTATTGCCTGAATTGGTGACATCATTGCAAGTGTCAAAGACAGGTGATGTGGATACACTTGAGTCAATCAAATTGATTGAGAGATTCGATCGTGTGGTGCAGCCTATTTTGCCTTATGTCTTTTTTGAGGATAATGCATCGGAAATTCCTGTCCGCTATAAGCAATTGAATGTGGATGAGACCAAGGACTTCAATGAGCAATCTTTGATGAATGTGGATGTATTGGATAGATATTATCATGTGTTGAATTTGGCAGGAATCAGACTGAAGAATAAACCAAAATTGACTATCACGATAACCGGAACGACATCCGGTGGAGGAATAGAAAAGAGGAATATTGTTCTTTCGAAAAAGAGAGCCGAGAATGTTGCAAACTATTTGCAGCAAGCATGGAATATTGATCCAAGCAGAATCAGTGTGATTGCCAAACCGATTCCCGATAATCCTTCCAATATGGCATATCCAGAGGGTTTGGCTGAGAATAGAAGAGTGGAATTATTGTTCAGCGATCCATCCATATTTGAAGTATTGACTATCATTGATTCCACGCTTTCGGTTGAGCCCGATGAAATCACCGTGAAAGGCAGGATGATTTCAGGAACAATGATAGATCGTTGGAGACTCAATATCATGAATGATACCAATATTCTCGAAGAAAAGTTAGGATTACATGATACTTTCATTACTAGAACATGGAAACCAATTCCAGCCAAGATAGGTCGAAGAAAAGATTCAGTGAGATTTAGGTATAATGTGGTTGATACTGCAGGCCGCACGCGTACATCAAATGTGATTGTGCCAGTGGATTATCAAAGAATATTGAATGATAGAACAATTGGTATCGTTGGTAATGATAAAGTGAAGCGGTATTCACTCATTTTATTTGATTTTGACGCATCATCTTTGAATGCAAGAAATTTGCGCGTGATTGAAGAGATTCAGTCCACAAAAGGTATCAAGATCACATCCATTCTTGGTGCAACCGATATGTTCGGAGATGCAAAACGCAATGCGGAATTGGCACTTGAAAGAGCAAAAGCCGTAGGTGTTCTTTTAAAAGCGGATCCTTCAATTATAAAAGGAAATAGTGCTTATGAAGGAACACCAAATGCATCGCCGGAGGGGAGATTCTATAATCGAACGGTGATTATCGAGGCAATAGAAATCGGGGAATAATTTCGAGATTCCTGTAAAAATACTACTTATAATCCACTCAAATCATTGATTTTTAATGATTTCCTTTGTTTGTTGAGTTTGCATAGTGTAAGTTGACCTACCAACACTCTAGGGTATTATATGGGTAAGTGGATACTAGGTATTTGTATTGTGTCGATGGTTTTTTTGGGTTCGGGATGTAAAGAAGTCAAGAATAGGATTGCCGAGAAAGAAAAAGGGTCGTTAAAAGATACGACCAATGTCATCAGTGAATGTGATCAATTCCTCCGAGATTATGAGGGATGGGTGAAGAATTATATCACCCTCATAAAACGCTTTCAACAAAATCCGAAAGACAAAAATATAATCGCCGACTATCAAATCATGGTCGGGCAGATAGGTCAATGGGATAATCGCTCTAGACAATGCATCAAAGATTCTGCAATCCTCAAGCGCTATGTGGAATTACAGGAATTGCTCAATGATTATGCAGTGCAGGTGGCGAAGAGATAAAAAGACAGAATCAAACATGAAGGTCATGTAAATGTTTCACAATTGGGAGAAGATATGAAAAGAATGGGCCTATTATTTACCATCATTTCGATGATGTTTATCACGATGAGTTGCGGAGACTCAAAAACAGGTGATGCAAAAACTCCAGAGTCAGGTTCAGCGGGAACAACAAGCAGTCCTTGCGATGCATTCATGACAGAGTATGAGCAATTTGCGGATAGTTATGTGGCATTATTGCAAGAAGCAAAAAGCAATCCAACCGATATGTCCGTTCTCACAAAATCAGCAGATATGCTGAAACAAGCAGGTGATATGACAACTCGTGCTAAAGATTGCGAGGGAGATGCTGCAATGTTGCCGAGATTATTAAAAGTTCAAGAAAAATTGCAGAATGCAATGCAGTGAAACATTTATAATTAATTGGAGAAATCGAAATGGAAGAAAATACTACTTTCCCTGTACCTCTTTGGGCAGCTTGGGTAATCAATATTGTTTCATGGATAATTTTCGTTACAACAGATATTCATGTTCTTGAAATCATCATGGGTGTAGCCTGCTTAGTAGCAGCATTCATTGCCTTTAAGCATAATGGCTGGTACTTATTGTTTGTGTCAATTTTGGATGCAGTTTGGATGTTCTCATGGGGATTCGAATTAGATTTATTTAAGTCTTTGATATAAATGCTTGGTAAACTCAACTTCATTATCCTTATGAGGAGCACTTAGAATGATTGGAAAAATCTTTGATTTAGTAGTATCTATTTTTTCAGGTGAAGATGCTGATTCTTTGACAGACGGTGATTTGCTTGATATAGATGGTGACGGAGAGGCGGATAGTATAGCCTTAGACTCTGATGGCGATGGTGTCGTTGACAGCTTGGCCATGGACACAGATGGCGATGGTGTCGTTGACAGCTTGGCCATGGACACAGATGGTGATGGTTCGATAGACACCTTAGCCATGGACACAGATGGTGATGGTTCGATAGACACCTTAGCTATGGACACAGATGGCGATGGTTCGATAGATAGTTTGGCCATGGACACTGACGGCGATGGTTCAATAGACACTTTGGCTATGGATACAGATGGTGATGATGAAATTGATTCTATTGTCTAACAAAGATGAGTTACTTGTAAAGTATTTTGATTGATATTGATA
>CANLII010000044.1 GCA_947491315.1 Ignavibacteria bacterium
CCCCCCAGTTGTTAGGAGATGTCAAAAGTAGAGAATTCTGCTGAAAGGGTGATCTGGTTAATGAATTCTTCTGGACTTATATCTCCCAAAGTACTATGTGATCGGAAGTGATTATAGTCATCCTTCCACGATGTTATGTTCTGAGTGGCATCTTCCATCAAAAGAAACCAATGTAACGACAAACACGCGTCTTTTAGTTTTTCATTGAAGGACTCAACATACGGATTATCTGTGGGTTTTCCAGGGCGGGAAAAGTCAAGTGCGAACGAATGTTCATATGCCCAGCGATCAACCTCTTTTGATATGAATTCACTACCATTGTCACATTGTATTCGTTCAGGGATAACTCCTTCAAAGACTTTCAAGCGCTCAAGCTCATCTACTACATCAGCACCTTTTAATGACTTTCCAACCGCCAATGCATGACATTTCTTACTATAATTATCAACTATACTTAAGATCCTGAATCGAGAGCCGTCAAAGAGTGAATCTTGAACAAAATCCATTCTCCACACTCTGTTGCAAGAGCTATTCTCCAATCGTGCCAGTCTATGTGCGCCTGCACGATTCCTGCGTGGACGCTTTGTACGTAGATTCAGGCCTTCTTCTCTGTATATCCTGTACATTCGCTTATGATTATCCATAAAACCCTCTCTGCGAAGGAGAATGTAAATCCGCCAAAATCCGTATCGGACTCTCGTCTTGGCTATATCCATCATACGCAAGCGGAGATACTCATCATTTTTTGATTTTTTGTGGTAGTAATACATAGAACTCGAGAGTTTCATGCATCTACACACTCTGCGTACGGATATCCTGTATTCAGAAATAAGCCAGGCAGAAATATCTCGTCTTTGGGCGGATGTCAGAGCTTTTTTTTTATCACGTCTTGGAGCATCTGCTTATCCAAGCTCAAATCAGCCACAAGTTTTTTGAGAAGATAGTTTTCTTCTTCCAACTGCTTCATCTTTTTGAGCTCTGCAATACCCAAACCTGCATACTTTTTTTCCAGTTGAAGAAAGTTGCTTGTGAGATACCCATCTTGCGGCAAATCTCATCGACCTTGACACCAGACTCGGATTGCTTGATTGCAAAAATGATCTGTGATTCTGTGAATTTTGATGTTTTCATAGTGCCAATTTACATGTATGTCACCACTTTACAACTCCTAAAAACTCTACTTTTAACCGCTTCACTTTTCTGGGGGGAGGTCACACATAATATGCAATCCTAGAGCAGTGAAACAGCCTATTTCTCTACATGACATCTGAAAGTTTAATACTTATGTGTACATTTTCATCTAAAATATTGTTGTTATCTGTTGAGTTAACTAGATTAGTGCTATTTCCATTAAGACTATCATTTATGTAAGTAATAACAGTTTGATAATCAGTGAGAGATCTTTCTTTCAATTGATCTGCTTTGTAAACAAAGTTACTTTTTGCTTTTGGATGTTTACTCGTAAATAATTTTGCAATTTTTTTTATCACTAAATCCTTCATGCTCTCTTGTGAAAACTCATATACACTAATCAAATTGATTGGATAACTTTTATCAAAAACACCAAAATATGTTGAATCATATTGGTTAATCCGACTGTCTATACTATTAATTTTCAAATCGTGATATTGAAAACTTCCTTCAGATAAATACCTATTATTAATATGATTTTTATATTTTTTAGTTTCATTTGATGAGGTCTCACACAAACTAGTTAAGTATTCATATTGTTTTACAGAATAGTCTATGTTATTTATATTAATAGTCCGCAATGAATTATCAACAATATTCGAGTATTCTTCTATTTCTAGGTCTGGCATGTTGAGGTTGTGATCAATCACACTAAATGCATCAACAATCACACTAAATGCATCAAATTGTTTTTTATTTCTATTTACATAATGACCTAGATTTTCTGCCATAATTATTTCTTTTAACAATCCTTGCTGAGAAATATTGTCAATAAATATTCCATTGTCTGAATTTCCATTTATGTCTGGGGTTTTTGAGATTTGCTCAAGTTCACCTATTTTTCTAACCACATTTCTTATATTGGTTTCATACTGATTTTTAGTCATATACATTTATCCCTAAATTCCACATGCACTTAGTTATGAAAATTCCTATCAAACTATATTCCACATAAATTCTGCTTGTTTTTCTTCTTTATCTTCAACTCTTTCTTTTGAAAGATTAACAAAATCCTCATTAATCTCAAAGCTAATGCAATGTCTTTGTAGCTTTTTTGCAACTACTGCAGTTGTGCCTACACCTGCAAAAGGGTCTAATATGACATCACCTGGATTACTACTTGCTTTCACTAATCGTTCTATGAGTCTTTCAGGTTTTTGAATCGTATTGAGTAATTCTCTGCTAATCAGCTCTTTTGATTTGTATGTCAATTGCTTGATATCACCCCATACATCCCCAGGATTTTTTCCAAGAGTATTGAACTTTGTTTTTCCATATTGTCCATTCATAACGGAAGGTACTTTTTCACAACGCAGTCTATGTTCTAGTTCAACCAATTGAGGCACACGAATATCATCTAAGTTAAAGGTCTTTGCTTTGCCTTTTGAAAAATATGCGATGATATCATAGTTATTAGTATAGTTAAGTCTTCCTTGTGCAAGCCTGCTCGGTTGATACCAAATGATTTTTCTATTTAAGTTCAAATATGGTCGATAATCAATAAAGTCTAGACAATTCTCCTTCCCAAACAAATACATTGAACCACCCGGCTTCAATACCCTTGAAAAGATTTTCAATAATTCAAGATTGAATGTCTGAATATCAGTGACTTTATCCCAGTCATAATCTGTCACACCATATGGACCATCGCACACAATTAAGTCAATGCTTTTATCCGGTACTGACTTAATCAGTTCAAATGTATCTCCATGATATATTGTATCGAGTTCAAGCTGTTTCATTTCATACCAAATAGTAGTTTACAGGAATTTGCTAATGGCTATATCTATTACCCCAATTAACCATCACAAATTACATAATCTCAATCACTTGTGAAATACAGATTAGATTAGATATCAACGGAATTCGCTGTTATTTCTACATACATGATATAGCATGTATATTTTTCATGCTTATATGCTCGAGATATACACTCACATTCCCACCACTTCCAAATACATGTTCTTGAGCTTTGTGCCCATGAGATTTCCGCCGGGTCTTCGTATGATGATGGAGCCGGAGCTTTTCATCATATGTTCTTCCACCCATGATTTGCCTCCATCAGCATTGATGATTTCCACATCAAAGAAATAGCTTGTGCCTGTTTTGGAGGGGCGCACTGAAATCACTTTATATTTCTGCTTACCAAGTGGTCTGCCTTCATAGGCATAGTCTCTATGCGTCGCACTATACGTATATGTACCACCAGCAAGGGCGGGTCCACCCGGTCCTTCGCCTTTTGCAATATACCATCGTGAATTCATGAGCATCTGTTGTACTTCCCCTTTGGATGGAAGAGCTATTCGCTTCTTCGCCTGAAGAGTATGCATACTGGTTAAGGCGATGATGCAGAGAGTTAGATATGTGAGAATGTGTTTCATGGTTGACCCACTGTAATGTGCATTTATTTTTTGTTATAATTCTTCCCAACCCACCATTCATACGGTCATCCCCATTTGATCTATGATTCCCAATCAATTCCCGGATTCCGTATTTGAATGGGGTAAATATAGGGAAAATATATGTTCATCGGTTATGCTCACTCCTCGGCTTCGCTCTCTCATCGGCTCCAGTCACTCCTCGGCTCCGCTCGGAGTACAGCCCCGTAGGGGCGACATAATAATGGCGCAATAACATCGGCCGAAATATATATATATATATATATATATAATTTCATATCGCATCGAAATCGTTTTTTGACCCTAACATACATTTTGCAAATGACGTTTTTATACCGCCCCGATGGGGCTATTGGGATGTCGCCCCGATGGGGCTGGGATGATGTCGCCCCTACGGGGCTATTGTGATGCCGCTCCTACGGAGCTGTGAGAACCACGAGTGGAATAAAAAAAGGAGTGCCTCTTTCGAGTACACTCCTTCTGCTGTTGTGTCATGCTCAAATCACGACTGAAGTCGTGGCTTAACGCGTGATCTGCATCATCGTCAAGGATGTTTTGCCGGCTTTTGTGGCGCGGACGATATATGTTCCGGGAGTAAGTGAAGATGCATCGAATGTGTTTGTGTTTATGAGTTGTGCAATTGTTTGACCAAGCATTGTTGTGATGGTGATTGTTTCATAATCCATTGCTCCGAAAGTCACGATGGAGCTTGCTGGATTTGGATAAACCATCAATTGTGTTGTTGGTACTTCTTGTTCATTGATGCTGAGCGCGCTCATCAATACTACTATTGATGCGATTGGTTTGAGTTCGGTATTATGTCCTTTGGTCATGATACGAACTTCACTGCCGGGTGACATCACTGCAGGTTGCACAGCATTGCGAGATTCATCCATCATTTGTGTGGCTTTTGTTAGCGCAAATTCCATGATGCCATTATTGGTCACAACCTTGAGCTCATTATTTGATACATCTTGAATCGTTCCAAGAACCATCAAACCTTCGGTATTGTCACGAACTCCATTCTCGCAATTGATATCCACTATGCCTTTCAAAAGAACGGAAGATGTTTTGTCTACAACAAGACAAACCTTTCTGCCAAATGTCAATTCACTGATATCAATGAGTTGTCCGGCTTCACTGATGATCATGCTACCATTTTCATAAACATATACATCCTTTGAACCGCCGGAAGTCATCACGGTGATCAATGAATCACTTGCTTTAGAAATCGTGCCTGATACATAATCATACTCCAAACAATTTGTATAAATAGTTGCATTGAGGATGAAATCTCCATTGCCAACATCAGTTGTCATGCCGTCAAAACGAGCACCAATAATAGCAGAGGTGGGAGTGAATACTTCTCCACGACAATTCACGATCAAAGATATATCATTGAAGTTCGCACTGCGCATATCACCGCGGTCTGTTTTTACAAAAATGATATTGCCTTTCAGGGATTCAATTATGCCACTAATATAATTCGTATTACAGGGGTCATAGACGATGATCATGTCCGCAATGCGCTTCGGACCACTCATGCGATAGAGTACATTCACATAGGATCCGGTAATCACAGCGCTCAAATTGATTGGAAGATTCAAGCAATCAACGGCAACTGTTGCCGCATCTATTGCAAGTTCCATTTCAGCATAGTTTCCACCGTTTACGGAATCTCTGGTCACAAGCTTCAATGTGGAATCATTGATGAAATCAATCTTACCATCTGCTGAAAATGAAAAAGGACAATCATCAATGATTTTTAATCTGAGTGCGAAATTCGTTCCATTCTGTTCCATCGCTAGACCATCCACTAAATGTCCTTCTTTGAGTTGATCTTTAGTGATGATTTCCCCTTTACAGTTTACCAATTCGGTTTCATCCGTGAGAATCACTCTCGTGGTTTGACCATAAATGCCAAGGCTGATTGTGTCACCATCTATTGCATTGATGATGCCACTTACATGCGTTGGACAATTCTCTTTGAGATATGCATATTGCAAAAAGAGTCCGCGTCTTGGCGAGATGATATAGGAAACAGAAACTTTCATTCCCGGTTTCACATTGCTTGGTGGTATCAGCTGTCCATCGCATCCATAAAACGGAAATGGAAGTGAACTATCACCAGGAACCCAATTCCATAAGAAATCAGTACTGATGGAAATTCTGAGTGTATCTGTTGAATTATCAGGTTGAACAATGATTGCTGAATCTTCCAGCGCGATGAGCGTGGCTTCCATTTGTGAAGTTTG
>CANLII010000045.1 GCA_947491315.1 Ignavibacteria bacterium
AACAATGTTGGTAAATTGGTCTTTAGTCAAGATGTGAATCAGCATATCGTCATTATTCCCAATGATCTTTTTGAAAGTGGACTGTATCACTTCATTCATTCGAAAGGAAATACGATTCAAACAGAGACATTTGTTATGGTTCGATAATGGTATAAAATGCACAATTATACAAAAAGGCATCTTCAAACGAAGATGCCTTTGATGTCTTTATTCGAAGCGGGGACAAAGTAACTGACATTTACGCGAAGTACTGATGACAAATTCACTCTTGTTTGCAAAAAATCTGATAGAAAAGTATTTGAGAAAGATATTTCTTTATTATACCCAAAACTATAGGGTCTGATCATGAGAAGTGTTGAAGTAGTACAAGCATTCATAGTTTTTATTGAGATAGTAAACTCAAGATTATAAGCTCAAACTACGAATTGGAAAAGTAACGATACTCGAACAAGGTTAATTTTGTAAAGAAAAGCCATTATTTATACTGTGAATAACTTAATGAACCATATTTTGAATATCCAATCACGAAGAAGTAAATTTATGCTCTATTGAAAATAAGCAGTAAGTCGGGAAGCGAAGATATGGGTTTGTACAAAAGGAGTAAACCTAGAAAAAGCGGGAAATAAATATAACTTGATATAGCGAAAAGCAAAGGTAAATAATGACAAAGAAAGTAAAGATTCCCCCGGGTGTCACTAATGGAGCATGGCTTTTAAGCTTCATAGTATTTGTAGTGGGTTTTTGGCATACACATCTGGGTCTCAAACAGATGAATGTGTTTGGGTCCGAATATGGTAGTCTTGCAGTAGCATTGATTGTATTACTGTTATTGCTAATTACCTATTGGTATGCAGTCAATGGAAAAAAGGAAGCACTCTATTTCTACATTATGTGTGGTTTTGTGTTCTTTGTTTCTAATCTCAATTATTTCTATCCCGCATATCAAGGTAGAAATCTTGTAATTGAAGAAGCAGGCATGTTGGACAGCGTATTGCAGACATATAAAAATCAAGCAATTGCATTAAAAAAGCCAAATGATAAAACATCAAGAGATCTGAATGATTTACGAACGCTCGCGAGTTCTGTTTATGATGAGATTTCAAAGATCAATGGTAAAGGTCCAAAGGCAAGGGAAGACATTAGAAAGTTTAATTATATCGCAAGAAAATATACCAATGTGGATGCGGATGTTGGAATAGGACTGATAAAAAACCAAAAAGCAAATGATGCGGCAGCTAAAAAACTACTGAGTGCGATGGAGAATATAATCAAGGGCATTGAAAAAAGTGGTTCAGGACTCGCGGCCTCAAAATTTGATTTGGTCAATGGAGGAATTACACATCTCGAGACATTGAGCAAAGAAATTTCCCCAAAACTCGGCTTGATACAACAAGATCAAAGAGACATTGATTTGGATAAAGTGAAATCCCATCCACAAATTCAGATAATGAAGAAAGCAGTGAAGGGTATAGATAGCGCCGTTGTTCAAATCAATAGTGGGATGGGTACACCTGTTTTCAAATTATTGAATAGCAAAGATAATCCTGTTCCAAAGACACAATTCCTTGGGCAAGTCAAACATACTTTCGAAACGATTTCTGAGAGAATATCTGATATCAGCACATGGTGGGTCATATCATTGTGTCTTTTTGTTGACTTAATCGTTCCAATGGCGATCTACTATCTATTAAAGAAAAATGATATGGAAATAGGTGTGAAACGCAATATGAAGCCTGGGACATTTTAACTGAATAATGATGGAATGCAATCATGGATGAAATTAATATCCGTATTGATTCGGATGATAGTGAAGAAGAAAAAATACCGTTAAAAACAAGTAGTGAAATAAAAACAAGTAGTGAAATTGTCTTTGAAAGTCAGGATGATTATCCGACAACCGATTTCCTTGAGAACCTTACTCTTCATCAGATATCAAAAGAGTTCACCGAGTTCTCAGCCCAGAATCGAACATTGATCATTCCCGTTGGATTTCCTCAAGCTGGAAAATCCCTATTTCTATCCTCTCTCATGTATTATGCACGAAAGGGAGAAGATGTATTATTTAGAACATTTCTGGAAAATGATTTTCCATTCGATAAAGGAAGAAAAGCTGTCGATAGCATGATCAATTATTTTGATTCAGGTAAGCTTTATGATAGTACTCAAACGGGTACTATGGACTTGATCGGGATCACAATCGAGCCGGCAAAACCAAAATTGCCTCTGCTGAAACTTACCTTTCTTGATTTAGGAGGTGAAGATCTCAAGAAAATCAAGACGAGTGAAAATTCTGCTTTCACAGAGAAAATCAATGCTGTATTCAATGGTTTGAAAGTGGATGATTCACCAGTTATCTTTACATTAATCACACCTTTTGAACCAGCCAAGATGGATAATGAAAATCAGCGTGATGCGCATAATAGGGAAGATGCTTTGCATTATGATTTTCTGAATTATATCAAACAAAATCAGCCACATATTCTGAAAAATTCTCGTTTTTTCATCGTTGTTTCTCAATGGGATAAAAATCCTGATGAAGATTTGAATGTAGAAGATTTCATTCGTGAAAAAAGACCTTCCATCTATGCGGCAGTCAAGAACACGACTGTTGTTTGGGGACAATACTCAGTTGGGAAACTACTTGTGAGTAATGTCAATGGCGTGAATGTACAGGAAATTGTACGCATCAATTATGATTATCCTTCTCGATTTTGGAAGGCATTGTATCAGATTTGCACACAGAAAGATTTAGATGCTAAATCATGGTGGGAACGAATTTTTGGGTAAACTATGAATACTTATTTTCTCTTCTTTGGGAAATCACAAGATTTCACATTCCATGCTTTTGATAAGAATGGACTAGTGCCTGATTTTAATGTGATCATCAAACATTTTGATCAATTGGAATCATTGGTATTTTCAGTTGATGAACCGGATAATAAAGATACTATTGCTAAGTATGTGTTCAAAACTAGCAAGGGCAAAGCATATTCACTATTGAAACAATACTCCTGTGCCCAAGCATTTGCCGGCGATCGTTTATCAGGAAGCACATATGGAGTTGCCATTCTTTCGGATGGTGATGTGCAATTGACTGACTATAATCTTCGATTGCTCAAGTCTGCAAAAGAGAGGTTCGCCACTCTGAGTCTTTCCGGTTTGAAATTCAATAAAAGTGATTTTCTTGAGGATGTAAAGAAAATATGGAAAGGTATTTCTGAGTATACTCAGAACAATGAGCTGAGCTATTTTGAAAAAATCAATGTATCGCCTGATATTCCAAGTCTTCAAAGAAATGATATTTCTGCTTTCTATGTTCCGGATCTTATTGAAGGTTCCATTGAAATTGGCTGCATGTCAACAGAGTCGAATAAAATCTATATTACCGAAGACTTCAATCACCTCAAGAGAGCATATCAAAAATGGGGAGAAATAAAATTCCCTGTGTTTCATAAAGTTGGCAATGCATATCAACAATATACAGATGAAAAAACCGGTTCAAAAAGAGTTGGTTCTTCAGATTTGAGAGATCTTCACTCTGAGATCACAATCCTTAAAGATGACATGCAACAAACCAGAAGGGGAATATTAAGAAAATTGGATGATCTCTCAAAAGAAGTGATGATATGGAAATTTGCCTCAATCGGTCTTGTAACTTTATTCTTACTCTATCTTGCTTTTCCTTTCATTTCCCCTAAACAATATGCCATCACTGATGATGAAATCGCTCAGATAAAGGGATATATTGATCAACAATATGATAGTACAAGAGCTGTTCTGGATAATTTGCATGATGAAAGGAATACGAGAATTGATTCGGTAAAGGATACCGAATCAGCCACAATTGATGCAGATACTAAATCTAATAAACCAACTCAGTCGGTTCCGAATAGTAATATTGGGAATCAGAAGCCTGAGGATGAACACAAATAAAACTCTCCTTCTTCTCAAAAAAACAACAACGATTAAAACCTTTTATTTAGTCAATGAAAATGTCAAAAGCATCAGATATATATTCTTATAAACCCGGCAAATCCGCGAATGAGGAAGTGCATCTGTTGAATGGAAAGGGAAGGATAACACTCCTCATGTTTTGGGAGCGAGTCTTGGTGATTGGTTCTCTTGCATTATTCATGAATCTCATTCTTGAGATGTTGATGGAGGGTGGAGAGCCATTATTCACCTATTCATTGAATGGAACTGAATATGATGGAATGTATACCATACAATGGCTGATCTATCTGTTTTTTGGCTTTGTCATGAATATGCAGGCAATCAAAAGAGCGCATGATTGCAATATTACCGGGTTCTTTGGCTTGATCAATCCAATCATTTACTTTAAAAGAGGGACAATTGGTGATAATGATTATGGAAAAGATCCCTTCCCAATACCCAAAGTGCAATACTTTGATGAATATGAAGAATTGAAAGACAAGAATGAATTTCAAGCTCGAAGAAAGTATATCAGAACAATTCCTGCCTTCTTTGCAAGTTTCGCATTGCTCCTTTATGCAACTGACTCCTATTATTCAGATAATTCTTCTACTACTTCTGAATCTTCTACAACCGGTGTTTCTGATACCAATCTCTATCAGATAGATTCAATGAGCATTTCTGATGAAACTGTTGAGAAGAAATTAAATGTGAATAAAAACAAATGAATAAAGATCGTAACCCATTAATGCAACTAGCATTTTATCTGCTTAGCATTGGCTTTTCAGCTTGTATATTATCTTCATGCGGTAGTAAAGAAGAACCACAAGCTGAAATATTCAATGATATTGACAGAGAAATTGCCGGCGGAGATACATTAAGTAGTGGGGAGAAGTCAAGAAATGAACTGTTTTATGATATGAAGGAATTGCCTCCTGAGGAGTTTGATCCACGAGTTAGCAGAGACAGACAAATAGCAATTATACCCATGGAAGAAGAAAATGGTGTATACTATATTATGGTTGAGATCAATGGGTTGAGTTTTCGATGCGTTTTTGACACAGGGGCGAGCAGTGTCAGTATCTCCAGCGCTGAAGCATTTGTATTGTATAAGCAGGGAAGTCTAACGATTGATGATTATGTCGCCCAGACATCATTGAGCATAGCCAATGGAGATATCATACCAGGAACAAAGGTATTATTGAAAAATGTCAATATCGGTGGTATAGATCTGTATGATGTACAAGCCGTTATAATTGATGAGCCAAATGCTCCACTATTGGTTGGACAATCGGTATTCAAAAGATTCAAATCTATATCTATTGACAATATCAAAAATGACATAATCCTGGAATATTAATTCTTTCAATTGCATTCATAAAAATTGAACAGTTGATTGTCTTTGGTTCTTTCAAAGAGTATGAATAAACCATCCACCAGAGGTCTATCAAGGATATAAAGCCTGCCCGTAATGTCGTTTTTATACACTTCCAAAAACACTCTTGCCGATCTATACTCTCCAATCATTGGAATATATTTATCCTCTCTACCAT
>CANLII010000046.1 GCA_947491315.1 Ignavibacteria bacterium
AATTCCATGTCTGAAGTTATTGGCACACCCGGATGAGAAATCCCACTCACGCCTTGCCATGTACCCATATTCGGAATATATACACCCGCTGAAATCCCTTTGATGTCTTTTGCGATGAGAATGCTATCAATTGTCTTCTGCAATCTCGAAGCCAAAGCGGGATTGAAAGCTTGGGCGTTTAGATTGATACAGAACATGCATAGGTATATACACAGATATAAGCATCGTATATATGAGTAGTTGTGCATCAAAGTTCTCACTTCATATTTGAATTGTATTCTCACTCTTCAGCTCGTATCAAAGGTACATGCCTCACAGGAAATTTCACGGAATTCGCGATGAAGCAATTATCGTGAGCTTTATCATGCAAAGATAGAGCTAGTTCAATCAAATCAGCATTCGTAATTGTCACCCGAGGATGCAGATTGACTTCCGTGAATTGTCCGCCGCCGCCCTCTCGCTCCTGTAATACTCCTGAAGGGGTGTCAGTATAAGCAGTGACGATGATACCGGCATCAGCGCAAAGATGCAAATACCAAAGCATATGACATACCGAGAGGGAAGCAAGAAGCATGTCTTCCGGATTATGTTTGGTGCCATCGCCTCTGAATGCTGTATCGGATGAACCGAGTAGATCGGGTTTGTTTTCAATGGCAATAACATGATCTCTGGAATAGGAAAGATAATCGCTCGTTCCGCTTCCTTTATTGCCGGTCCATGTGATGGTGCTTTGATATTGATGTGTTTTCATGATGCTTATTTACGAACTTTTCCTTTAAAGAATGACCAAATTTCTTCCGCGCTTTCGATATCTCCATTTTGCGTACCTACAAATGCTGTCCACAGAAAGGAATAGCGCTCTCTTCGGCTGGGTTCGATATGTCCTCCATTTACCACTTTGTATAGCATGACTTCGGTATCATTTACTCCTTGAGCATACCGGTAAGAGATCACTTTCGAAGAACTCTTTTGTGGAAATTCAGTGATGATGGGAGCTGTCTGTGTTCCATTTCTTTTTACCCAATATGCAATACTACTATCAGTTGAAATCACTGTACCATTTTCAGTATTGCCACCCAGATAGGGAACAAGTGGATCTGCTGTACCATTCATGAATAATGCAGAAACCGGAATCGTTGATATTGAGCATTTCGAATTAGCAGGTCCTGAAGCCACAATTGATGCAAATGCCGTCATGCGATGTGGGATTTCTTGCGCAAGACGCATCACGAAATGTCCGCCATTGGAAGTTCCAACCATATACACTTTTCGGTCATCATATCGCAGTGATGTTTTCAGTGTATCGACTAATGTTGTTATGAATCTAACATCATCGCTTGCGGGAATTCGAGGGGCATCATTTCTACAATCATTCCATCCTTGAGAATTCTTCGGACCTATTGTTCCATCAGGAATCACAAGGATAAGTCCTTCATTAGCTGCGATGTCAAACCATGGAATATAGGGAGCTTTCACATGTGACAAACCTGCGATATTGTCTGCGCTTCCACCATTTCCATGAAAGAGAAATACAATTGGAGAGTTTGCTTTCTGTGAAGGATTGAAGAGGTGATAGGTTCTGTCTATTCCACCAATCTTAATCTGTTGATTCGTAAGTAGAAGTTCGCGATATTCTGGACTCAATCTATAAGATGTACAAGATATGCAGGTACATATAGCTAGTAGTGAAAGAAATATCTGAAATCGACTTCTGTTCATAATACTCAGGAAGTTATATAAAAAGCCAATAGTTAGTTGGTATCATGAACATACATAATTCTTTTTCATATGAGCCAGACTTGCTTTACATAGTTTTTTCAGCACATTCACATCTATATCCGCAAGTTTCTTCACATAGATACAGGCTTTGGCCATTTTGTAATTACCCAATTTCTCAAGCAATTCAGGATTGTCATTTCCCGGTGCTTTCACATAGAGTGAAAATGCCGCTTTGCGTGGAGAGAATCCGATGATGAAGAATTCGCCGGAATGTCCGCTGTCTGTAGTGTATTGATATGTGCCAAATCCAATCATCGTCGGACCCCACATCTTGGGTTCATAGCCGGACCATTCTTTCATACGTTCCAGCAATTTCAAACTATCTTCTTTCTTTTGCTCATTCTCAACATATGAATGAATGAAATCAATTGGATCGATTGCGGTTTCTGTTGTTTTGTTTTTTGCCATGATGATGAATGAATATGATACGGAATAGCTCAACCAAGTTAATGAGATATCATATTCTCCGCAAAATCTGCGGTGAATAGATGGAATAATCTCCGCAAAAAATGCGAAGATTGAAGAGATTTTCTCCTCGGCTCCGCTCGGAGAACAGGCGTCGGCTTCGCTCGGAGAACAGTAGCCCCACCCCTCGGCTTCGCTCGGGGTGCAATACCCCACAATAGCCCCAGCGGGGCGACATAACAATAAAGCCCCACCCCTCGGCTTCGCTCGGGGCGACATCATAGTTAGAGTCCCACCCCGCCCTGAATTTCGAGCATAGTCGAGAAACGGGAACCCCTCCAGGGGAATAAGATAAAAGTTTCATTTTCTAGCTACAAACCATGCTTTCTTCAGCATGACTCTTGCAAGACCATCAAGCGGATATCCGCGTACCCATGGTTGTAAAAGGCGATAGTGATTTTCATAAAAGAGCATTGTGGCGGGTGCATCAGCGATGGCCATGGATTCAGCTTTACGATAGAGTTCCATGCGTTTCGCTTCATCATTTTCTGCCATGGCTTGCGCGAATAATGCTGTTGCTTCCAAGTTTTTATACCGGGTACTATTTGGATAGCTTGGTTCATTCACAGAATTGGGAACGAGCGCGCCATCGAGAAGATTGATATAATTTTCGGGATCGGGATAATCACCATACCAGCGAGTGCCCCACATCGCAAGTTTTCCTTCTTCGGCCAATTGTAGGAATTCAGAGAACTGAATTGTTTGGATTTGCAATTCAATACCGAGATTCGATTTAATCATCGAGCGCACTGCTTCGGCAACTTGTACGAGTCGTGGTTCGGGATAAATATGAAATGTGACATTCGGGAAATTCTTTCCATTTGGATAACCTGCTTTTGCTAGAAGTTCGCGTGCTTTTTGAATATTGAGATCGAATCCTGGTATATTCTTGATATCATAATTCTTGAAAACGGGTGGAGTGATGCCGTGAAAAGCTGGACCATATGGCGCATCTTTCAATACATATCTCACGATATTTTTTCTATCAATCGCATAACTGAATGCACGGCGAACATCAGGATTATCAAAGGGCGCTTTGATGCAAAGATAATCTATGAACCATGTCAGCAAAGCTGGTGTGGATTGCAATTGAAATTGATCATATGGTGCTTTGGCTTTCTTGTTTTTCGTATCAACGATGTCTTCAAAGAACTCAGTCGGTAATGTGAAACATTCATCCAAATTGCCATCGCTGAATTCCTTCAATTGTAGTTTGTCATCCTTGATGAAGGTGAACACAAGTGATTCCAAATAAGGAAGCTTATTGCCGGCTTCATCCTTTTGCCAATAGTTTGGATTCTTGCGGAATGTCATGGAAATGTCGGGTCGCCATTCCACAAACATGAATGGTCCGGTGCCAACGGGATTCTGGAAAAAGTCACGACCATAATGATTGACCGCCTCTTTTGGCACTATACATCCGAGTGAATTAGCTAGGAGCAGAAGGAATGGAGAATAAGCGCGTGTGAGTCGAATCTTCAATGTGGTATCATCAGTGGCTTGAATGCCCTCTATCTTGGTCACGGGTTTGTCCGCCAAACGCGCATCATAAAATGCATTGGCTCCCACAACTTTATCCTTGAATGCCCAATAATGTACGGTTCGTGATTTAGGATCGCATGCGCGGACAAGTGAATATTCCACATCTTTGGCGGACATCTTCCGACCCTTTCCATTCCTGAAACATATATTATTATGGAATGTCATGTCCGTCCGAATATGAAACACATATTCTTTTCCATCAGCTGAGATTTCCCAGGAACTTGCCGCCTCGGGAATCACACCCAAACTTGAATCAAATGAAATCAATCGATCATAGACCTGCAAAGCGATATCATCCGCGAGCTTGCTATTGATAATCACGGGATCAAGTCCATTCGGATTTCCGCGAATCATATTGATGCGAAAGACACCGCCAAAATTTTTACCGCCCTTTGCGGAAGTGAGAGTAATCGTTTCTTCTTTGCCACATCCAATCAAACCAAGGATGAGGACGATGAGGAGAATATGATGCATGATGTTTCCGAATTATCGTTTGCGAAGTGGATACGAATGTGTTTCTGCGTCGGGATCGACGGGTTCTGGTGCCTCTTTGAGCTGTAAATCAGGAAATAGCTTTGTTTTGAAACCTTCAAAATCTCTTGCCCATTCCTTGTGATTATACACACAAACCGCCAGACATGCCGAGCAATAATGATCTTTTGCAAAATACGGAAAACAGCGTCCTGTATCGACCATATATCTGTCATTCCCCAAATGATCTTTGCCTGCCTCGCTTGAGCGTTCATCGGGAATGGCATCGGCAGGACAATAAATTCTGCATGCTTTGCAGGTATCACAAAACTTGGCGATTCCGGCATCAATGGGTGCATCGATGGCAAGAGGCATATCGGTGATCACGCTGCCAAGCCGAAAGAGTGGACCCATCGTTGGATGGATGATGGAGCCATGTCTACCCAATTCGCCGAATCCTGCTTTGAGCGCAAGTGGTACATGCAATACATCGCTGTCGCCAATCGGATGTTCAACAGTGCATGCATAACCGAGCGATCGAATATGATCCGCAAGGGCGATCACGACTTCACCGAGCGTGAAATAAATACGCAGACATTCAATTGCGGAGCGCTCATTTGGCACTCCCTGAAATTCTCGCCAGAGCATTTTTTGTCCGACCACGATGGCAAATGGATCATGAATCACGCGCCCTTTATACACATCGCTTGGTTCGATCATCGCAATGCCAACTTCATCTGCACCTAATGAGCGGGCTGTATTCTTGATGAATTGCGATGCTTTTTGATTGGATGCAAAGAGTGTCTTTTGAGGATTCACTTCCCCCGTGAATCGAGGATATTGATATTCACGAATTTGCTTCAAATACTCATCTACTTCAGCGATATGTATGCTGCGACCTCCTACAGAGGCATACCATGCATCCCATTGAAATGCTATCGGCGATGTGGATGAACCGTGAATCATGATTTACTTGAGTGTTGATAAACGCAATGAATTACTAATCACACTGACCGAACTGAATGCCATGGCACCTGC
>CANLII010000047.1 GCA_947491315.1 Ignavibacteria bacterium
ACCACTCAATATGAGTTCTATAATCAATATGTCATTCAATCATATAATGCGATATATCTCTTGTGTACTGTTGTTCCGATGTTCATTTCTTCTCGCAAAGGGATGACAGAATATGGTCTAGCAAATATTTTCGGACTCATCATTGCAGGAATATTCTATGAAAGTTCAGTGCCAAGCACTTGGTGCTTTTTCTCCTCACTGTTCAGTATCATGATCTATCGCATCATCACGCAAGGTTCACAATCAACCGCGCAAGCATGAAAGACCTCATACTTGTTCTGCTCAAGATATTCTGTACCATATCATGCACTGAAAGACCGATTGATATTCCCACTGACTCTGGTGGGAACAATGCATGGACCGGACTTCCTCAGCTTGATGATCTTGTGATATATGAGGTGAATTTTCGTGCATTCAGTCAGGAAGGCACGATTCAAGGTTTGATTGCACATCCTCCAGGCACCACTTGGACTGATGTTGCGGATCTCAATTTTGACAATCGCATCATGCGTGATTCCATGATTACTTCCATGAAGTGGTGAATCAAAGAATGTGATATAGATGGTTTCAGGTGTGATTATGCGGATGGTGTTCCGTCAGACTTTTGGAGAGATGCAATCATCAAACTCGATTCAGTGAAATCATCATTGCTTTTCCTCGCAGAAGGAACGAGAGGAGATCATTTTTCATCCGGATTTGATCTCATCTTTTCTTGGGATTATTATTCCACACTCAAAAGCGTATATGCAGGTGGATCAGCAATGAGCATAACATCAACTCATGCTACCGAGTATAATAGTGTTCCCAAAGGAAAACACAGATTGCGTTTCACAACGAATCATGATGAATCCGCATGGGACAATTCGCCTGTGCAGATATTCAAAGGAATTCAAGGTGCATTGTCGGCATCCGCAATCACGATATTTCTTGAAGGCGTTCCATTATTGTATTCAGGACAAGAAGTCGGCAGAGCAAGCAAAACACCATTCTTTTCAAAATCACCGATCAATTGGAATGAAAATCCTTTTATGCTAAAAGCATATGCAGACATGATGAATGTATATACAAGAAATGATGTGGCAAGAAGAGGAGAAAATACATTATTTCAGTATCGTGATGCGGTATGTTTCAAGAAGACATATCAAGGAAAGGAAATGCTCATCATGGCAAATGTTCGCAATCAGCAAACACAAATCTCACTACCTCTTGCACTTCAAAATACCTATTGGAAAGATGCTTTGTCGAATGTAAATGATACACTCAATTCCACCGTGACATTATCCCCATATCAGTATCGCATTCTCATTCATTGATATCATTCGACAAGTTTTTTCAGCGGTATCTCTTTGATGATATACTCTGCAGTATTCAATTGCTTCACGAATGTTTTCTTCATGAAAGTAGCGATCCATTTACCTCTCGAATTACGAATGGAATATCCTGCATATTGCTGAATGAATTTCTCTTCTTCATGAATATCATGAAAGACTCTTGCAGTGAATGTATGTATGTTTAACACTGATTCTTCCTTCTCGGAAAAACCTCCTCCCATCCACACAATATCGGGTGCTAATTCATAGAACACGGCAGGAACAAATGAGGCATGATTCTTCATCAGTCCTTCCTTTTTCACCGGTTCAGCATGCGCCATTCGTACATTATTCAAACCAAGCAAATCTATCGTCATTCCTTTATATGCATAAGCCGTTCCACCCGCGGTCAGCACTCCTTGACTCGGCAATAACCCATTCGAGAAAAATGCATTCAATTGTTCCGATTGATTTCTTCCTTCGATTGCAATCTTCCATTCATGTGACAGTGGAGTATTGGTCACAGCATAGACAATCCACCGCGAAGAAAGCATGGAAATCATCAGCATTCCAACTGTAAAAAGTGATGCTTTTGGAATATGATATCTCAATGAGAGAATTCCGCCGAATATCATCAAAGGCATGGTAGCTTGATAAAATCTCGACAATTGAAAATGATCGCCACCTGTTAGCAGTGGAATGAGAATTGTGATACTTACTATGCTGAGAATCAGTATATGTTTTTCATTGATTTCTTTAATCGATGATGTCCTTAAATTTTTCAAAACATCAATCACTATCACTCCAATGATTGGAATCAGCATTGGGAATTGAAGGAGTGTTTTCGCGGTATACTTCATGCCATCAAAGAGATTGGATATGAAATTCGAGGATACCTTTGCATAATATGTATTGGGAAGTGGAAATCCGAAATAAGAGATGCGCCAGAGAATCAAACAACACAATGTGACTAATAAAGTGAAGAGTGGAATGTACTGATCGATGCGAACTTCCTTCTTTTCTTTGTGCATGACAAATGCATATATCCCTGATAAAACCATACCCCAAAGCATTGCTTCGGGTCTGCAGAGAATGAGCAAACCTACAAGCCAAGCCATATGTCCCGCGCTTCTTTTCTCAAGAATACCGAGTGCAATCAAACCAAGGAGTGTGGTCCACAAACCGGTTTCAAGCAATGAAAAAATCGTCCATTCAATAAATCCCGGAGTAAAGAATACTAAACCAAGAAAGAGTATTGATTTCCATGAAATGAATTTCTCTGTATCGATATAACCCCATAATCGCGAAAGCAAAAAAGCAATCAGCGATATATTGATACCTAGAAGAGTATATTCCAGGGGTAGATTCAGTATTGCAATCAATGCGCCGATGAGTGTCCAAAGGAGTGAAGTGAAGCCTTCCACATATTCTCCCCCGACATTATACACAAAGCCATGTCCATCGGCGAGATTCTGCATATACACCAGATAAATCTGTGCATCATCCACTCCAATCAAAGATCTCCCATTGGCATTCCATGCGATCATGGTGCCGATGATGATGATTGAGAGTGATACAATGAATCTTTTCATGCCTTGTGGCATTGTATGCTCAGTCTTTTGTATCAACAGAATATACTCCCGGACCGGTAAGCATGATCATGAAGAAGGAAAGAAAATAAAAGAGAGCCAATTCTTTTTCACCGAGTGGATCCGCTCCATGAACGATGAAAGCCGCGACGCCCATCGTGAATGCGGCAGGAAGTGCAGCATATCGCGTTTTGAATCCAACGATGATCAATAGTGGCGCAATCAATTCACCGATGACTGCAAGTGTGAGCGAGATTTCGGGTCCCATACCCATGAAATTATAAAATTTGATTTCTCCGCCTGCGGTCAATTTCATGAGTTTTGCCCAACCATGTGTGAGCATCATGAGTGAAACACAAATGCGAAATATCGGTAGACCGAGATGCGAATAGCGTGAAAAGATCGAATCCATATACGTTCCTGTAGACTTTAGAACCAAACATTATATGTAAAAATAGCAATCTGTAATTGATTCTGTGTGGTATTAGTGGTGGTTTGTGTTATAAAAAACTAATTCCGTATGAATAATTGGCGACCATTGATAAACCCATGGCATCAAAGATGTGATCTCTGTCTAAAGCAGTACCATGTATGTTCACTATTATTTCATTTCTTGAGAATCTTCCTTGTATCATCAAAAAAGACTTGAGCTTTTTTTGCTTCACCGGCAGGCAGTATAGAGATTTTTGATTCCGGAATCACATAATATCCATGAATGCCTTTCACTTCTTTTGATGATCCCTTCCAAACCCAGAAAGGAATATCCTTGAAAGAAGTTATGCGAGGAGTGTCATTTTCCATTTTGATGGTGAGTTGTACAAATAGACCACCATCTT
>CANLII010000048.1 GCA_947491315.1 Ignavibacteria bacterium
CCCCTGATAAGATAATTCCCCTGATTTTATAATATCCCTTCAGATTTCTTTCCTACACATTAAACCTAAAATACATGATATCACCATCGTGAACAATATACTCTTTGCCTTCTACTTTGTATAAACCGGCATCTTTTACGGCTTGCTCTGTGCCCAAGCGTTTGAGATCATCATATTTCATGACTTCCGCGCGGATGAATCCTTTTTCAAAATCGGTGTGTATCACGCCGGCCGCTTGTGGCGCGGTTGAATTCTTTTTCACGGTCCATGCGCGGACTTCTTTCTTACCTGCAGTGATATAGGTGATGAGTCCGAGCAGACTATATGCCTCGCGAATCACGCGATGTAAACCAGGTTCTTCCATGCCCATGTCCTGCAAAAACAAATCACGATCATCAGCTTCCAATTGTGAAATTTCAGCTTCGATCTTTGCGCAAATGGGTACAACAAGCGAACCCTGCTGTGCGGCATATTCTTTCACTTGATCAATATATGTATTACCGGATTTCAATCCTTGCTCATCGGTATTCGCAATAAACATCACGCGCTTATCAGTCAGCAAAAACAATGTACGCATGAATGGCTTTTGCGCATCATCAATGGGGAATAAATTCGCAGTCTTGCCCTCATTCATGAAATCTCTCAGCTTCAAGAGAAATTCTAATTCTTCCTTCGCATCTTTGTCTTGTCCACGCGCCTTTTTCTGCACGGTCTCAATCTTCTTCTCAACGGATTCTACATCCTTCAAAAGCAATTCCGTATTGATCGTTTCGATATCGGCAACGGGATTCACATGATTGCTCACATGTATCACATTCTCATCCTCGAAACAACGCACCACATGCGCGATGGCATCTACCTCGCGGATATGTGTCAAGAATTGATTGCCAAGTCCTTCACCCGAAGCGGCACCCTTCACCAATCCGGCGATGTCAACAAATTCAATGGTCGTGGGAACCACGCGCTCTGTTTGATACATCGCATCCAAGACTTCTAATCTGGCATCGGGCACATTCACGACTCCGACATTCGGATCTATCGTGCAAAATGGATAATTGGCGGCCTCCGCCTGAAGAGATGAAGTGAGTGCATTGAATAATGTTGATTTACCAACATTTGGTAATCCAACGATGCCACAAGCGATTCCCATGGTTGACACACGAAAAATGAAGAATACAGAAAGGGCAAAAATACTGCTTTGAGGGGATTTCCCGATGCCCTGTCGTAATTCTATCTCAAACGATATGCGCATTCTATGTGAACATGCTATATTGGATGAAGTGATCGAAGTATCCAATCACGAACATTTCCAATAATTGGCATGTATGCCCACGGAGTTTTTTATGAAACAGAATGTTGGTACGATCGACAAAGTATTGCGCATCGCAATTGCAGCAATCATGGCTTATTTGTATTTCTCTGAAACTGTTACCGGCACGCTCGGCATTATAGCACTCGCCATTGGCGCAGCGGCACTCATCACAAGCGCGGTTGGTTTCTGCGGACTCTATTCAATCATCGGTGTCAATACCTGTAAGGTAACATCATGAATCAATGGGATGAACGCTTCTCCGCAGAGGAATATGTCTATGGTACAAAACCCAATGCATTTCTCGAAGAACAACTTCCTCTATTGAATCCCGGCGCTATTCTATTCGCATGCGAAGGCGAAGGTCGAAATGCGGTCTTCGCCGCCGCGCTCGGTTGGAATGTTTCCGCATTTGATGGAAGCAAGGAAGGACAAAAAAAGGCATATAAACTGGCTGAGCAGAATGGCGTTTCAATTGACTATCGCATCGGTGATGCAACTGAAATTGAATATCCATCCGAGTTATTTGATTGCATCGTATTCATCTATGCGCATTTCCCGGCCGATATAAGAACATCCATTCATCAAAGAGCGCTTCAGTGGTTGAAAGTCGGGGGCACGATTTTACTCGAAGCATTCAATCCGGAGCAGATTCCGAGAACCTCGGGCGGACCCAAAGACATCACCATGCTCTATACTCCCGAAATCCTCATGCATGATTTCGCAGATGTGGATGATATTGCTATTTCGATTGAGACCGTATACTTGGATGAAGGACTTCTCCATCAAGGCCAAGCGGAAGTCATTCGCATGATTGCCAAGAAGTAAATCGAGCAATGTGACATTATCACCTATTCCTTTTCTTCGATTCCTTTGTTTTGCGACTATGAATATTTCACCCTACATCAAAAAAGCTGTCATCGGCGCCATTTTGGGTTCGATTTTGGGCTATGCCTATTATCACTTTTATGGATGCGAACGCGGTTGCGCCATCACAGGAAATCCCTTGATCAGCACAATCTATGGCGGAATCATGGGTTCATTATTCATCGCAAGTTTTCAAAAAGAATCACAAAAGGAAGAGTCGAAATGATTGAAGATTTGATCAAAAATGGTACAGGCACAATCATTGATGTCAGAACTCCCGCCGAATTCATGGGCGGACATGTTTCGGGTTCCATCAATATACCACTGCAAGAACTTGAACAGCGTTTTGAAGAAGTAACAACTTTAAAACAACCTCTCATTCTTTGTTGTGCATCCGGCGGTAGAAGCGGTATGGCAACGCAATTCCTTTCATCAAAAGGCATTGAATGTCATAATGCTGGCGGATGGATGGAAGTTAATTTTTATCAATCTCAACAAGGATAATCCATGTTTGGTGTACTGAAAGAACTATTCGGCATTGGTCCCAAAGTGGATTTTGCCGATTTGATGAACAGAAAAGCACAAATTATTGATGTGAGAAGTCCGGGCGAATATGCATCGGGTCATATTACAGGTTCCATCAATATTCCTCTTGATTCACTCGGCAAACACTTGTCGAAAATCAAGAAAGATTCTCCCGTGATCACATGCTGCGCTTCGGGTGCAAGAAGTGCTTCGGCAAAACGCTTGCTGATATCTCAAGGTTATGCTGAAGTACATAATGGCGGCGGATGGGCAGGTTTACAATCCAAAATTAACAGATAATCATGTCTCACATATTTCATGGATTTATGAAAAACATATATCTCTTTTTCTTAAGCGCAGTATTGATCGGTCTTTTCTCTTGCTCTGAGACGCAAACTCAACAAGCAAAGACTTTACTCTCGGCAAGTGAGTTTTCTGCACTGCTCCAAAA
>CANLII010000049.1 GCA_947491315.1 Ignavibacteria bacterium
AAATATGCAATATAATTTGCATTATGTAAAGTAAGGTATAATTGGAATAATCCCCCGTGAGTGCATTAAATCTACATAGTATGTCTTTATCGATACTCAATGAGTATTTTGGATATGATGTATTTCGCACTGGTCAACAAGAAATCATCAATAGTATTGTAAGTGGTAAAGATACACTTGTCATCATGCCAACCGGTGGCGGAAAATCTTTATGCTATCAAATTCCCGCCTTGATGTTGCCCGGAACCGCCATCATCATTTCACCTTTGATTGCGCTCATGAAGGACCAAGTCGACGGCTTGTTAGAACGAAATATTCCCGCAGCATTAATTAATAGTACCGTCTCTCAACATGATCAGCAAATCATTGCCAGAGACATTGTGAATGGTCGCATAAAATTACTCTATATATCCCCAGAAAGACTCCAAAACCCTCAATTCATGGCCTTTCTCAGAACAATTGAAATCTCATTCATTGCAGTGGATGAAGCCCATTGTATTTCTGAATGGGGACATGACTTCCGTCCTGCTTACACTTCAATATCAAATGCTTTCAAGGACTTAGGAAAAAGACCTCCGATTATTGCATTAACTGCAACGGCAACTCCTGAAGTGAAAGAAGATATCATTAGACAATTATCATTACACTTCCCTTTTGTTCATATTGGAGGGTTTTATCGTAAGAACCTTCATTATCAAGTAATTGCAGCAGATAAAAAAGTGCGGTTCTTAACTCGATTCCTCAAAGATCGCTCTCAAAAAGGTATTTCAGGCTCCATAATCTTGTATTGTGGCTCGCGCAAAAGAGTTGAGGAATATGCCATGGCCCTGCAGCAATCAGGTTTGGCTGTGCTTTCGTATCATGCCGGTTTGCCGGATTCTCAAAGGCAAAGAGTACAAGAGCAATTTCTGAAAGAACAATCTCCAATTCTCATTGCAACGAATGCCTTTGGAATGGGAGTGGATAAATCAAATGTGAGAGTCGTGATTCACTGCGATATCACTTTGACATTGGAATCATACTATCAAGAATCAGGAAGGGCGGGTCGAGATGGGATAGATTCTGAGTGTATAGTACTGTATCATCCCAAAGACAGAGATTTGATGGATTTCTTCTTATCCTGTACATATCCATCCAAACGAGACATCATTTCGGTATACAATGTACTATTTGCTCAAACTCCAATTTATGGGTATTTAACTCAGCCAATTTTACTTTCTCCAGAGCAGATTGGAAATGCTTGTGGGATTCATGCGATTCAAGTGAATACAATACTTGGAATATTGGAAAGAAATCAAGTATTGAGCAATGCCGGAAATAAAAAATCAAATGCAATGATTCGCATCATCGCTGAGCAAGAGGAGTTAAAAGAAAGAATCGTAAAGATGCATGATCATGATCGTGGAATCATGATGGCACTTCTTCGGATGTTAGGTCCCGAATCAATGCTTCGTTCAGTTCCATTTGATATGGAAAAAATGATCAGAATATATCACTTGCAAAAAATATATGTTCAAGAGTCGCTTCGAAAATTTGAGCAATCAGGTCTCATCAAACTCGGACAATCAGCTGTACATTCAGGTATCATGCTATTACAACAACGATTTCCTCCTGATGAAATACCAATTGATTTCATGGCCTTGCAAAAAAGACATGAACATGCACTGGACAAATTGGACTCCGTAATCACATACATGGAAACAGAGATGTGCAAGCAAAGATATTTGCTTGATTACTTCAGAGATGATTCGAATACCATTATCACTTGTGGTTCATGCTCCTCATGCAAAGTACATGAAGATTTGTCATTACACGAACAAGACAACAAAGATATTTTTGTAAGACATTCTCTGTTACTTCAAATCCAAGAATTGAATGGATATTTTGGTAAGAAAACCATTATATCTTGTATTCTTGGAGATGAGAAGGATACTAATGTTAAAAAGTATCAACTACAACAATCAAAAGTCTATGGTCGACTTCGCGGCTATGCAATGTTTTCTCTAAGAGATGCCTTTGAATCAATATTGGAAGAACATTTCGCCGAGAGTAGTCATGGAGACTATCCTGTGATTTCCATTACTGAAAAAGGGAAAAAAATAGTAAAAGAACATATTGTCCCTTTACAAATAAAACTTCGTTCGGATCCTCAAAAAGTATTGTTGAAGGCACTTGAAAAAGTAAGAGCTTCCATTGGAAAACAAGATTCAATGATTCATACATACTTTACAGATGCTTCTATGGAATTACTGAGCATTACAAGACCAAATACTATTGAGGATCTGGTGACTATTTGTTCGATTCCCAAAGAATTGGCCAAAACCTATGGTCCATTATTCATTGCTGAAATATTGAATTCAAAAACTATGCAAAATATGGAGTCCGAATTGTCTCCTACGGTGCGTATTACATATGCATTTATCAAACAAAATTGTTCTTTGGATGAAATTGCAAATTCTCGTAACCTAACAATTGGTACAATCGCGCAGCATGTTCAGCAATTGATTGAGTCTGATCACGAAAAGGAATGTGCATATCTGATTTCAAAAGAATTACTCAGAGATATGTCCAAACTGTATCAACGCATGCCATTTTCATTGTTGAAACAATATCGAGCAGAGCTTGGGGATGGGTATGAATTCGCGGAATTGAGAATCGCTTTGGCTTTGATAAAAAAAGGTGTCAGAGCATAAGATCATGCATTCAGTTCTTGAATCAAATGCATCATTCTATTGGCTGTAACTTCCCATGAATGATTTTTTTCAATAAATGATCTGGCTTTTACCCCCAATTCTTTCGATACAATCGGATTATCCATCAAATTGAAAATCTCTAGGATCCATTCTTCTTTTGTAGAGCATATAATGAGTCCGTCTTCCTTCTTGGCCATTATGCCTTCTGCTGAAACAGGTGAAGCGATAACGGGCAAGCCGGCTGACATTGCTTCAAGAATTTTTATGCGAATTCCTCCGCCCACAAATAGTGGTGCAATATATATCGAGGCTTTATTGAGTTCTACATTGATATCTTCAACATATCCTTTTCCAATGAGTCCGGGAATCATTCCATTCCT